>NZ_JBVIRY010000003.1:0-502732 GCF_055575795.1 Kitasatospora sp. NPDC034023
CCCCACCCCTGAACACGACAACGGCCTGCACAACCCCAACGGGGTCGTACAGGCCGACGTCACGCAGGCCCTCACCGATTAACCAACAGCATCCGGTGGCGGTGGGGGCCTTCTTCGGCGCGCCGTTGGCCGTGCGCCGTGGGCCGTGGGTCAGCGCACGGTGACGGTGAAGACCGGGGAGGCGCTGTCCCCGCTGGTGATGCGCAGCTCGTTCAGGCCCTTGAGGCCGAGCTTCACGCCGAGCGAGTAGGAGCCGTCGCGGGTCGTGTGGACGGAGGCGGGCAGCGTGACCCAGCTGCCGTGCTGCTTCTGCTGCAGGGTCACCGTGCTGCCCGCCTTGAGGCCGGTGGTCGTGCCGGTGACGCGGAACAGCTGCCACGCCGGGACGGCGGAGACCGACGGCTTGGCGGTGATGGCGGCGTGCGCGGCGGCCGGCTGGGTGGCGGCCGACTGCACGATGCCCTGCTGCACGATGCCCGGCTGTGTGGCGGCCGCGGGCTGGGGGGCGGGGGCGGCGGCCATGGCGGTGCCCGCCAGCCCGAGGGAGATCACGCTGAGGGTGGTCACGGCGGCCAGGCGCAGGGAGTTCCGCTTGGAGACGATCACGGGTGCACCCCTTTCGAGGGGAGGTGATTGTTTCGGCCCGAAGGCGGATGCCGCGCTTCGGGCTCTGCCATCTCCAAGGACGCCCTGTTCGGCGGATCGGTTGTGGACGGATCGTCACTGGCTGGTAACGGTGGGCGATGTGGCTGGATCCGGGTCGGCGCGGTCGGCCGCTCCGGTTTCCTCGGCCGGTCCGTCCGGGGGAGTGTCGTCCTCGGACAGCGCCGAGGTCCGGACCCGGTGGACGTAGCGGTCGATCAAGTGGCGCAGCACGGTGACGGTGGCGGCGACGTCCGACTCCGGGATTCCCTCCAGCGCGTCGGCGAGCCCGGCGATGTTGGCCCGTTTCAGGCGGTCGAGCATCGCCCGCCCCTCGGTGGTCAGTTCGATCTGGCGGGCCCGCCGGTCCGCCGCGTCCGGGGTGCGCTCCACCAGCTGTTGGCCCTGCAGTCGGTCGATCTGCCGGGTGACGTGGGAGGGCTTGACCATCAGCCGGGTGGCGAGGTCGCCCACCCGGCTGGCGCCCTGCCCGTCGGCGAGCGCGCGCAGCAGGTAGACGTCCGAGCGGGCCGCTGTGATGCCCGCCCGGGCGGCCTGGCGTTCGTGCTCCTGGGAGCGGGTCAGCAGGTAGGCCAGCGAGGCCAGCACGGCCTCCAGGTCGGAGGTGGCGGTCCGATGATCGGTGGCGTCCGGCATGGGGGAACTGTAGCGATCCGGTGCGGGGCGCGGTGGCGCTGCGGGTCCCTGACCGGTTTTCGGACAGATCCGACCGTCGCCCGGTGAGCCCTTTCATCGCCACGGATCGCGAGTTAGCGTGACGGTGAGTTAGTTGCTTAGGGCATGTAAATGGTCCGGAACTGCTCCGCGGCGCCGCGGGCCCACCCGCCCGACGCCGTCGGCACCCGAAGCTCCGAGAAGGGAGCCCATGATGGCCACAACCGCTCAGACCCCCCGGTTCGCCCACCCCGCCGCCCGCGGTGGCTGCCCGTTCGACCCGCCGCCCGCCTACCGGCAGGCCCAGCAGGAGGAGCCGATCAGCCGCGTCTCCCTGTGGGACGGCGCCCCCAGCTGGCTGGTCACCCGCCACGAGGACGTCAAGGCGGTACTCGGCGACGCCCGCTTCAGCTCGGACGCCACCCGCTCCGGCTTCCCGTTCATCAGCGCCGGCGCCCGGCAGCTGAGCAGCGGTCAGCCCACCTTCATCAGGATGGACGGCCAGGAGCACGCCCGGCTGCGCCGGATGCTCACCGGGGAGTTCATGATCAAGAAGGTCGAGGCGCTGCGCCCCGAGATCCAGCGCATCGCCGACGACCTGCTGGACCGGATGACCGCCGGGCGCACCCGTGCCGACCTGGTTCGCGAGTTCGCCCTGCCGCTGCCCTCCCTCGTCATCTGCCTGCTGCTCGGAGTCCCGTACCAGGACCACGACTTCTTCCAGGAGTGCAGCCGGATCCTGCTGCGCCGTGACTCCTCGGCCGAGGAGGTGGGCGCCGCCCAGCAGAGACTGGCCGACTACCTGGTGAAACTCGCCGAGGCCAAGCGCGCCGAGCCCGACGGGAGCATCCTCAGCCGGCTGGTCGAGCGCGGCGAGCTGGACACCGAGGAGATCGGCGCGATGGGCCGGCTGCTCCTGGTGGCCGGGCACGAGACCACGGCGAACATGACCGCGCTCTCCGTCCTCGCCCTGCTGCAGAACCCCGACCAGCTCGCCCACCTGCGCGCGCACCCGGAATCCGTCGCCGGCGCGGTCGAGGAACTCCTGCGCTACCTGACCATCGTGCACTCAGGCCTGACCCGGGTCGCCACCGAGGACGTCACCGTCGGCGGGGTCCGGATCGGGGCCGGGGAGGGCGTGATCTGCATGATCAACACCGCCAACCGGGACGCGCGGGAGTTTCCGGACGGCGACGCCCTCGACCTGTCCCGTGACGCCCGCCTGCACCTGGCCTTCGGCTTCGGCGTCCACCAGTGCCTGGGGCAGCCGCTCGCCCGGCTGGAACTGCAGATCGCGCTGAACACCGTCCTGCGGCGGCTGCCCCGACTGCGCCTGGCCGTTCCGTTCGAGGACGTCCGCTTCCGCGGCGAGATGCTCATCTACGGCGTCCAGGAGTTGCCCGTCGGCTGGTGACCGACGGCTGGTGACTGAGGCTCGGTGCCCGACGGCTGGTGACTGAGGCTCGGTGCCCGACGCCTGGTGGCCGACGCTCGGTGCCCCGCGCTTGCTGGCCGATGCCTGGTGATCGTCGGCACCGCGACCGGGACGGGCCCCGGGCCCTGTCGGCCACCCGCCGCAACAGCCAACCACCCCAGTGCAGTTCGCCCCCGGCAGGCCGATCCTGCCGCGTCCCGAAAGGAACCCCATGCTCGTCCAGATCGACCAGGAGAAGTGCTGCGGCGCCGGACACTGCGTGCTCGCCGCCCCCGAGGTCTTCGACCAGCGCGACGAGGACGGCATCGTCGTCCTGCTCGACGCCCAGCCCCCGGCCCAGTCCCACCAGGCCGTCCGGGACGCCGCCGCGGTCTGCCCGGCCGCCGCGATCCGGCTGAACGAGGCGTGAGCACACCGCGCGCGGTGGCCGTCGTCGGCGCGGGCGCGGCGGGACTGCACACCGCCGAGGCGCTGCGCCGCGCCGGGTACGACGGCCGCCTCACCCTGATCGGGGCCGAGGAGGAGCCGCCGTACGACCGCCCGCCGCTGTCCAAGCAGCTGCTCGCCGGGCAGTGGCAGCCGGAGCGCCTGGCGCTGCGCGGCCCGCAGGCGCTGGACGAGCTCGGCCTCGACCTGCGCCTCGGGGTGCGGGCCGAACGCCTCGACCGGCGCGAGCGGACGGTGGAACTGTCCGACGGTCGGCGGGTGCGGTGCGAGGCCCTCGTCCTGGCCACCGGGGTCCGGCCGCGCCGGCTTCCGGGCGCCGACGCCACCACGCCCGGCGCCCACGTGCTGCGCACGCTCGCCGACGCGCTCGCGCTGCGCGCCGAACTATCCGCGGGCGTCCGGCTGTTGGTGGTCGGAGGCGGGCTGCTCGGCGCGGAGGCGGCGGCCACCGCCGTCGGGCTCGGGGCCGAGGTGACCTGGCTGACGTCCACCGCCACACCCCTGGCCGCCGTGCTGGGCACCGAGTCGGCCGCGCTGCTGACCGCCCTGCACCGCGAGCACGGGGTGCGGATCCGGCAGGGCGTGGCCGCGGCGGTCGTCCGGCGCGGCGACCGGGCCGCCGGGGTGCGGCTGGCCGACGGCACCGAACTGTCGGCCGATGTCGTGCTGATGGCCATCGGGTCGGTGCCGGACACCGAGTGGCTGGCCGGCAGCGGCGTCCGGCTGGACGACGGCGTGGTCTGCGACGCCCACTGCGCCGCGGGCCCCGGCATCTGGGCGGCGGGCGACGCCGCCTCCTGGCCTGACCCCCGCACCGGCCGTCGACGGCGCCTGGAACAGCGCACCAACGCCACCGAGCAGGCCCTGTGCGTCGCCCGGAACCTGCTGGCCGGCCAGGACGGCGGGCGACAGGCGTACGAGCCGGTCCCGTACCTGTGGACCGACCAGTACGGGCTGCGGGTCCAGGCCTTCGGCCGCCCTGGCGGCGCCGACCGCTTCGAGGTCGTCGACGGCGGCCTCGAGGAGCGCCGCTTCGTCGGCGCCTGCGTACGGGACGGGCTGGTCGTCGGCGCGGTGGGCATCGCCTCCGCCCGGGCGCTGCGGCAGTTGCGTGCGCAGGTCGCGGCGTACGGCCCGTGGCAGGGTGCGCCGTGGCAGGGCGTTCCGGCCTGAGGCGAGGCGACGTTCGAGGGGGCCGCCGCCGGAGCCCGTCGGCGGCCCCCGGCTGTCGGCGGCCCCTCCAGCCGTCCGCAGCCCCTCAGCTGTCCGCGTCTCCTCCGTGGGTGGTGGGCGGTTCGGCCCTCGGTGGGTGCGGGGGCGGCTCGGGTGTTCCGGGCTCGTTCAGCAGCAGTTCCAGCAGCGGGAGCGCCGCCTCCAACTCCCGGCACTGGCGCGCGCTGAGCCGGGTGCTGCGGCGGGCCAGGAGCGCGGAGCGTTCCCGACGGATCCGGGACAGCGCCTCCTCGCCCTGTGGCGCCAGGGCCAGCAGTTGGGACCGGCCGTCCAGCGGGTCCGGTGTCTTGGCGATCAGCCCGGCCGCGGTCAGCGGCGCGAGCGTGCGGACCATGGAGGGGACGGCCACCCCCTCGCGCGCCGCCAACTCCCCGAGCCGTAGCGGGCCGTGCTGCTCCACCCGGGCCAGCGCGGAGAGTTGGGCGGCGGTCAGGTCCTGGTCGTCGGCGGCGCGGGCCATCTGCCGGTTGAGCCGGCCGATCACCAGGCGCAGCCGGACCACCGCCTCGGCGGGGAGTCCGGCGCCGTCCGCCCCGGTCACGTCGCGTCCGCCGTGGTCGGGTCCGCCTTCGCTTCGGCCGCGTCGGCGTCCGCCTCGGCGGCGACGGCGGCGGGCCGGGGGCGTTCGCGGGCCAGCGAGACGGCCGCCGCGACCAGCGACATCGCGATCGCCAGCCAGAAGACCACGACCAGGCCGTCGTGGAAGGGCCCGGAGATCAGCTGCGGGAAGAACTCCCGGCCGGTCAGCGTCTGCGCGTTGCCGGGCGGGAGCTGCCCGAGCACGTGCGGGCCCAGCAACTGCTGGATCGGGTTGTAGCCGAGGAAGGCGGCGAAGAGGGTGCCGACCGGTGGCAGGGCGGCGATGGCCCGGGCGTCGCCGACGGGGACGCCTTGCGCGGTCAGTCCCGCGGTGAGCGTGTGCGGAAGCGACCCGGCGAGGCCCGCTACCATCAGCGAGAAGAACACGCCGATCGACAGCACCATGCCGGCGTTCTGGAAGGTGGCCCGCATGCCGGAGGCGGCGCCGCGCGCCTCCGCGGGCACGCTCGACATGATCAGCGCGGTGTTGGGCGCGGCGAACAGGCCGCCCCCCAGACCGTTGAGGAACACCAGGACGGCGAACCAGGGGTAGCCGAAGTCGGTCGGCAGCAGAAGCAGTCCGGCGAAGGACAGCGCCATCACCACCAGCCCGCCGGAGGCGAACCGCCGGGCCCCGGCGCGGTCCGAGAGGTACCCGGAGGCCGCCCCCGCGGCCAGGAAGCCGACGGTCAGCGGGACCAGGTAGATGCCGGCCCACAGCGGGGTGTCGGCGTAGTCGTAGCCGTGCAGCGGCAGCCAGATGCCCTGCAGCCAGATGATCAGCACGAACTGGAGCCCGCCGCGGGCGATCGAACCCAGCAGGGTGGCCGCGTTGCCCCCGGTGAAGACCGGGGCGCGGAAGAGCCTCAGCGGGAACATCGGCTCGGCGACCCTGGATTCGACCAGGCAGAACACGGCCAGCAGCGCGACCCCGCCGATCAGCCCGGCCGGCACCCACGGGTTGGTCCAGCCCATGGTGCGGCCGCCGTACGGCTGGATGCCGTAGGTGATCGCCGCGAGCAGGACGGTCAGGCCGACCGCGAAGGTGACGTTGCCCCACCAGTCGACCCGGGCGGGCCGCCGTACCCCCGTGTCGCGCAGCGAGCGGTAGGCCCAGACCGTGCCGAGGACGTCGCCGAGCCTGCCGAGCGTCACCACCAGCACGGCGGTGACCAGCATGTACCCCATCAGCATCCAGAGCAGGTAGCTGACGTTGCCCGGCTGCAACGGGTCCAGCCCGATGCCGTGGAAGATCGCGGGCAGCGAGATCAGCACGATCGACGCGTTGATGGTGGCGATCAGCGTGCCGAGGGTGGTGTTCGACAGGGCCACCCACTTGTACCGGGGGTGGTCCGGTTCCACACCGCCGCGGACTCGGCGGAAGCGTCCGGTCCTGCCGCCCCCGGAAAGTCGAGTCGCCACCGCTGCCTCCTGGTGAGGGGCCCATCGGGCCGCCGGGGGTCGGAGAGGGGGACTTCGATAGCTTCCGCCAGCTAACGATAGGCCGACCGGGGTCGGGTCGGTAGGGCCCGGGAACACGCGGGGCGTGACCGGGGCACGGGCCGTACCCCCGCCGTCGCTGGGGCGCCAGGGGTACGGGCCGTGCTTACGGGCCCAGGCGTGCGGTCGTCCGAGTGGCAGGTGTGCGGGCCGGG
This sequence comes from Kitasatospora sp. NPDC034023, assembly GCF_055575795.1. Taxonomy (NCBI): domain Bacteria; kingdom Bacillati; phylum Actinomycetota; class Actinomycetes; order Kitasatosporales; family Streptomycetaceae; genus Kitasatospora; species Kitasatospora sp. NPDC034023. Next base: position 6,667 of record NZ_JBVIRY010000003.1, read on the forward strand.
CTCAGGTGCCCAGGCGTGCGGTCGTCCGGGCCGGGGGTCAGCTCGGGAACGGCCAGGTCGGGCACCACGGCCAGGTGACCTGACCCGGGTAGGGCGGGCCCCACGGCGGGCACGGGGGCAGGGTCGGCGTCGACTGGACGCTGCTCCACAGGGCCTTGCCGTTCAGCTGGACCGCGATGGCGCCCTCGTTGTAGATGACCAGCTCGGCGCCGGGGTGGCCGCCGGTGTTGCTGGCCCACAGCGGGGTGTTGTCGGCGGCGTACACGACGAGGTTGCCGTCGTCCTGCATGACCAGGATGTTGCCGTTGGGGATGGCGCCCTTGGCCACCCAGATCGGGGTGGTGCCGCGGTACAGGACGACATTGCCGTCGCCCTGCATGGCCAGCATGATCTGGCCGTTCGGCGAGTACCAGGCCTGGTTGCGGTTCAGCAGGCTGTTCATCGGGATGTGGGTGGGCTCGGTCAGCGCGGCGGCCGCGGCCGGAGCAGCAGCAGGAGCGGTGGCCGGAACAGCCGGGGCGGCGTCGGCGGTACCCGTGGTGAGGGCGCCGAACCCGATCGTGGCGAGGGCGGCCAGAGCGGCGACCCGGGAGCGGAGTCTGGACATGGGTGGGTGTGAAGTCCTTCCGTGTGAACGGGAGTTGACGGCGTAGCGGGGTTTCCTGTGGCGCCTCGCCGGTGTGTCCGGCGCCGCACCTCACGCTAGGGTCGCGGCGCGATGCCGAGCGGCAGGTCCACCGGCAGCTTCCGTCCCGACGCTTGCCGCCTGCCCCGCACGCTTGCCGCCTGCCTCGCACGCCGCCTGCCCGCGCCTCGGCCGGAGGCGGGGCGGTCGAACGGGGCGACGACTGCTTTCCCGGCTCCGGCGAAGACCTTCGGGGTGGCCCGGTTTTCCGTTGACCGCGACAGCGTGACCAGCTGTTCTCCGAGCTCGGCGATCCCCTCCTGGCCGTCGCCGACGGGCTTGGATCAGCCGTTGCGGGCTGCCTTCAGAGCCTCGCGCAGTCGACCGTTCGCGGCGGTGAGCAGCCGGGCGGCGGCGGGCGCGTCGATGTCGGCGAGCAGGAGCAGGATCGCGTCCTTGGCCCGCCCGTCGGTCGCGGTGAGGGCGCGACGGATGCTCTGGTCGTCGGCGCCGGTGGCCTCGGCGACGATCCGCCGGGCGCGCTCGCGCAGCTTGCTGTTGGTGGCCCGGACGTCGACCATCAGATTTCCGTACGTCCGCCCGAGGCGGACCATCACGGCCGTCGACAGCATGTTGAGCACCAGCTTCTGCGCGGTCCCCGCCTTGAGCCGGGTCGAGCCGGCCAACACCTCGGGGCCCACCTCCACCTCGACGGCCAGTTCGGCGGCGGCCGCCAGCGCCGAACCGCGGTTGCAGGCCAGCCCGACGGTCAGCGCGCCGGTGGCCCGTGCGGCCCGTACGGCCGCCACGGCGTACGGCGTGCGGCCGGAGGCGGAGACGCCGACCAGGGTGTCGGCGGGGGTGAGGGCGAGCACGGCCACGTCGGCCTCGGCGAGGTCGGGGCGGTCCTCGGCGCCCTCGGCGGCCTCCGTCACGGCCGTCCGCCCGCCCGCGATCAGGCCGACGACGAGTGCCGGGTCGGTGCCGAAGGTCGGCGGGCACTCGGCGGCGTCCAGCACCCCGAGCCGGCCGGCCGTTCCCGCCCCGGCGTAGACCAGCCGTCCGCCGCACGCCATCCGGGCGGCCACCGCGTCGACCACGGCGGCGATCCGCTCCAGCTGTCCGCCGACGGCGGCGGCGACCGTGCGGTCTTCGGCGTTCATCAGACGGAGCAGCTCGGCGGTGGGCAGTTCGTCGATCGCGGCCCAGTCGGGGCGGATCGCCTCGGTCGGTGGGACGGTGGGTGGCACAGCCGGTGGCACAGCCGGTGGCGCGGTGGGTGGCACGGGGGGTGGTACGGCCGGTGGTACGGCGGGCCGGTTCGGGCGGGTGTGGTCCGTGGGGTCCTGGTCCATGCGGCGAGCGTCCCCTGGTGCGAGGGGCCCGAATCCGGGCAGGCGTGGGGGGAGGAGGTGATGACCGTGCAAGCAACCGTTTCCGAGTTGCTGGACCGGTTCGGCCGCACCTACGCGGAGGAAGCCGGGATCACGCTGCGCGACAAGCCCTCGCCGCTCTACCGGCTGCTCGTCCTGACCGTGCTGTGCTCGGTGCGGATCAGCGCCGACACCGCCACGGCGGCGGCGCGCGAGCTGTCGGCCGCCGGTCTGCGGACTCCACGCGCGATGGCCGACGCCCGGCGCGGCACGCTGATCGCCGCGCTCGGCCGGGCCCACTACGTGCGCTACGACGAGAGCACCGCCACCGCGCTCGGCCGGGGCGCCGAGCTGCTGCTCGACCGCTGGCACGGCGACCTGCGGCGGCTGCGGGAGGAAGCGGGCGGCGAGCCGGAGCGGATCGGCGAGCTGCTGCGGGAGTTTCCCCGGATCGGGCCGGTCGGGGCCGGGATCTTCCGGCGGGAGGCGCAGGCGGTCTGGCCGTCGCTGCGGCCGTACTTCGACGAGCGGGTACTGGAGGAGGCCCGGACGCTGGGGCTGCCGGCGAGTCCGGCGGGCCTGGCGCAGCTGGTCGCGGCGAAGGACCTGGCCCGGCTGGCGGCGGCGCTGACGCGGGCGAGCCTGGCGCACGTCGGGGCGGCCTGAGCTGCCCGGCGGCACCGCCCGCCGCGTCGTCACGGCGTCACGTTGTCACGGCGTCGTGGCGTCAGGCCATCCAGAAGAACACCGCCGTCATCCGGCGCTCCGCCAGCTCGTCGCCGTAGTAGCCGGTGGCGCTGTGGATCAGATTGGCGTTGTAGAGCAGCAGTTGGTTGTAGCGGTTGGGGACGCGGACGTCCTCGACGAAGTGGTCGGCGGGCACGCGGCGGGTGCCGAGCGCCTCGACCAGATTGTTGTGCGGGGCGTCCACCACGTTGCCGCCAAGGCGACCACCGGGGAACTGCTGGCGGTAGAAGCTGGTGCCGGCGTCCTTGGGCGCGCCCGGGCTGAGGTAGAGCACGGCGGCGAAGCGGCAGAGGGCGCGCGAGTCGGTGTGCGGGCGGGACTCCGACTCCCCGGCGCCGACGACCTGGACGCAGTTGTGGTTGAGCGTGCCGCCGCCCGGGGTGCTCTGCACCCAGAGTCGGGAGGCACCGGTCGCCTTGCGGACCTGGGACTCGACCCGGGCCAGCTCCTCGGGCTCCAGGCCCGGCATGGTGCGCAGTCCGGGCCAGGTCTCGGGGCGGTGCGGGTAACCCTCGGTCCACTCGCCGCGGGCCAGGCAGCGTTCGCGGACGGCGTCCGGGTCGGGCAGGACGTCGTTCAGGACCCAGTAGTCCCGGCCCCGGGTGGGCTTGCGGTACGGCAGGACCGGCAGCGCGGTGGGCCTGATGGGCTGTGAGGGCATGGGCCGACGATAGAGGCGGCGATCGTCAACCTTCTGCCGTGAGCAGGTCAACCTTTCGTCAAGGGTGCTCTGTCCCGGGTGGACCGTCCTGTGCGGTGGACCGTCCGGTGCGGGGTGTTCTGCTCTGTGCGGGCTGTTCTGCGCGGATCGTCCCGAGTGGCTCGTCCTGGGTGGGATCGCTAGGCCTCCCGTACGGCGAAGCCGCCCAGTGCGCCCTCCAGCCGGTCGTAGGCGCGGACGGCGGAGGGCCGCACCACGGCGGCGATCGCGGCGTGGTCCTCGTCGGCCAGGGTGTGGCGGAGCACCTCGGCGAACACCGCCCGGTCGACGGCGCCGAACAGCGCGGCGGCAACCCGGCTCTCGAAGCCGACGGGTCTCTCGTGCACGGCCTCGGCCAGCGCCTCGGCGAGGGCGGTCTCGCTCTGCTCGTGCACCTCGCGCAGCCGGGCGACCAGGGCCGGACTGTCGAAGACCGTGCGGGCGAAGGCCGGGCCGGAGAAGCCGAGCCGTGGGTCGTGCCGGTCGATCCTGGCCAGGCAGTCGCGGCGCAGCGCGGCGAGCGCGGACTCGCCCAGCGCGCGCTCGGCGACGGCCCGGGCGAGCCGGCCGACGAGTTCCTCGTGCAGGTCGAAGAAGAGGTCCTCCTTGCGCGGGAAGTGGTTGGTGACGGTCATCTTGGCGACGCCCGCGGCGGCCGCGACCTCGGCGATGGTCGTCCGGTCGAAGCCCTGCTCGATGAAGAGCCTGGTCGCGGCGTGCGAGATCGCCTCGCGGGTGCGGCGCTTATTGAGTTCGCGCAGGTTGGGCGTGGTCCCGGTCTCGGTCATGGCGGGAGCCTAGCGCAGGTCGCTGGGTCGAGCACAGTAATTAGGCTTGACCCAGCGAGTGGGTCCGTCCTAAGTTCTTCTCGGGCGGTCGGAACGGCTGCCGGAAGGCCGTCGAAGCGATCGCCACGGTGATCGCCGGAGTGGCTACAGGGCTCGAGGGCGACTCGCCCGAGGGGCGACCAGGGGAGGGCGCATGACCACATCCGTCACTGCGAAGGGCCGGCGAGGGGGAGTCCGGGAGGGGGAACCGGAGGCGATCCCGTCGAGCCTGTGGAAGATGGCCTCGGTGCTCGCGCTGGGTCCGGTGCTCGCACTGCTGGACACCACGATCGTCAACGTCGGCATCGACTCCGTCGGCCGCGATCTGCACAGCTCGATCGCCGCGGTGCAGTGGGTGGCCACGGGGTACCTGCTGGCGATCTCGCTGACGATGCCGCTCTCGGGCTGGGCCGCCGGTCGCTTCGGGGCCCGGCGGGCGTGGCTCGCCTCGGTCGTCCTGTTCGTGCTCGGGTCGGCGCTGTGCGGTCTGGCCTGGTCGACGGGCAGTCTGATCGCCTTCCGGGTGCTGCAGGGGATCGGCGGCGGGATGATTCAACCGCTCGGCCAGGCGATCATCATACAAGCGGCCGGGCCGCCCCGGATGGGGCGGGTGATGGGCACCCTGATGCTCCCGATCAGCCTGGCCCCCGTCCTGGGGCCGATCCTCGGCGGGCTGGTGCTGGAGCACCTCGACTGGCGCTGGATGTTCCTGCTGAACGTTCCGGTCGGGCTGTTGATTCTGCTGTCGGCCGCCCGCTGGCTGCCGGCTGACGAGACGTCGGACGCGCCGAAGCCCCGGCTGGACATGACCGGCCTGGTGTTGCTCTCGCCCGGCCTGACCGGGCTGGTCTACGGGCTCTCGACGATCGGTGGCGGCGGAGCGGCCGGCTGGGCCGCTCTCGGGGCGGGCGCGATGCTGGTGGCGGTCTACGGCTGGTACGCGCTGCGGGTGGGGCGCGGTGGTGTCCGGACGCCGCTGATCGACCTGCGGCTGTTCGCCCGGCGCGGCTTCACCGTGGCGACGGCGAACAGCTTCCTGCAGGGCGCCGCGCTCTACAGCTCGATGTTCCTGGTGCCGCTCTACTACCAGCAGGTGAAGCACGCCGGGGCGGTGGAGGCCGGCCTGTTGCTCGCACCGCAGGCCCTCGGCACGGCGGTCACCGCGATGCTGGCCGCCCGAATAACCGACCGCCTCGCGCCGCGTCCACTGATCATGATCGGCATCGCCTGCTCCCTCGTCGGCACGCTCGCGTTCACCCAGTTGGGCAGCGGCTCCGACCCGGCCGACTGGCTGATCGCCGGCTCGCTGGCGCTGCGCGGCGCGGGCATGGGGCTCATCGCGATCCCCGGCCTGGCGGCGGTGTACGGGAGCGTCGAGAAGGCCCAGGTGCCGGCGGCCGCGGGTGCGGTCAACGTGCTGAACCGGATCGGCGGGGCGCTCGGGACGGCAGTGCTGACGCTGGCCCTCCAGCAGGCACAGCACGGCCACCCGGACCGTCCGGGCGCGGCCTTCGGGGAGACCTTCTGGTGGGGGCTGGTCCTGTCCGCGCTGGCGATCGGGCCGGCCTGGCTCTACCCGAACACCCGCAAGAACGCTGCCTGACCGGGCCGTCGGTTCTTCGACCGCCAGCTCTTCGACCGCCACTTCCTCGATCGACGCTCACGGAGGTATCCATGTTCACCAAACACCCCGGCGGCCTGCGCCTGCTCACCGTGCACGCGCACCCCGACGACGAGTCCAGCAAGGGCGCGGCCACCCTCGTCCGGTACGCCTCCGAGGGGGTGGAGGTCCTGGTCGTCACCTGCACCGGCGGTGAGCGCGGCTCGGTGCTCAACCCGGCGATGGACCGTCCCGAGGTCCGGGCCGACATCGCCCGGATCCGGCGCGAGGAGATGGCGGCCGCCCGGGAGATCCTCGGGGTGCGCCAGCAGTTCCTCGGCTTCGTCGACTCCGGCATGCCGGGGCCGGACGAGCCGCTGCCCGAGGGCTGCTTCGCTTCCCAGCCGGTCGAGGCCGCGGCGGCGCCGCTGGTCGCACTGATCCGCGAGTTCCGCCCGCACGTGGTGATCACCTATGACGAGACCGGCGGGTACCCGCACCCGGACCACGTGATGACCCACCAGGTCACCGTGGCGGCCTTCGAGGCCGCCGCCGACCCGGGGCGCCACCCCGAAGCGGGCGAGCCCTGGCAGGCGTCCAAGCTCTACTACCACGTGGCGCTCTCCCGGGCCTGGTTCCAGACCCTGCACGACGCCATGACGGAGCGCGGCGTCCCCTCGGCCATGGGCGAACTGCTCGCCGGGTGGCCCGACACCCCGCCCGTCCTGACGACCACCACCCGGATAGCGTGCGCCGAGCAGTTCGCCGTACGGGACGCGGCGATGCTGGCGCACGCCACCCAGGTCGCGCCGGGGGTCGCGTTCATGGCCCACCCGCGGGACATCGAGCGCGAGGTCTGGCCGACCGAGGACTACCACCTGGCCCGGAGCCTGCTGCCCGGGGCCGGTGGAGCAGGCGGGGCGGCCGGGGCGGGCGGGGTCGAGAACGACCTGTTCGCCGGGCTCAGGCCGGAGGGGTAGGTGACATGGGCGCTCAGAGCGCCGCGAGCACCCCGCAGAGTGCGAGGAGGCCGCAGATCCCGAAGTTGACGAGCTTGTGCGAGAGGAACACCGCCGCGAACTCGCGGATGGTCGCGGTCGGCCAGTAGTACCGGGCGGTGGGCGAGCCGAAGACGTGTCCGTTGACACCGGTCTTGCGGGCGAGGAGCGCCGCCCGGAAGGCGTGGAAGTTGTTGGTGACCACGACGCAGCGGTAGTCGGGCTTGGCCTGTTCCATGATGGCCTTGCTGAAGAGCAGGTTCTCCTCGGTAGTGCGCGAGCGGTCCTCCCGTTCGATGTGTTCGGCCGGGAAGCCGCGCTCGGTCAGGTAGTCGGCCATCGCATGGGACTCAGGCAGCTTCTCGTCCGGTCCCTGGCCGCCCGAGGTGATCAGTACCGGCGGATTGCCGTGCGCGGCCTGCTTCTCGTACGCCTCGCGGCCCCGGTTGAGCCGGCTGGCCAGCAGCGGCGGGACGCGCTCGCCGCCGATCAGCCCGGAGCCGAGCACGACCACGAAGTCGACGTCCCGGCGAGGCCGGTGGCGGCTGTACAGGAAGGCGTAGCCGACGAAGCAGACGAACAGGAACGAGACGTAGAGGACCACCAGGACGGCGGTGCCCGCCAGGATGGCCAGCCGCCGCGAGCCGGTGGCGAGGGCGGCGAGCAGCAGCACGATGACGGTGATGATGCCCAGCCCGGCGAGCAGCGACAGCAGGTTGGCGGGTCGTCTGCCCTCCTTGCGGATCATGGTGAGCCCGTTGGAGAGCAGGAACCAGACCAGGGCCGCCGTGCCGAGGGCCGGCAGCAGGATGATCGCCGCCGCGACGATCTCGACCACCGTGGTGGTCGTCCTGCGGAGTTCGGTGAGCAGGGCGAGGGAGAGGAGCGAGACGGCGATACCGAGGAGGACGGCGTTGCTGAACTGGCGGCGGTCGCGCAGTACCCCGATCCCGAACAACAGGAAGAACAGGGCGGCTGGGGCGTAGGCGATCATGCATCGTATCGTAGGGGTTCATTGGAATGGGCCACTTGTGACGAACGGTCCAACTGCCCGTGCGGAGCCCGGGTGTTCAGGCGAAGCGCTCGATCGCGGCCAGGACCGCCTCCGTCATCCTCGGGCTTCCGGTGTGCCCGGACTCGTCGATGACCGTCAGACGGGCGTCCGGCCAGGCCTTGGTCAACTTCCAGGGAATGCCGAGCGGTGCTCCGAGGTCCAGCCGGCCGTGGATCAGCTCGGCCGGGATCCCGGCCAGTCGTCCGGCGTCGCGCAGCAGTTGGCCGTCCTCCAGGAAGGCCTGGTGCGAGAAGTAGTGCGCGGTGATCCGGGTGAAGGCCATCAGGGCGTCGGAGGGGCGGTCGGTGTAGGCGTTCGGCTTGCCCAGGGCCTCGTGCGAGATGACCGCGTCCTCCCAGGTGGCCCAGGCGGTGGCGGCGGCTCGTCGGACCGTCTCGTCGGGGCTGTTGAGCAGTCGGCTGTAGGCGGCGAGGAGGTCGCCGTTGCGGTCGGCGGTCGGCAGGAAGTCCCGGAACTCCTCCCACGGCCCGGGGATCAGCCGGCCGACCCCCCGGTAGAGCCAGTCGAGTTCGCCGGTGTCGGTCATGGTGACCCCGCAGATGACGATCCCGGACACGCGCTCGGGGTGGGCCTGGGCGTACGCGAGGATCAGCGTGGATCCCCACGAACCGCCGTACAGCAGCCACTTGTCGATGCCGAGGTGTTCCCGAAGTCGCTCCATGTCGGCGATCAGGTGACGGGTGGTGTTGTGCTCCATCCCGGTCGACGGGTCGGCTGCGTGCGGCAGGCTCTGCCCGCAGCCGCGCTGGTCGAACTGGACGACGTGGTAGCGCTCCGGGTCGAAGTACCGTCGGGCGCCCGGACTGTGGCCGGACCCGGGCCCGCCGTGCACCACCGCGGCCGGCGTGCCCGCCGGGTTGCCGGAGGCGTTCCAGTGCATCCGCTGCCCGTCGCCGACATCCAACAGGCCTTGCGCGTACGGTTCGTAGAGGGGGTACGTGTCGGGCATCGGTGACTCCTCCGTGGTCGTACGGGCCGGGGTGCCCGGCGAGCCTATCCCGCGGCCGGGGAGCCGGTGGGGCCCTCGGGTGCCTTGGGCCGGGCCCGACCGGGGTTGTCCCGGGTGGTGCCGTCGGCGCGCGGCGACCGCACCCGGCGGAGTCGGCCGAGGCCCACCGAGCTTGACCGGCCGCCGTCGTGGCGGCCGGTCAGTGGATCCCTTCCACCGCCGCCTGCGCCGTCCGGGCCAGTTCGCGCCGGGCGTCCGCCCGGGCGGGTCGCGGGGCGGGCGGCGGGATCGGCGGCAGGAACGTCACGTCGGCGACCAGCCCGCGGGCCGCGACCACCCGGGCGAGGGAGGTGAGCAGCCCGTCGTCCCCGACGAAGGCGGGGACGCTGGTCGGCCGTCCGTCCGCCAGCCGGTAGCGGATGGTCACCGGCTGGACGAAGGCGCGCGCCTCCACCGCGGCCTGGAACAGCGCGGGCCGGAACCGGCCGCTCTCCCGCCCGCACCAGGTCGAGCCCTCCGGGAAGACGATCACCGGGCGTCCGGAGCGCAGCACCTCGGCTACCGCCGCCACGGTGTCCGGCAGCGTCCGCAGCCGGTCGCGGTCCAGGAAGACGGTGCCGCCCCAGGCGACCAGCCGGCCGAGTACCGGCCACTGCCGGACCTCGGTCTTGGCCAGCGACCGGCCCGGACGTCCGGCCGCGAGCAGCGGGATGTCCAGCCAGGACACGTGGTTGGCCACCACGAGCACCCCGCCGCCCCCGCCCCCGGCCGCACCGACAGGCCCGCCCCCGCCCCCGGCCGCACCGACAGGCCCGCCGTCGGGCCCGGCGAGGTGGACGGTCACCCCGAGGGTGCGGAGCAGAATGCGCGCCCAGAGCCGGATCAGCCGCTCCCGGCCGCCGTACGGGAGCAGGCGGACCGGCGGGATGAGCGCGACGCCGACCACGACCGCCGCCAGACAGGCCGTCAGCCGCAGCACCCGCCGGGGGTGGGAGACATGCGGTGCGGGGCCGGCCAGGCAGGTCTCGGGCCGGCAGGTCGCCGTGGGCAGCCAGACGCTCATGCCGCGGTGCCCAGGCCGGGCAGCCCGGAGAGGAAGTGCCGCAGGTAGCGCGGGTCGGTGCGCTCCAGCGAGAGCAGTACGTACAGATCGGCGCAGTGGAAGTCCGGGTCGTACGCGGGCTCGCCGCAGACCCAGGCGCCGAGCCGCAGGTAGCCGCGGAGCAGGGCCGGCAGCGCACCCCGCTCGGCGCGCGGCACACCGGTGGCGTCCCAGCGGCGGCGCGGGGCGACCCGGTACTCCGCGGGCGCCAGGTGTTTGGCGCTGACGGTGTCCCAGACCCGGGCGGCGGTGGCGCCGCCGTCCTCCAGGCCGATCGAGCAGCAGCCGCCGACCCAGGTGTTGCCGGTGTCGGCGAGGTAGCGGGCGATGCCGCCCCACATCAGGTTGATGACGGCGCCGTTGCCCCGGTGGTCCGGGTGGATGCAGGAGCGCCCGAGCTCGACCAGGCCCGGGCGGACCGGCGCCAGGGCCGACAGGTCGAACTCGCCTTCGGAGTACAGCCGTCCGGCCCGCCGGGCGGCCTCGGGGCGCAGCAGCCGGTAGGTGCCGACGACGGTGCCGTGCTCGCCCTCGCGGACCAGGAGGTGGTCGCAGTACTCGTCGAACGGGTCGACGTCCAGGCCCGCGACCGGGCTGTGCAGGACGGCGCCGAGCTCGGCGGCGAACACCTGGTGGCGCAGCCGCTGGGCGGCCCGCACGTCGTCCTCGTCGCGGGCGAGGGAGACGGTGTAGGCGGGGGTGGCGAGGGAGGCGGGGGCGGACGCGGACACCGGCGCGGGCCGGTGGCGCGGGGCGGGGACCGCCGGGGTGTCGTGGGCGGGGGCGACTGCGGACGGAGTGTACGTGGGGACGGTGGTCATGGCGGACCCTCCAGGGCAGCACGATCGGCGGTGCCGTGGATCGCCAGGGCACCGTCCCGGTCCGCAGGTGGTTGGGCATGGACGCGAACCGGTCTCGGTATGTCTCTCCGAGTCGGTTGGCATCCACGTTGCGGCACGGCGGAGCGCAGATGTGCACCTGCTGAATGGGACCACCCGTGGCCTGCCGGTCATCTGCCCGGCACCGGGCGCTCGTTCGCAGGGGGTGGACAACGGGGGCGTGCGGCTGCACCGTACGCCCCCGCGGTCGCGGTCACCCCACCCGGGCCACCCGGCTCACGTGCCGACCCGGCTCACATGGCCCGCCAGCCCGCCGGGTCGACGCCGCCCGGGACGGCGTCGGCCGGTCCGTACGGTTCGCGGGTGTAGACGAAGGAGCCGACGTCCAGGTGGCTGACCGTGCCGTCGGCGCCCCGGACCACCCGCAGGGTCTCGCCCGCGTAGTAGTTGTCCAGGCCGGTCCAGGTGCCGTCCGCCTCGGGCCGGAAGCACGAGCCGCGGCCGCCGCCGGCGCCGGCGAGCGGCGCGAGCTCCAGCACCCGGCCGGCCCGTAGCCGCAGGGCGTTCGGCGCGGCGCCCCAGTACCAGGGGCCGGTCAGCTCCAACAGCTCCTCGTCCACCTCGTTCAGCGGGCGCCACGGCTCGGGCAGCCGCGGCTCGTGCTCGGCGGTGAGCGCGATCAACCGGGCGGCCAGCTGCGCGGTGTCGGCACCGCTGGTGGCGTTGGAGAGGGCGAACGCGGCCAGGCCGTCGGCCTCGCTGATCCACAGGCCCGCCGTGAAGCCGGGCATCGAGCCGGTGTGCCCGGCCAGCAACCGGCCCCCGTGTCGGCGCAGTTGCAGGCCGAGGCCGTACGCCTTGGTCCACCCGGCGTCCTCCGGGGCGACGGCGGGGCGGCGCATCTCGGCGAGGGTGTCGGCGGACAGCACCTTGTCGTCGCCGACGGCGAGGAAGGCCGCCCAGCGGGCCAGGTCGGCGCCGGTGGACCAGAGTTGGCCGGCCGGGCCCATCAGGCCGGTGTCGGTGAGCGGCTCGGGCTGCATGACGTCGGCCCACGGGTGGACGGCGAAGCCCCCGGCGTGCGGGTGCTCGGGCAGCAGCGTGGTGCGGTCCATGCCCAGCGGCGCCAGCACCTCGCGGTGCAGCACCTCGCCCCAGGGCTCGCCGCGCAGCTTCTCCACCAGCGCGCCGAGCAGCGCGTAACCGGGGTTGGAGTAGTGGTGGAGCCGGCCGGCCGGGTGCTTGAGCGGACGTTCGGCCTCCAGGAGGTCGCCGAGGCCGGGCCGCAGCGAGCCCTCGGTCCGCTCCCACCACGGGCCGGGGGTCTCGGCGGCGAGCCCCGCGGAGTGCGAGAGCAACTGGGCGATCGTCGCGCCGCCGGCCGGGGTGCCGGGCAGGTGGTGGGAGAGCGGGTCGGCGAGGTCGAGCAGGCCCTCGTCGCGCAGCCGCAGCACCAGCACGGCGACGAAGGTCTTGGTGAGCGAGCCGATCCGGTACTGGACGTCCGGGGTCGGCGCGTGGCCGTCGATCATGCTGCGGGCGCCGCTCCACACCAGCCGCCCGCCGCGCACCACGCCGGCGACGATCGAGGGCGTGCGCCCCTCGGACTGGGCGACGGCGAGCCGGTGCAGCAGGGCGCGGCGGGTGGTGGGGAGCAACTCGTCGGGCAGGTCGGTCATGTGGTCTTCGAAACTCATCGACATGTGACGGACAGTAGTCCAGCCCGGCCCCGCCTCCGACCGGATAAACCGCCCCGCCTCCGACCGGATAAACCGCCCCGCCTCCGACCGGATAAACCGCCTCTCCGCCGACCGGACGACCGGCTGTCCCGACGCGCGGTCAGCCCGGCAGCGGCGGGAGCTCCGGCCGTTCCAGCCAGGCCTCGAAGAGCGGACCGAGCGGGGTGGCGACGTACCGGGAGGCGTGCGCCCGCAGGTCGGCGGTGTCGACCACGCCGTGCCGGTTGATGCTCGTCCAGTCCCGCAGCATCGCGAAGAACGCGTCGTCGCCGAGGGCCCGCCGCAGCGCGTGCACGACGAGCCCGCCGCGCTGGTACAGCCGGTCGTCGAACATCAGCTTCCGGCCCGGGTCGCCGAGCGTCAGGTCCTGTGGCAGCCCGGACAACAGCGCGTGCGCGGCGGCGGCGTGGGTGGCCGCGGCCGGGCCGCCGGCGTGCTCGGACCAGAGCCACTCCGCGTACTTGGCGAAGCCCTCGTTGAGCCAGATGTGCCGCCAGTCGGCGATCGTGACGCTGTTGCCGAACCACTGGTGGGCCAGCTCGTGCGCGATCAGCCGTTCGCGCTCCCAGCCGCCGCCGAGGTGGTTGGTGCCGAAGGTGGCGATGCCCTGCGCCTCCACCGGGACGTCCAGTTCCTCGTCCGCGAGAACGACCGCGTACTCGCCGAAGGGGTACGGCCCGAAGACCTCGCCGAAGTAGGTCGTCATCTCCGGCTGCCGGGCGAAGTCCCGGGCGAACCCGGTGGCCAGCCGCTCCGGCACGTACCCGGTCTGCGGCACGGCCGGCCGCGCGGCCAGCGGCACCGGCCGGTAGTGGCCGATCGACACCGTCACCAGGTAGGTCGAGGTCGGCGCGCTCTGCTCGTACACCCAGGTGGTGCTGGACGCCTGGGTGGTGCGGGTCAGCAGCCGGCCGCTCGCCACCACGGTGAACGGGGACGGCGTGGTGACCGCGATCTGGTAGGTCGCCTTGTCGGCGGGCCGGTCGTTGCACGGGAACCAGGACGGCGAGCCGACCGGCTGGCTGGCCACCAGCGCGCCCTCGGTCAGCTCCTCCCAGCCCAGGCCGCCCCACGGGCTGCGCACCGGGCGCGGGTTGCCGGTGTAGTGCACCTCGACGGTGAACGCCGCGCCCGCCGCGAGCGGCTTGGCCGGGCGGATGCGCAGCTTGCCGGCGCGGTGGGTGTAGCGGGCGGCCCGGCCGTCGACCAGCACCCGCCCGATCCGGAACTCGGCCAGGTCGAGCGCGAACTCCGCCAGCACCGTGTCCGCCACCGCGCTCAGCCGGGCCGAACCGGCCAGCCGGTTGGGCCCGGGCCGGTAGTCCAGCGTCAGCTCGTAGCGGTGCACCCGGTAGCGGTGGTCGCCGCTGGTCGGGAAGTACGGGTCCGGGGCGCCGGCGGCCGCCGGGGCGTGCTTGGGCTTCACGGGGACGGGGGCTTCCTGCGGGCCGGGACGGGTGGTCATGACGTGGTCTGCCACGCCTCGATGGGGTTGCCCAGCCACCGCGTGTCGTCGGGGACGGACTCGGCGCGCATCACCAGCGAGGCCGGGCCCAGCGTGCTGCGCGCGCCCACCGTGCTGCCGGGCAGCACGATGCCGCCCGGGCCCAGGGTGGCGCCCTCGCGGAGGACCACAGTATCCATCCGCATGATCCGGTCGTGGAAGAGGTGGGTCTGTACGACGCAGCCCCGGTTGATGCTGACCCCGTCGCCGAGGGTGACCAGATCCGCTTCCGGCAGCCAGTAGCTCTCGCACCAGACACCGTGCCCGACGTGCGCGCCGAGCGCCCGCAGCCACAGGTTCAGCACCGGCGTGCCCGGCACCGCACCGACCAGCCAGGGCACCGCCAGCATCTCCACGAAGGTGTCCGCCAGCTCGTTGCGCCACACGAAACCGCTCCACAGCGGGTGCTCCACCGCCCGGAACCGCCCGACCAGCAGCCACTTCGCCGCCACCGCGACCACGCAGGCCACCGCGCCGGCCCCCAGCAGCACCACGCCCGACAGCAGCGCGGCGGTCAGCGGCGAGCCGGCGGCCAGCCAGGACAGCGCCGCCACGGTCAGCAGGCCCAGTGCCCCCGAGGCCAGCACCGGCACCACCCGGGCCAGCTCGACCAGCCCGCGCGCCCACAGCAGCCGGGCCGGCGGCTCGTAGGTCAGGCTCTGATCGGCCCGGTCCGCCGAGCGCGGCAGCCGCATCGGCGGCATGCCCAGGTACGAGCCGCCCTTCTTCGCCTTCGCCGGCGTCGCCGACAGCACGCCCACCAGGCCGCGCTTGGGCACCGACCGGCCCGGCGCGGTCATCCCCGAGTTGCCGAGGAACGCCCGCTCGCCGACCTTCGCCTCGCCGAGCCGCACCCAGCCGCCGCCCAGCTCGTACGGCGCCATCAGGGTGTCGTCGGCCAGGAACGCGCCGTCCCCGACCGTGGTCAGGCTGGGCAGTGCCAGCACCGTGGACACCTCGGCGCCCCGGCCGACCCGCATCCCGAGCGCCCGCAGCCACAGCGGCGTGACCAGCCCGGCGTAGAGCGGGAACAGCACCTCCCGGGCGCGGTCCATCAGCTGGGTGACCGTCCACGCCTGCCAGCCGACCCGGCCGTGCAGCGGGTGCAGCCCGGGCACCAGGCCGATGCTCAGCAGCCGGACCAGCACCAGCAGCTGCGCCGCGTACACCGCGCCGTACGCCAGGGTGGCCGGCAGCAGGCCGAGCAGCGCGCCGCCGAGCGCGGGCCCGAGGGAGTCGCCCTGGTGGACGAAGCGGGCGAACACGGCCAGCCCGGCGAGGGCCGGCAGCGCCGGGAGCAGGCCGAGCACGGCACCGCCGGCGCCGTACATCGCGGCCCAGCGGGCCCGGCGCGGCGGGCGCTCCTTGGGCCAGGTGCGCTCGGCACGGCCCAGCTTGACGGCGGGCGCACCGCCCCAGCGCTGGCCGGTCGGCACCTGGCCGGTGACGCTGGAGCCGGCCACGACCTGGGCGCGCTTGCCGACCCGGGCACCGGGCAGCAGCGTCGAGCGGGTGCCGACCACGGCGCCGGAGCCGACCTTGACCTGGCCGATCAGCAGCCGGTCGCCGTCCAGCCAGTAGCCGCACAGGTCCACCTCGGCCTCGACCGCGCAGCCGCGGCCCAGCTTCAGCATCCCGGTGACCGGCGGCAGCGAGTGCAGGTCCACGTCGGGCGCGACCTTGCAGCCCAGCGCACGGGCGTAGCGCACCAGCCAGGCGCCGGACAGCGAGGTCGCACCGCTCAGCTCGGCGAGCCGCTCGGCCGCCCAGAGCCGCAGGTGGACCGCGCCGCCGCGTGGGTGGCTGCCGGGGCGCAGGCCGCGCAGCAGCAACCGGGCACCGCCCGCCGAGACCGCCAGCCGCCCCGCCGGGGTGTACAGCGCGAGCGCGCCCGCGCCGACCCACCACCAGGAGGCGGTGGGCGCCCAAGGATAGTCCCCGAGGTGCGTGAGCAGGTTGCCGGCGGCCAGCAGGGCGACCGTCCAGCGCAGGCCGACCACGGTGAACAGCGGGATCAGCAGGAGCAGCTGCAGCAGCTTGGCCCTGGTCGGCACGAGGGTCACCGTGCGGGCCTCGACGCTCTCGGCGGCGGTGCCCTCCAGGTGTCGGGCGAGCTTGCGCAGTGTCGGGTGCTGGTAGATGTCGAGGACGGCCGCGCTGGGGTAGCGGCTGCGCAGCAGGGTGGTCAGCCGGGCGGCGGCCAGGCTGCCGCCGCCGATCGCGAAGAAGTCGTCGCGCGGGCCGCCGACCGTGATGCCGAGGATCTCGGACCACTGTTCGGCCAGCCAGGCCTCGGTGCCGTACAGCTGCTCGGTCGGTCCGGCGGCCTCCAGCTCGGGCAGCGGCCAGGGCAGGGCGTTGCGGTCCACCTTGCCGGAGGTCCGGGTGGGCAGGGTCTCGACGGTCGCGAGCAGCGGGACGAGGGCGGCGGGCAGTTCGGCGCGCAGCCGCTCGACGGCCCGCTCACGGTCGAAGCCGTCCTGGACCACCAGGTAGCCGACCAGCAGCTGGTTGCCGCCGCGCGCGGTCCGGACGGCGGCGGCCCCGCCCGCCACACCGGGCAGGGCCTGCAGCGCCGCGTCGACCTCGCCGAGCTCGATGCGGCGGCCGCCCAGCTTGATCTGCTCGTCGGTGCGGCCGAGGAACAGCAGACCGGCCGGGTCGGCCTGGACGAGGTCGCCGCTGCGGTAGGCGCGCTCCCAGCCCAGCGAGGACAGCGGCGCGTACTTCTCGGCGTCCTTCTCCGGGTCGAGGTAGCGGGCCAGGCCGACGCCGCCGATCACCAGCTGACCGGTACCGCCGGAGGCGACCGGCTCGCCGGCCTCGTCCACCACGGCGAGGTCCCAGCCGTCCAGGGGCAGGCCGATCCGCACCGGGCCGTCGCCGGTCAGCAGCGCGGCGCAGGCGACCACGGTGGCCTCGGTGGGGCCGTAGGTGTTCCACACCTCGCGGCCCTCGGTAACCAGGCGCTGCACCAGCTCGGGCGGGCAGGCCTCGCCGCCGAAGATCAGCAGCCGTACCTCGTTGAGTGCCTCGGCCGGCCACAGCGCGGCCAGCGTCGGGACGGTGGAGACCACGGTGATCTCCTGCTCGGCCAGCCAGGGGCCGAGGTCGGCGCCGCTGCGAACCTGGGAGCGGGGGACCGGCACCAGGCAGGCGCCGTGCCGCCACGCCAGCCACATCTCCTCGCAGGAGGCGTCGAAGGCCACCGAGAGGCCGGCCATCACCCGGTCGCCCGGGCCGATCGGCTCGTCCTGGAGGAAGAGCGCGGCCTCGGCGTCCACGAAGGCGGCGGCGTTGCGGTGGGTGACGGCGACGCCCTTGGGCTTGCCGGTGGAGCCGGAGGTGAAGATGATCCAGGCGTCGTCGGCGGGGGTGGGGCGGCGGTCGGGCGCGGTCGTCGGCTCCGCCGTCGCGGTCAGGGCGCGCCCGGAGCCGAGTACGGCGGCGACCCCGGCCTCGCCGAAGACCAGCTCGGCGCGCTCGTCCGGGTCCTCCGCGTCCACCGGGACGTAGGCGGCCCCGGCGGCGAGCACGGCGAGGATCGAGACGTACAGGTCGTTGGTGCCGGAGGGCACCCGCACGCCGACCCGGTCGCCCGGGCCGATCCCGGCGGCGGCCAGCCGGCGGCGCAGCTGCTCGACCTCGGCGGCCAGCGCGCGGTAGCTGAGCACGGTGCGGCCGTCGTCCAGGGCCGGCTCGTCGGGGTGGGCGCGCACAGTGGCGTCCAGGACGTCCACCAGGGTGCGCGGCGCGGCGGCCGGGCGGCCCGGGAACAGGGCGCGCGACGGCGCGGCGATCTGCTGCGGCCGGCTGGGCTCGTTCGGCTGGCTCGGTTCAGCTGTCATGGCAGCCCGTGCGCTCCTCGTCCTCGCCCCGTTCCGATCGATGCCCGGCCCCTGGGGGCGGTGGGAGCACTCGCCGTAACCGGGTGACCCCACTCCGGGGCCGGAGCGGACAACCCGACCGATGGTAGCTCCGGTTGACCGGCGGCGTAGGGGGCCGCGCTCGACCCAACTCGACCCAACTCGGCCGAGAGTGAAAGAATCTGACGAAGCATCAGTCGACAACTGGGGCCCTCTGGGCTTGATGTGACGGTAAATCAGTCGAATTGACGGATCGTCAGACCGGATTTCGGATCGTGATCCACACCACAGCGAATACTGCTCCCTTCGGGTGGCGGGCCCGGCGTTTCGGCCGTTTCCGGAGCTCTTTCGGCCCCGCGGCCCGGGCCGGTCCGGGCCCGCCACCCGGTCGGGACGGTCAGCGGAAGCGGTGCAGGTGCTCCCGGAGGAAGGCTTCCAGTGTGCGCGGAGTGCGCCCGGTGACACGGGCGAAGGCGTCGTCGGGCGTCTCCCGGCGGACCACCGCGAGCTGCTGGATCTCCACCACGTGGGCGGCGAGCCAGTCCGGCATCCCGGCCCGCCCGACCAGGTGGCCGTGCAGCTCGGCCGGGGAGAGGTCGACGTAGCGGACCGGCCGGCCGAGCAGCTTGCCCAGCAGCGCGGTGAGCTCCGGGTGGCTGTAGGCCCGCCCGCCGGTGAGCGGATAGCTGCCGGCCGCCGGCTCCGCGCGGGTGAGCACGTCGGCGGCGAGGTCGCCGATGTCCCGGACGTCCACGTAGTTGCAGCGCGCCTGCCCCGTCGCGCCGTGCACCACCCCGGCGGCGGCGATGCCGGGCGCCAGGAGCAGCAGCTTCTGCATGAACGCGTACGGACGCAGCACGGTGGTGGTGACGCCGGAGGACCGCAGGCGCTCCTCGATCAGGTGGTGGCCCCGGGAGACCGCGACGGGGGAGTCCGGCTCGGCGGCGGGAGCGGAGACCTTGACGATGTGCCCCACCCCGCAGTCGAGGGCCGCGTCGATCGCGTTCAGCTCGTACCGGACCTGATCCGGACTGTTGGCCATGGTGAGGAAGAGCCGGTCGGCGCCACGGAAGGCCGTGCGAAGGGACGCCGGGTCGGCGGCATCGGCCGGGAACGGCTCGGTCCGCGCGAGCGTCCGCTCGTCCAGCCCGGCGGCGAGGCGGGCGGGATCGCGGCTGAGCGCGCGGCTCGGGGCGCCGAGGGCGGAGAGGCTGCGCAGGGTGGCGCCGCCGGTGGCGCCGGCGGCGCCCATGATGACGATCATGTCGTCTGTCCTTCGGGTCGGGGTGCGGTGTGGAGGTGCTGCTGCGGTTCGCGGATGCGGCGGCTGCCGCGCCAGCGCCAGGTGGTGATGGTGGCGGCGATGGCGGAGGAGACCGGCAGGTCGACCGGCAGCCGGTGCGGCCAGGAGCTGTCGGCGAGGATCGGGACGTGCGGGAGCCAGCGCGCGGCGGCCAGGCCGACGGCGAGGCCGAGCGCGGCGGCGACCAGACCGAGGACGGCTGCCGCCAGCGCGCGAGGCGTCCGGGCGGGCCTGGCGCGGACCGGGCGGCGGCGCAGGACGGCCCCGAGCACGGCGGCCACGAGGGCCGAGGTGCCGCCGATGGTGGTGAGGGCGGCGACCACCAGCGGCTGCTGTCGGGTGGCGGCTCCGCCGAGGCCGGCCATCACCGCGGGCATGGCGTAGGCGGCCAGGACCTCGCGCCACAGGACGAACGGCGGCGGAGCGCCGGGGGCCTTCTTGCTCATGGGTTGTCTCACCTTCGGGTTCGCGGTTCCGGTGGAGCCGATTAGGCGCCTAATTATTTGTGATTAGGTGCCTAACTAATGGGGTTGAGAGGAGGCGGGCCGTCCGGGGGCCCGCCTGGGGGTGCGGTAGTCGGTGCGCGGTCGATGTGCGGCTGGTGCGCAGTCGGTGCGTGGCCGGTTCGTGCTCAGTCGGCGGTCAGTGCGTCGATGCCCGCGACCACCCGGGCCAGCAGAGCGAGGAAGGTGGCGCGCTCCTCGACGGAGAGGCCGCCGACCATCGCCTGCATCCGGGCGAAGTGCTCGGGCGCCAGGTCGCGCAACTTGTCCGCGCCGCGCGCGGTCAGGATCACCACATTGCCGCGCCCGTCCTCGGTCGACGGGCGGCGGGCCACCAGGCGCTCCCGTTCCAGGCCGTCGACCAGGCCGGTCACGGTCGCCCGGGACACGCCCAGGCTCGCCGCGAGCTGGGATGGCGACTTCTCGCCGCCGTCGTCCTCCAGGTCGGCCAGCAGGCGGTAGCGGCCGGTGGAGAGCCCGAAGCGGCCGAAATGCACCTCGCCGGCCTGACCGATCCGCGCCCCCGCCGTCATCAGCCGGGCCGCGACCAGAACCGCCTGCGGGTCGGCCGGAAGGCCGTAGCGGGCAATCTGGCGGCGGGCCTGATCGAGGGTCGGGGCGCCGGGGTCGGGCTCGGAGTGCTGCGTCACGAAAAGTAATATGGCGCCTCATCAGATTCCCCGTCAAGCCCCGCTCGGCGATTCCGGGCCGAAAGTCGCTGGGGAGCGATCGACTGTGCGCGGGAGACGATCCCGCGCATGATGAGTCCTCGCCGGCTCCGGGCCCTCTGCACCGTGTCCGTTCTCCTGTCCGCCATCCCGGGACCGAGCGTGCTGATCGGCGGCACGGGAGGACTGGCCGTGATCGGCCCGGGCGCCACCGTCGCTGCCACCGGCCGCGCCGACACCCGTTGACTGCGGCAACCCGGCGAGCGTCTGTGGGCCGGCCGCGGGTGCCGAGATCCTAGACGGCGCGGGGTGTGATCCGGGGCGGCGTCCAGTCGGCGTGCTTCAGGACGGTCCGGACCATCACGCCCGGCGGGGTCAGCCGGATCGCGGTGTTGCGCAGACCGACCGCCAGCGGGTTCGTGAGCTGCTGACCCATCCGGCCGGCCCGCCGGGCATCGCGGACGACGGTCTGGCTGCGCGGACGGCGCACCGCGTCGTAGCGGGCGAGCGCACCCTCGATCGACCGCCCCTCGATCGACCGCCCCTCGACCATCCGCACCTCGGCGAGCGCGGCCGCGAGGGTCACCGCGTCCTCCAGGGCTTGGCAGGCGCCCTGGCCGAGGTAGGGCGTCATGGCGTGCGCGGCGTCGCCGAGCAGGGCTATCCGACCCGCGACGTACGAGGGCAACGGGGTGACCAGCTCGTTCACGTCGTGGTGCAGCACCGCCTCCGGGCGGGTCGCGGCGAGGAGCGCGGGGATCGGCTGGTGCCAGCGCGCGAAACGGCGGCGGACCTCCGTCAGCGGGTCCCGGTAGCGGAGCCCGGCCGGGGCGTTGACGACGGCGTGCCACTCGGCCGTACCGTCCGGGAAAGCGATGTGGCCGAACTCGGCGCCGTGGCCCCAGGTCAGCTCGAAGTCGGCCGTCAGCCCGTCGATCGGGCGCTCGGTGATCGCCCGCAGGACCGTCGAACCGCTGTACACCGGCCCGGGATGGGCGGGGAAGAGGCGGTGCCGGAGGCGGCTGTTGATCCCGTCGGCCGCGACGACGAGGTCGGCGTCCAGCGTGGTGTCCCCGGCGGTGACCCGGACCCGGGAGGGATGTGTGGTGTCCACATCGGTCACCTCGGTGCCGATCACCAGGGACTCCGCCGGCAGCGCCTCGCGCAGGATCCGATGCAGGTCCGCGCGCCGGATGCCCACGATCGGCGCGCCCAGCTGCCGCTCCAGCGCCTGCCCGTCCATCGCCGCCAGCCGGCGGCCGTCCGGCGTACGGGTGCCGCCGGTGTACTGACGGCGCGAGGCCGCCTCGACCGCCTCGCCGACGCCCAGGGCGGTGAGCGCGCGCATCCCGTTGGCGGCCAGCGAGATGCCGGCCCCCGCGTCGTCCAGAACGGCCGCCCGCTCGACCACGGTCACGCCCCACCCCGCCAGCCGGAGCCCGATCGCGGCCGCCAGCCCGCCGATCCCGCCCCCGACCACCACCGCGCTGTTGCCACCCATGCCCGGTCCTCCCGTGTCGCCCAGTTGGTTTCTACAGATGTAGAAGGACCGTACTACGGGCTTATACGGGCTTGGGGCCGGAGGGGCCCGCTACAGCTCCCACCCCGCTCGCCCTGCCCCGCACTCCGCAGGGCCGATCACCCCGGCGGCATCGCGGCCCCGGCCACCCGTCCGTACTCTCCTCCACCCCGATGCCTCGGCGCTTCGCAGGGACGCGGCGCCCTCCGGCCGGCGTGTGGCCGGGCTGGAGGTGTGGAGGCGCGCCGAGCGCGGTCCTGGGCCTGGGGCTGTCGGAAGTGACCGGCGGGCTGGGCGGGGTGGGCGCGGCGGAGGAGGCGGTCGGGCCGGGGGTGTGCCGTCCGGTGGGGGTGGGTCGATCGGAGGCCGGCTGCTCGGGAGCGGTTGGTGGGCCGTGGTTTCCAGGCAGCTGGGCAGGGGCTGAGCCGCTGGTGCCGGTGGGTGGTCCGGGGGCTGCTGCCGGTAGAAAGGGGGGATGCGGCGAGATGAGGAGCAGGGGCGGCCGGATCGGCGGACGGTGTTGGCGGACGCGGCGATCGGGGTGCTGGCGGACCTGGGGGTGCGGGGGCTGACGCACCGGGCGGTGGACGCGGCGGCGGGGCTGCCGGTGGGGACCACCTCGGCCTACCTGCGGACCCGGCAGGCGCTGCTCACCACGCTGGTGCGCCGGCTCGTGGAGCTGGACCAGGGGGAGCTGCAGGTGATGGGGGAGTCGGTACCCGTCCGCTCGGTGGAGGAACTGGTCGACGGTATCCACGAGTTGATGCTTCGTCGGCTGAGCGGCGAGGGGCGGCGCCGCTCGCTCGCCCGGTACGCGTGCGCGGTGGAGAGCGTGCGCGATCCCGAGCTGCGGGAGATCCTCGTGCCGCGGGAGAACGCGGGGCGCGCCGCCGTCCGGGCCTTCCTGGCGGAGCGGGGCGCGCCGGACCCCGATGGGCGGACCGGCACGCTGCTCGCCTGCATCGACGGCCTGCTCTTCGACCGCCTGGTGGGCGGGGGAGAGCCCGGAGTCGACGAGATCGAGGGGCTGGTGGCGGCCGCCCTGCGCGGGGCGAGCGGGAGTTAGCCGGTCACGACCGCCTCTCCCGGGTGGGCTCCAGTTCGGCGGCGTAGCCCGCGAGCAGGATGCGGAGCGTGCGCTGGAAGCACTGCTCGGAGTCGAGGCCTTCGCCGGTGGCGAAGGCCTTCGCGAGCTGGGGGTAGGTGTTCCGGTCCAGGGCGGCGAACTGCTCGGGCTCGGGCTCGGTGCCCTCGTGGTGGGGGGTCTCGCCGACCTCGCCGAGGGTGTGGCCGATGGTCCACCGGACGACGGAGTTGAGGACGTCGAGTGCGTCGCCGAGCGGGACGCCGTCCTCGTGGAGCACGGTGATGCCGCGTTCCAGCAGGGCGAGGGCGCTGGGGGTGGCGGCGGGGCGGGTGGCCAGGACGGTGAGCATGGCGGGGTGGTCGAGCAGCAGTCGGCGCAGTTCGACGGCGAATTCGCGGACGACCTCGGCCCACGGGCCGCTGGGCTCGGCGAAGAGGTCTCCGGCGGACAGCTCCAGCAGGCGCTCGACCATGCCGTCGAGGAGCGCGGCCTTGCTGGGGACGTAGTGGTAGAGCGTCATGCCCTCGACGCCGAGTGCCGCGCCGAGTTTGCGGTTGGAGAGCGCGGCGAGGCCGTGTTCGTCCACGTAGGCGAGGGCGGCGTCGATGATCTTCTCGCGGGTCAGGCCCGTTCTCGGGCGGGTGCGCCGGTTCGGCATCTGCTCCTCCTGGGCTCCGGGTGTCACCGGGGCGGTTCCGGTGGGGCCTTGACAACTCTTGCAGTGCAAGAAAAGAATACTCGACGTCAACTTCTTGCACTGCAAGAAACGAAGTCCGGGGAGGATGTCATGCAGCTCGTCGCCGTCATGGTGCGCAAGCTCAACGAGGGTGTGGAGTACGGGGAGTTCCGCAAGGCGTGGATCCCGGACGAGGTGTTCCCGGACGACCCGCGCACCCGGGTGATCAGTGCCACCGCGTTGGAGGACTCGCGGGAGATCATCACCATCGCGCTCATCGAGGGCGACCACGGGCCGGAGTCCATGCGGGCCTGGATGGAGCGGCTCACCCCGGTCGAGGAGCGCCGCTTCGAGCGGATCAAGGACCTGGTGGGCCCGCCGACGCTTAACGCCGTCTACCAGGTGGTCGCCGAGGACAACCTGGCGCAGCCGATCGCGAAATAGGGGCGCCCCTGCCGCGGATCCCACCGGCGGCCCGCCACCCGTCACCCGTCACCCGCCACCCGCGACCTGACCCGACTCGGCCGGGCCGGCCGTCGGGTGAGAGCGTCTGGAGGATCGGCGGCAAAATGACTGACCGTTAGGTCAATCAGCCGTCAAGTTGGTTCATTCACAGAATATTCCGCCGAGTTCGGCATGATGCGCGGACAATATTCCGCTGCTCCGAGGTCTTCACACGGAGATCTCCGGCTGACAGTCTGGGGCAGCCCTTTACCAAGGAGGTTCCTTGTCCCGCATATCCACGATGGCCGGAGCAGTCGCCTGCGCCCTCGCCCTTGTCACTGGTTCCGCCGTCGCCGCCTCGGCGGCGCCGATCGACCAGGCCCCGGGTCTGGCCGAGGCGAAGGTCGACCCTGTCGCCTGGACGCCGTGCAACCCCGATCCGAGCAAGCCGGACCCGGGCATCTATGACTGCGCCGTCTACCCCGTGCCGCTGGACTACGACAACCCGTCGGGCGAGAAGGTCGGCATCGCCATGATGCGGCGGCGGGCGAGCGACCCGTCGAAGCGGATCGGCTCGCTGTTCCTCAACCCGGGCGGCCCGGGCGGCAGTGGCTACCTGTGGGCGACGACCAGCCGCTTCGGCCCCGAGGTGCAGTCCAAGTTCGACCTGATCGGCTTCGACCCCCGTGGCGTGGCCCGGAGCAACCCGCTCAAGTGCTTCAAGACCCAGGAAGAGGCCGACGCGGTCAACAACCGCATGGTCGCGGTGCCGGTCGCCAAGGCCGAGGTCAACGAGACGCTGGACGCGGACCAGGACTACACGGACGCCTGCAGCAAGAACGCGGGCCCGCTGATCGAGCACATGTCGACCATCAACGTGGTGCGCGACCTCGACCGGATGCGCCGTGCCGTCGGTGACGCCCAGCTCACCTTCGCCGGTTTCTCCTACGGCACCCTGATCGGTTCGACGTACGCCAACATGTACCCGAACAAGGTCCGCGCGATCATCATCGACGGCAACGTCGACCCGAACCTGCGCCTGCACAACGGCCTGGAGTACGACCGTCAGCGCGCGGGCGGCTTCGAGCTGGCCCTGGACGAGTTCCTGAAGCGTTGCCAGACGGCCGGCGCCCCGCGCTGCGCGTTCGGCGAGGGCGACACCCGGGCCAAGTTCGACGGGCTCCGCGACCACCTGCGGACCAGCCCGATCACGCTGCCGAACGGCTCCCAGGTGACGCTGAGCAGCTTCACCAGCGAGGTCGCCGGCGCCCTGTACTCGCAGGCGAAGCTGGCCCCGCTGGCCAAGTCGCTGCAGGCCACCTACCAGGTGCTGCAGAAGTCGAGCGCCGCCACCCTGCTGGCGCCGAAGGCGAACGTCGCGGAGGAGGACGCCAACCTCCTCTCGGTGAACGTGCCGCGGGCGCTGCGGGAGGCCCCGGTGGACTCCGAGTACACCGCGGACGACTCCTACATGGGCGTCAACTGCCAGGACAAGCCGTACCCGTCGAACGACCGGGTGTTCGCGAACGTGGCCAAGACCTGGGAGCAGGAGTCGCCGACCTTCGGCCGCTACCAGGCCTTCGACGCGCCCGCGTGCGCGAGCTGGCCGGCCCCGGCCCGGGACGCCGAGCGCTTCTCCGGCCCGTGGAACAAGAAGACCTCCAACACCGTGATGGTCATCGGCAACCTCTACGACCCGGCGACCCAGTACAAGTTCGCCCAGCGGATGCAGCAGGAGCTGGGCAACGCCGTGCTGGTCAGCGTCGACTCGATCGAGCACTGCGCCGTCGGCCGCAGCACGGCGCTGAACGGTCTGGTCACCCGCTACCTGGTGGACGGCACCGCGCCGAAGTCGGGCCAGCTGCTGAAGCCGGACGCGGAGATCTTCCCGGCGGTCTGACGGCCCGGCCCTCGGGCGCCTGACGGATGAGACGACGGTTGTGGTGGTCGGCGGTGTTGCCGGCCACCACAACCGTGTTTTCCGGCCGAGTTCCCGGAGCGCGCGGGGAAAGCGAAAGAAGATCGTCATCGAACCTCCAGGGAGTGGGTTCCGTCGAGTTTTCGGTGACCGTAGTCGATGCCACTGACAATGGGGTTCGCTGGGGCGCCGGGCGTCAGCATTCGGATAGGTCACCGAAAATGACGTACTGTCACACTTTTTATAAATTATTTCCCACCGTCGAATGCCCGTGTTAGCGTGCGCCCAGCCGGCTTCTCTCGAATCGAGAAAGTGGGGACGGAGCATGCAGGGCAAATCCTCCCGGCGGGGATTCCTGGGCGGTGCCGGCGCGGCGGCAGCCGGGGTCACCGTCGGTTCCATGAGTGCGGCGGCGGCCGGCGGAGTGCCCAGGGAACTGCCGAAGGGGCGGTCGATCCTGCCGGGCGATCCCCGGTACCAGACGCTCGGCCAGGGCTTCAACCAGCGGTGGAGCAGCAGCCCCGCCTACATCCGGCTGGTGGGCAACGAGGCCGACGCCGTCGCCGAGTTGAACCGGGCCCTGGACCGTGGACTGCGGCCCACGGTCCGCGGGGGCGGGCACTGCTACGAGGGCTTCGTCGACAACGACCGCGGCGTCATCCTCGACCTCAGCACGATGCGCGGCGTCGCCGCCTCGACGGACAAGTTCGGCCGGCCCACCTACTGCGTCGAGGGCGGCGCGACCAACTGGGACGTCTACACCACACTGTTCCGGGAGTACGCCGTCACCCTGCCCGCCGGGTCCTGCTACTCGGTCGGTGTGGGCGGGCACATCTGCGGCGGCGGGTTCGGTCTGCTCTCCCGGCGGCACGGGCTCACGGTGGACCACCTCGTCCAGGTCGACGTGGTCACCGTCCGGGGCGGCACCGCCGTGGTGACGGAGGCGCACCGCGACGACGCGAAGGGCTCGCCGGAGCAGGACCTCTTCTGGGCCCACACCGGCGGCGGTGGCGGGAACTTCGGGGTGGTGCTGCGCTACCACTTCGCGACGGAGGCACCCCAGCCGCCGCCCCGGGTCTGGCTCAGCAGCGTGGCCTGGCCGTGGGCCGAACTGCTCGAGCGGCCCGCCGACTTCGAGACCCTGGTGCGCAACTTCGGCACCTTCATGGCGGAGCACAGCGGCCCGCAGGAGTCCGTGTACCAGGGGCTGTTCGCCATCCTGAAACTCACCCACCACTCCAACGGGAACGTCGTCCTGTTCAGCCAGTGGGACGGCGACGACCCGGCGTCCCTCGACGCCTTCGTGGCGGCCGTCGAGCAGGGGATGGCCACCCGCTCGGTGGTCCAGACCCGCGCCGCCGGCGGACTGTTCCTGCCGTACCCGGAGAAGCGACGCCAACTGCCGTGGTTCCAGGCCACCATGACACTCAACCCCTCGGGCGACAACCAGCGCGGCAAGTACAAGTCCGCCTACCACCGGGAGCCGTTCGGCCCGGCCCAGATCGCCACCTTCTGGGACTGGCTGGTGCGGGACGTCGAGGGGGCGGACCTCTCGAAGACGCTGGTCCAGATCGACTCCTACGGCTGCCGGATCAACACCCGTCGGCCCGAGGAGACCGCCGTCCCGCAGCGCGACTCGGTCATGAAGCTGCAGTACCAGACCTATTGGACCGATCCTGCGGAGGACACCGCCCACCTGACCTACCTGAGCGGCTTCTACCGCGACGTCTACCGGGAGACCGGAGGCATTCCGGAGATCGACACCGCGACCGACGGCGCCTACGTCAACTACCCCGACGTCGACCTGGGCACGGCCAACCAGCCCGACCCGGCCTACCCCCGGCTGTACTACAAGGACAACTACGCGCGGCTGCAGCGGGCCAAGGCGTACTGGGACGGCGAGGAGGTGTTCCACCACGCGCAGTCCATCGTCCCGGCCAAGGCCTGACCGTCCTCCCACCCGCCACGCGGCGGAGCCAGAAAGACGCGAGGAGGCGCGAGGAGGCAGGAGGAGGCACAGGAAAGCACGGAAAGGCAGGGGTAAGCGCGGAAAGGTGTGAGGACGCACCCCGCATCCCCGCGCCCCGTCATGCCGCACCGGCCCGGGCGAGCGGGCCGCTCGCTTCGGCTACGCGGCCTGCTCCGCCCCCTCCTCGACGATCCGCCCGTCCCGGAGCTCGATCACGCGGTCGGCGAGCCCCATCAGCGTCGGGTCGTGGGTGGCGACCAGCACCGTGACGCCTTCGCTGCGCACCACCGCGCGCAGCAGCTCCATGATCGAGCGGCCGGTCTCCGAGTCCAGCTGACCGGTGGGCTCGTCGGCGATGATCAGGCCGGGCTCGTTGGCCAGCGCACGGGCGATGGCGACGCGCTGCTGCTGGCCACCGGAGAGCTCGCCGGGGCGCTGGTTGGCGTGGTCGGCCAGGCCGACCAGCGCCAGCAGGGTGTGTGCACGCTCCTCGCGCTCGGCCGGCGGGACTTTGCGCAGCCGCATCGGCACGCCCACGTTCTCGGCGGCGGTGAGCATCGGGATCAGCCCGAAGGACTGGAAGACGAAGCCGATCCGCTCGCGCCGCAGGGCGAGTCGGCCGTCCTCGTTCAGTCCGGCGAGGTCGATGCCGTCGAGGGAGATGCTGCCGCCGGTCGGGGAGTCCAGGCCGCCGACCAGGTTGAGCAGGGTGGTCTTGCCTGAGCCGGACCGGCCCTTGAGCGCGGCGAGTTCGCCTCGGCCGACGGCGAAGGAGACGCCGCGCAGGGCGTGCACCGTCCGCTCGCCGGTACCGAAACTGCGTCGGAGGTCGGTCACGGCCACCATTGGTTCGGTGGTCGTGGTGGCGATGGCGGTGGCGGCCTGATCCTGCGTCATGCGGCGTCCCCCCTGTGGGCGTGGCGACCCGGTCCTATCCGGTGTCTACGGATGCGGTGGCTCCGTCGGTTCACGTTCCCGATGGGGAATCCGGAAAAGCGGAGTCCCCGGCCAAAGGAGCGCAGTGGAGCCAGAGTTGTGAAGTGTGCATGGCATTCCAGCGGTACAGCCTCGGCCGGGATGCTACCAATGGAAAGAATTTGCTCATTACTTACTTGATTCGCGCAAGTCCCTTCCGTTCCTGGATCGCATCTGACAGCATCGTCCGCTATCCGGTGATCGAATGCCGGTGATCAATGCGCCGGTGTGTCCTCGATGTGTCCATCCGTGGCCGATTTGTGCCCGGGTCGGGTCGGTGGGCGGGGTCGGCGGACGCTACCGGGGACGTCATCCGGGGGAGGAACTTGATGCTCGGCTTCGTCGTGCGCCGGCTGCGCGGGCGACTGCCGCTGGCTGCTGCCGTTCTGCTGACGGTACTGATCACCACGGCGGTGCTGACCGCCTTGGTGACCTTCAACAGCAGTGTCGGTCAGGCCGGCCTGCGGCAGGCGCTCCAGGGCCCCGGTCACACCCGGACCACGGTGGTGGTGACGGCCGAACACGGGCCGGACCAGCGGTCGAAGGACGAGGAGGCGCTCGCCTCCTACCGGCAGAAGCTGTTCGGCGACCTGCCCGTGCGTACCGACAGCATGCTGCGCAGCCGCTCCTACGGCCTGCCGACCGGCGACGCGGCCGGAACGACGGGTGTGGCCGGAACGGCGGGTGCGGCCGGAACCCCTGCCGCGGCCGGAACCCCTGCCTCGCCCGTCGCGCCCGCCGCGGCCAAGGTCGACCTGACGGTCCTCGCCGATATCGACCGAGGCCGCGTCCGGCTGCTCGCCGGGGCGTGGCCGGGCGCCGCCGCCGGGCCCGTCCAGTCCGCCGCCCCGCAGGTGGCCGTACCCCACACCGTGCTGGCCCGCCTCGGCCTGACCGAGCAGGCGCTGCCCGCCGATGTGCAGCTCGCCGACCGGTTCGACGGCAAGCCGCTGACCGTGCGGGTCACCGGTGCCTACCGGGCCGTCGACCCGTTCGACCCGTACTGGCGGATCGACCCGGTCGGCGGTCACGAGGTCGAGGTCGGCGACTTCACCACCTTCGGTCCGATGATGGTCGACCAGAGCGCCTTCACCGTGGGCGGTCTGCTGCAGAGCAGCCGCGGCTGGCTGCTCGACGCCGACTTCGCGGGCGTCGGCCAGGACACGGCCCAGGCCATCGGCGACCGTTCCCAGGGCCTCGCCGACGACCTGCGGAAGACCGCGTCGCTCAGCGCGAAGACCGAACTGGCCGACTTCATGCGCGAGTTGTCGGCCGGCATGATGGTCGCCCGGTCCACCCTGCTGATCGGCGCCCTGCAGCTGGCCGTCCTCGCCGCAGCGGCCCTGCTGCTGGTGGTCCGTCTGATCTCGACCCGTCAGGAGTGGGAGAACGAGCTGCTCGCGGCCCGTGGCGCCTCCGGCACCCGGCTCGGTGCCCTCACCGCGCTGGAACTGGTGCTGCTCGCGGCCCCGGCGGCGGTGTTCGCGCCGCTGCTCACCCCGTTCCTGGTCCGCGTCCTGGCGGGCCTCGGCCGGTCCCACCAGGTCGCCCTGGACACCGGCATCAGCGCGGCGCTCTGGCCGGTGGCCGCGCTCGGCGCCCTCGCCTGCATCGTGCTGGCCACCGTGCCCAGCCTGCTGCGCGGTGCCGGCGCGGCCCTGCGCCGCCGGACCGGCCGCCGCCAGGCCGTGGTCTCCGGCATCGCCCGCAACGGCGGCGACCTCGCCGTGCTAGCCCTGGCCGCCCTCGCCTACCAGCAGCTCGACCAGTACGGCGGCGGGCTCTCCACGGACTCCTCGGGCAAGCTCGGCGTCGACCTGCTGCTGGTCGCCACCCCCACTCTGGCGCTGTGCGCGGGCACCCTGGTGGTGTTGCGTCTGCTGCCGCTCGCCGCCCGGCTGGGTGCCCGGGTGGCTGCCGGGGGCCGCGGCCTCGGCCCGGCCATGGTCGGCTGGCAGCTGGCCCGTCAGCCCGCGCGGGCCACCGGCCCCGTGCTGCTGCTCGTGATGGCGGTGGCCACCGGCGTCCTCGCCCTCGGCCAGCAGGCCACCTGGACCGCCTCCCAGCGCGACCAGGCGGCCTTCGAGACGCTCGGCGGCCTGCGGATCTCCGCCTCGCACGGCTCGCTGATGGGCCAGGCTGGCCGCTACGGCGCCCTGCCGGGCGGCGACCGGCTGGTCCCCGTGGTGCGGGATGAGCAGCAACTGCCCTCCGGCGCCGGACAGGTGCTCGCCGTGGACGCCGCCGCTTTCGCCGACCGTGTTCCGGTGCGCGGCGACCTGCTGGACGGGCACACCCGGGACGAACTGTTCCGCCCGCTCGCCCAGCCCGCCCCCGCCGGAACGGAGGACGGGTTGCCGCTGCCCGGCCACCCGTTGCGGATCGACGCCGACATCTCCACCGACCAGGCCGGGTACCCGGCTTCCGACCAGGCCCTGCGGGTGACGTTCCTCCTCCGGGACCGCTTCGGCATCGTCTACAAGGTCCCGTTCAGCGGTGTCCCGGCCGACCACGACCTCCGGGGCTCGGCCCCGCTGAGCACGCTGGTCGACGCCCCGATGGGCTCCGCCGCCGCGCCGCTGACCGTGATCGGGGTGACCGCGTCCGCCGGCAACAAGGGCGAGCGGGCGGCCCTCGTCCGCCGGCTGGCCGTGTCCGACACCGCCGACGGGCCCGCGACCGCCGTCCCGGTGCCGTCCGGTGCCGCCTGGTCGGGCGCTCAGAGCGCCGGCGCGGCGGCCGGGACGAGCACGCCCACGACCGTGCGGGGCGTCGCCACCCGTGACTACCTGAAGGCGACCGGCTCCTCGGTCGGCGACACCGTCCGGGTGCCGTTCAGCGGGACCATCCTCCCGATCAAGGTCACCGCGTCCGTCGAGGCCCTGCCGGTGGCGGGCCGCAGCGCGGTCCTCGTCGACCTCGCCACCACCGCGCGCGTGCTGGCCGCCCAAGGCCGCACGGTGTCCGGCAGCGCCGAATGGTGGCTGCCCGCCGCAGGCCCGGGCGACCGCGTCCCGGCCCGGGCCGCCGCCGCGCTCCGGACGGGACCCGGTTCCCAGGACGTCCGGATCTACGACGAGGTGGCCGAGGGCCTCCTCGGCGACCCGGTCGGCGCCGCCCCGCAGAGTGCTCTGACGGCCATCGCGGTCGTCACCGCCGTCCTCGCGGCGATCGGTTTCGGCGCCGCCGTGGCCGGCTCCGCCCGCCAGCGCTCCCAGGACTCGGCCCTGCTGCTCGCCCTGGGCGCGCCCCGTCGGCTGGTCTCCCGCACCAGCGTGGCCGAGCCGGCTCTGCTGGTCGTCCTCGGCGGTGCCGTCGGCGTGGGGCTCGGGGCCCTGCTCGTCCATCTGATCGTGCCGTTCGTCGTGCTGACCCCCGCCGCCCGCCGGCCGCTGCCCGAGGCGGTGGTCGGGCTGCCGGTGGGCCGGGCGCTCCTGCTCGCCGCCGCGATCGCCGTCGTCCCGCTGCTGTCGGCGTTCCTCGTCGGACGCCGCCGTCGAGACGTGGCCGGCCGGCTGCGCCTCGTGGAGGAGATGTGACCACCCAGGCCGGCACCCCCGTGCCCACCCCCGACACCGCCCACCAGCCCGCCCACCGCCCCGCACGCTGGGTCCGCACCAGGCTGCGCGCCAGTCCGATGGCCGCGCTGCTCATGGCGGCCCTCGCGCTCGTCACCGTCTTCCTGGCGGCGGCCTTCCCGCGGATCGCGGACCGGGGCGCGGACGCGGCCCTGCGGGACTACGTGGGCCACCAGGGCCTCAACCTGACCAGCCTGCAGAGCGCCACCAGGACCCGCCTGACCGACACCGCCGCCGCCCTCGACACCGTGCACCGGAGGATCACGGAGCGCGTCGGCCGGGAGCTGACGCTGTCGCAGACCGGCGAGGCCTACGGAGTCAGGGCCGAGGCCTCAGGCGCCATGCTCAACCAGGGCTACGCCCGGCTCTCCGACAACGCGCCGCCGATGATGACCCTCCTCTACCTGCACGGCCTCGAGGACCGGGTGACCCTGACCGACGGCACCTGGCCGACTGCCGCGCCCGCCGCCCTCGGTGCCCCGCTGCCGATCGTGCTGAGCAAGAAGGCGGCCGAGACCATCGGCGTCAAGCTCGGCGACACCATCGACAACGACGGCGGAGGACCCGCGTCGCAGCGTCGCAGCCTGGTCGTCGGCCTCTACCGGGTGAACGATCCGCAGGACCCGTTCTGGGA
This sequence comes from Kitasatospora sp. NPDC034023, assembly GCF_055575795.1. NCBI lineage: Bacteria > Bacillati > Actinomycetota > Actinomycetes > Kitasatosporales > Streptomycetaceae > Kitasatospora > Kitasatospora sp. NPDC034023. Next base: position 39,885 of record NZ_JBVIRY010000003.1, read on the forward strand.
CGACCTCGGCTGCCCGGCCCGCGCCTGCCTGTACTCGCTCAAGGGCACCAACTGGTGGCAGACCACCGGCTTCGTGGACGGCGCGAGCGTGACCGCGCTGGCCGTCTGGGGCTCGGGCGGTGAGAACTTCTGGCGGCTGCCCGTCGCCCCCGGCTCCCTGCGCGCCGACCAGCTCGACCGCACCCGCGCCACCATCGCGTCCTTCCAGACCGGGCCCGGTGCCACCGCGCTGGTCGACGCGACCGAGCGCGCCGACCTGCACACCTCCTCGAACCTGACCGACGTGCTCAACCGGGCGGACGCCCGCTACCAGGCCGCGATGCCGCTGAGCGCGATCGGCCCGGCCGGCGTCGCGGGCGTCGCCGTGGTGGTGCTCTGCCTGGCCGCCGCACTGAACACCGACCGGCGCACCGCCGAGATCCGGCTGCTCCAGGCCCGCGGCGGTTCGCGCGGCGGGGTGCTGGGGCGGCTGCTCGGCGAGGGCGCGGCGACCGTGCTGCCCGCCGCCGTGCTGGGCACGGTGCTCGCCGTGGTGCTGCTGCCCACCCCCCGGTGGGGCTACACGGTCCTGGCGGCGCTCGCCGCGATGCTGCTCGCCCTGCTGGCCTTCCCGGCCCGGGCCGCCCTGTTGTGGTCGCGCACCCGGGGCCCCGGCGGCTGGCGCCGGACGATCGGCGAACTCGCCGTCCTGGCGGTCACCGTCGCGGCCGTGGCGGAGGTCCGGCGCCGTGGCGTCGGCCACTCCGGCACCGGCGTGGACCCCCTGCTGGTGGCCGCCCCGCTGCTGCTCGCGGTGACCGGCGGGCTGCTGCTGGCCCGGATCGAGCCGGTGGTGGTCGGCTGGCTGGCCGCGCTGGCCGGACGCGGCCGAGGCCTGATCGGCTTCCTCGGCCTGGCCCGGGCGGCGCGCGACACCTCGGGTCGGCGCCGGCCGTCCGCGCTGCCGCTGCTGGCGCTGCTGATCGCCGTCACCACGGCCGGATTCGGTGCCACCGTGCTCGACACGGTGGAGCACGTCCGGACCCGTGCCGCGCGCATCGCGACCGGTGGCGATGTCTCCGTCGTCATCCCGGACTACGCCACCCTGTCCGAGTCGTTCACCGAAGCCGCCGGAAAGCTGCCCGGAGTCCGGGCCGCGACCGGGGCCCGGGTGGAGCCCAAGGCCCTGTTCATCGGGGCGGACAAGGAGTACACCGAGGCGATCCTCGTGGTCGCCGAGCCGACGGCGTACGCGGAGATCGCCCGGACCGTCGGTGCCGGGGAGTTCGACCCGGCGAAGCTGGCCGGTACGCCCGGCGGCCCGGACACCCCGGTGCCCGCGCTGTTCAGCCGAGACCTGGCCAAGCGGCTGGCCGCGGGCACGCCGCAGGTCCGTACGCCCAGTGGGAACCAGCTGCGCACCACCGTCGCCGGGATCGTCACCGCGACGCCTGCGCTGCCGGATCCGGGCAAGCCGTTCGTCGTGGTGCCCGCCGGCCCCGCCGCGGAACGCCTGCCGGAGCTGAAGCGGATGAACAAGTGGTTCGGGGTCGGCGACCCCGACCCCGAGCAGGTCAGGGCGACCCTCCGGGACGGCGGCGTGACCCAGCCGACGGGCCTGGCCAAGCTGTTCGCGGACGAGGCCGCGGCCACCGGAAAGGCCACCCACGGGCTGCCCGCCGGATACACGGTGCACAGCAGCCGGGAGGCCGCCGCCGCACTCGCCGACGACCCGCTGCAGCACGCCGCCGGACGGCTGTTCTGGTACGCGGCCGCCGCCGGAGCCGGGTTCGCCCTGCTCGCGGTCCTGCTGACGCTGCTGCGGGCCGCGCCCGACCGCACCGCCGTCCTCGCCCGGCTGCGGACCATGGGCCTGCGACCCCGGCAGGGGCTGGCGCTGATCATCGCCGAGGCGCTGCCACAGACCCTGGCGGCGGCGGTCGGCGGCGGCCTGGTCGCCGCGGCGGCGGTCGGCCTGCTCGGGCCCGCCTTCGACATCTCCACACTGGTCGGCGCCAAGGTCGGCGACGCCCTGACCCCCACCCTGATGCCGGTGCTGCTGCCCACGCTGGGCCTGGCGCTGCTGGTCTGCCTCGGGGTGGTGGCGGAGACGCTGGTCGCCGGCCGGCGCCAGATCGCCACCGAACTGCGCGCGGGGGAGCCGCAATGACGGGGGAACCGGACGGACGGGCCGTGACGGCGGCGAGGGCCGCCAGGCCAGCGGAGACCGGCGCGATGAAGCAGAAAGTACGAGTAGTGCGGACCGTCGAGACAGGAGACGAGCGGTGAACAGCACCCCCCAGGGGCAGGCGGTCGTCGAGGCCCCCAGCCTGCAGGAGCTCCGGCAGCGGGCGCTGGCCGCCGCCTCGCCCACGGCGTACGGCGAGGGCGCGGCCATCGTCTGCGACCGGCTGGTGCGGATCTTCAGCGCCGAGGGCGTCGAGGTCCAGGCGCTGCAGGGCCTGGAGCTGACCATCCGGCAGGGTGACCTGGTCGCCCTGGTCGGCGCCTCCGGCAGCGGCAAGTCCACCCTGCTCACCATCCTCGCCGGGCTGGACGTGCCGACCGCCGGCACCGCCACCGTGGCTGGCTGCGACCTGCTGGAGATGTCCGCCAAGGAGCGGCTGCGCTACCGGCGCGAGGTGGTCGGCTTCATCTGGCAGCAGACCGCCCGCAACCTGCTGCCCTTCCTCACCGCCGCCGAGAACATCGCCCTGCCGATGCAGCTGCGCGGCCGCGGCTCGGGCGCCGGCGGCGCGAAGCAGCAGGCGGCCCGGGCGGCCGAGCTGATGGAGGCCCTGGAGATCGGGGAGCTCGCCCACCGGCGCCCCGACGAACTCTCCGGCGGCCAACAGCAGCGGGTCGCGATCGCGGTCGCGATGGCCAACAACCCGCCGGTCCTGCTCGCCGACGAGCCCACCGGCGAGCTGGACTCCGAGACCGCCGGGGTGATCTTCGAGTCCTTCCGCACCGTCAACCGCGAACTCGGCACCACCGTCGTGATCGTCACCCACGACCCGATGGTCGCCGGCGAGGTCCGCCGCACCGTCGCCATCCGGGACGGCCGCACCAGCAGCGAGGTCCTGCGCCGCACCGTGACCGACGAGCACGGTGAGGAGTCGGTGAACGAGCGCGAGTACGTGATGCTGGACCGCACCGGGCGGGTGCAGCTGCCGGTCAAGTTCCTGGAGGCGCTGGGCATGGAGCACCGGGTGGCGGTCGACCTCGCGGCCGACCACATCGAGGTCCGCCCGGACGACATCGCCGGACACTGACCCGGTTCCGGCGGGCGGGCGGCGTCAGCTGTCGCCGTCCATCCGCTGGAAGAGGCCGCTGGCCTCGGCGTCCGTACGGAGGTCCGGTGGCGCTCCCTCCGCGGCGCGCTCACCCCGGGAGGTGGCGGTGCAGAGGGCGAAGACGAGCAGGGCACTGGCCGCCACGGCGAGGATGCCCAGTGCGGTCAGGACGCGTAGCCAGGTCAAGGTAGTGCCTCCTGGGGGACGGTGCGGGGAAGGCCGCCGGGGGAGGTATCGGCAGGTCGGGCCGCACGGTCGAGTGCCCACGGACGGTTTTCCCGCTGGGGGCCGCGCGAGAGGTCGCCCGCGTGGGCGCTCGAAGCACTGACGGGGCGCGTCACACCCCTTTGCGCGCCCCTGCGGTGGCGGCGGCCCGGCCGGTGCCGTCGTCCACCAGGGCGCGCAGGAGACCGAGGTCCGGCTTTCCGAGGCCGTTCAGCGGGATCGCGGGCAGGAGCTGGATCGTGTCCGGAGCGCACCGCGTGCCGCAGTGCTGCAGGCTCCAGCGGTGCAGCTGCTCCACCGTCGCCCGGGCGCCGGGTCTGAGCGCCACCGCGGCGTGGACGCGCTCCAGCCGGTCCGGGTCGGTGGTCGTGAACACCACCGCCTCCCGGACGTCCGGATGGGCGCGCAGCGGCTCCTCGATCTCGCGGGGGAACACATTGTGCCCCTCGACGATGGCCATCGGGTCCCACCGCCCTGCCACCGTCAGATAGCCCGCCGCGTCCAGGCTGCCCAGGTCGCCGGTGTGCAACCAGCCGTCCCGCAGCACCCGCGCCGTCAGCTCAGGATCGCGCCAGTACCCGGCCATCGCGGTCGGCGTGCGGACACAGATCTCCCCCGTCCGGCCCGGCGGCAGCGGCGCGCCGTGCTCGTCCAGGATCCGCACCCCGGTGTCCGGGAACGGGCGGCCGGCGGTCGACAGCAACCGCGGGTCCAGGTGCTCGTCCGGGCCCAGCCGGGCGACCGGCCCGCACTCCGTCAGGCTGTAGGTCTGGTGCAGCACCCGGCCCAGTCGCCGGGTCGCCTCCGCCAGCCGCCGCGGCGAGGGCGGGCAGCCGGTGTAGCCGACCCGGCGCAGACTGCCCGTGTCGGTCGAGGGCAGCAGCGGGTGGTCCAGCAGCCGGTAGAGCAGGTGCGGCGGCAGGTACATCCGGGAGACCCGGAACCGCTCCACCGCCGCCAGCACCGCCTCGGCGTCGAACCCGTCCTGCAGCACCACCGTGCCGCCCGCCGCCAGTGCCAGGTCCGCCGTCGTACCACCGCCGTGGCAGAGCGGGGTGCACAGCAGGAAGGTCGAGCCGGACAGCAGCGGCGGGCGCGGCGGCCGGGCGAAGCGGCGCAGCACGCCCTTCGGCCGTCCCGTCGTGCCGCTGGTGAACCGCACCGCCATCACGTCCTCCGGTGCGTACCGGGGCCCGAGCGGGGCGGGGGAGCAAGCGGCGGCGAGCTCCAGGAGGTCCACCCCGAGCCCGAGCGGCGCCGGGCCGAGGGAGAGCAGGACGGCCCCGGGCACCGCGCGTGCGATCCCGTCGGCCGCGGCCGAGCAGCGCAGGGGGTCGAAAACCAGCGCCGACGTCCCGGTGAACTCCGCCAGTGCCACCTGCTCCGCCACCGGCCCGTCCGGGTACGGCATCGCCACCCGACAGCCCAGCAGGTTCGCCGCCAGCCGCACCAGCACCGCCTCCGGCCGGTTCCCGGCCAGCACCGTCACCCCGTCCCCGCGCCCCAGCCCGATCCGCTCCAGCGCCCGGGCGGTGCGGTGGACCGCGTCCAGACAGTCCTGCCCGGTCAGTGTGCCGTCGTGCCCGTACCGGACCGCCACCCGCCCGGGCTCCCGCGCCAGCCCGCCCAGCACCAGCCCGGTGTACGTCGGACCCGCCTCAGCCATGGCCTGCCTCCTGTCTGACGGAGCGTCAGCCTAATGGAAGAGTGGCCCCAGGGATGTCCTGCGGTCGCCCCGGACCACAGGAGCACCGCCGGCCGCAGCCCGGACCGAGGACCTTCGGGCGGATTCCGGCCCGCCTGGACGACCTCGCCCTCGGGGTCATGCCGCGCGGGGTTGTTAGGGTTCCCGGTCGGACGGGAACAGGGGAAACGGGTGGGCGGCAGGGTGGATGTGGATGCGGTCGTGGCGCCGTGCGGGGTGGTGGACCTGCGCGGTGCGGCCGGGGCGGGGTTCGTCGTGGCGTACCCGGCCGATGCCGTGGTGGTGGTATCCGGGCTGCCGGGCGCCGGCAAGAGCACGCTGCTGCGCCGGTGGTCCGGGACGACGGTGCGCACGGTGGACCCGCGGACGGTGCACGAGGCCTGCGAAGCGGTGATGCCGGCCCGCCTGCCGTACGCCGTGTACCGGCCGTGGGCGCGGCTGGAGCACTTCCGGCTGCTGCGCGCCTCGGTGCGGGGCGGCGGGCCGCTGCTGGTGCACGACTGCGGCAGCCGCGCCTGGATGCGGCGCTGGCTGGCCCGGGAGGCGGGCCGCCGGGGCCGGGAGCTGCACCTGGTGCTGCTGGACGTCGGCGCGGCCACCGCGCTGGACGGCCAGCGGGCCCGCGGCCGGCATGCCCCCGCCCGGGTGTTCGCCCGCCACCGCCGGGGCCTGGAGCGGCTGTTGGCCGCCCTCACCCGGCACGTGCGGTCGGACGGGCCGATGCCGACGCCCGAGGCCTCGTCCGTCCTGCTGCTGGACACCGCCTCCCGCTCCCGCGCGGAGACGGTGCGGTTCGGAACGGAAGGCTGAATTCGGCGGACCGAAGCCGGCGGACCGGACTCGGCGAGCTGAACTCGGCGGACTGAACTCGGCGGGCCGAAGGTCGGGGGCCCGCGCTCAGCGGTCGGCGCGGCGTTCGGCCTCGGCATGACCGGAGACTCCGCGGGTGTCCCAAGTCCCGGGCGGTGGCGGCGGACCGGCGCGCGTGATCACCACAACACCCCGTGGCCACCCCCGCGCTGCCAGACTGGGACCAGCACAGTCCGTCACGGAGAGAGGCCACACCCCGCATGCCCAGCAGCGCTGCCGTCGACAACCCGTGGTTCCGCCGGTTCAACCCGTCCGACTCCGCGCCGGACCGGGTCGTGATCTTCCCGCACGCCGGCGGCTCGGCCAGCTACTACCTGGAGTACGCCAACACGCTGGCGCCGCACGCCGATGTGCTCGCCGTCCAGTACCCGGGCCGGCAGAACCGCTTCCTGGAACCGCCGATCAGCTCCGTCGGAGAGCTCGCCGAGCAGCTGTACCGCGAGCTGCGGGACTGGACGGACCGGCCGCTCACCTTCTTCGGCCACAGCATGGGCGCGGCCGTCGCCTTCGAGACCGCCCGGCGCTTCGAGCGCGACGGCGTGAAGGGCCCCGAGCGGCTGTTCGTCTCGGCCGGCCGCGCGCCCTCGCTGCCCCGGGACAGTGAGATGCACAAGCTGCCGGACGACGAGCTGCTCGCCAAGATCGTCGAACTCGGCGGCACGGACGAGCGGATCCTCGAGCTCCCCGCACTGCAGGAACTGATCCTGCCCGCCCTGCGGGCCGACTACACCGCCATCGAGACGTACCGCTGCGCCCCGGACGCGACGGTGTCGGTGCCGATCACCGGCCTGGTCGGGGAGACGGACCCGAACGCCACGGTGGAGCAGGTCGGCCAGTGGGACCGGCACACCACCGGCGGCTTCGACCTGCGGGTCTTCCCGGGCGGGCACTTCTACCTGGCCGACCGGACCGCCGAGGTCGTGGAACTGCTCACCGCCCGCCTGCGCGGCTGAGCCCGCCCGGCCCGCCCTCCGCACTGGTGACCGAGCCCGTCCGCTCGGCTACTGTGCCTGCTTGACGAGTCGTCAGCAAACCACCGGGAGGCCGAGTTGCGCCGGATCGCCGTCGTCGGAGCGGGCCAGGCCGGCCTGCAGTTCGCGCTCGGGCTGGTGGCGGACGGGTACGAGGTGACGCTGGTCGCCGAGCGCACCCCGGAGCAGGTCCGCGGCGGGCGGGTGCTGTCCACCCAGGCGATGTTCGGCCCGGCGCTGCGGCTCGAGGCGGCGGCCGGACTGGACCTCTGGGCGGACCGGGCGCCGGCCGTCTCCTCGGTCGAGGCGGTGCTGGCGGCGCCGCCCGCCGTCCGGGCACTGGAGTTCACCATGACGCTCGACGAGCCCGCCCAGTCGGTGGACCAGCGGCTCAAGCTGGCCGGCTGGCTGGAGCTGCTGGCCGAGCGCGGAGCCCGGGTCGAGTACCGCGCGCTGGACCGGGACGGGCTGCGCGAACTGGCCCGGCAGCACGAGCTGACGGTGGTCGCGGCCGGTCGCGGCGAACTCGCCGGGCTCTTCGGCCGCGACGCCGCCCGCTCGCCCTTCGACCGGCCGCAGCGGGCGCTGTCCTGCCTGTACGCGCACGGCGTCGGCGCGCCCGACCCGGCCGCCGGGCCCAACGCGCGGATGCACGCCCTGCCCGGCCTCGGCGAGCTGTACCTCCAGCCGGCGCTCACCCTCTCCGGCCCCTGCGCGATCCTGCTGTGGGAGGCGCTGCCCGGCGGTCCGCTGGACGCGTTCGGCGACAGCCCCGAGCCGGACGTCCAACTGGCTCGGATCCGCACCCTGTTGGGCGAGTACCTGCCCTGGGAGGCGGAACTCTGGTCGGAGGCCGAGCCGACCGACGCCGGGGCCGGGCTCTTCGGCGCGGTCACCCCGACGGTCCGGCACGCGGTGGCGGAGCTGGGCTCGGGCGTGGACGCCGTCCACGTGCTGGGCCTCGGCGACGCGGTGGTGGTGAACGACCCGATCACCGGCCAGGGCGCCAACAGCGCCGCCCGCGCGGCGGAGGCCTACCGGCGGGCCGTCGTCGAGCACGGCAACGCCCCGTTCACGGCCGACTGGATGTGCCGCACCGCCGAGCGGTTCTGGCAGCAACACGCCCGCCACACGGTCGAGTTCACCGCCGCGATGCTGACCATGCCGGACCACCTGCAAGGTGTGTTCGCGGCTGCCGCCGAGCACGAGGAGGTCGCCCGCCGCCTCGCCAACACCTACGTCGAGCCGAGCGACCACGCCGCCTGGCTGGCCACCCCCGAGCTTGCCGCCGCGTACCTCGCCTCGCTGGGACGTACGCGGTAGGACTCTCCCGGCGGCCGGCCCGGGACGGCCGCACTTGCCCCCGGGCCGCTCGCGGGACGACGCTGGAGTGAGGACGGCAACGGGTTCGGGAGGCGTCACTCGTGGACGGACACGAGCCCGCGGGCCCGTCCGACAGCGGTCACCGGAGCGTGCCGCACACGGCGGACCTGCGGGTGGAGGCCTGGGCGCCGACGGCCGAGGGCTGCATCGGCGAGCTGGTGCGCGCCGTCGTGGACAGTTTCGCCGAGCTGAGCGGCGCGCGGATCGTCGGCGAGCGCGGCTGCACCGTCCTCGGGGTGAGCGACGCGGACCTGCTCGTGGGCGTCCTGGAGGAGGTCATCTACCGGATGGACGCCGACGGCGAGCTGCCTGTCGCGCTGGCGATCGGCCGTATCCAGGGGCTGGACGGCGCCCGGACCGTGGCGATCCGCTTCCGGATGGCCGAGGCGGCCACCGCCGCGCTGGTCGGCGCCGTGCCGAAGGCCGTCTCGCTGCACGACCTGGACCTGCGCGCCGGGCCGGGCGGCTGGACCTGCCAGGTCACCGTGGACGTCTGAGCGCCGATGAGTGCCGATGAGCGCCGAAACGCGGGAACACGGGAAAGTGGGGGCACAGGAGCGCGGGAGCGGGTGAGCGAGGTGGAGATCGCACTGACCGCGGCGGGCCGCCACCGCTGGCGGATCGAGCCGCGCCCGCCGATGCGGGTGCCCGGCGTGGTGTTCGCGTCCGACGCGCTGCTGCCGCAGGCCGCCGGCGACAAGGCACTGGAGCAGGTGGCGAACGTGGCGACGCTGCCCGGGATCGTCCGCGCCTCCTACGCGATGCCCGACGTGCACTGGGGCTACGGCTTCCCGATCGGCGGGGTCGCCGCCACCGACGTCGACGAGGGCGGGGTGGTGTCCCCCGGCGGGGTGGGCTTCGACATCTCCTGCGGGGTCCGGCTGCTGGCCGCCGGCGTCGACCGCGACGAACTCGACCACGAGCGGATCCGCCGCCTCATGGACCTGCTGGACCGCACCGTCCCGCGCGGCCTCGGCCGGGGCGGCCTGTGGCAGCTGTCCGGACCGGAGGAACTGGACGAACTCCTGCTCGGCGGCGCCCGCTACGCCGTCGAGCACGGCCACGGCGTGCCCCGCGACCTGGAACGTTGCGAGGACTACGGGGTCCTCGACGGCGCGGCCCCCGGCGAGGTGAGCACCCGCGCCGTGCAACGGGGGCTGCAACAGGTCGGCAGCCTCGGCTCGGCCAACCACTTCCTGGAAGTACAGGCCGTCGACCGGGTGCACGACCCGGCCACGGCGGCCGCCTTCGGACTGCGGCCCGGCCAGGTCTGCGTCATGATCCACTGCGGCTCGCGCGGCCTCGGCCACCAGATCTGCACCGACCACGTGCGCGCCATGGACCGCGAACTGCACCGCTACAAGATCGACCTCCCGGACCGCCAACTGGCCTGCACCCCGGTCGACTCGCCCCGCGGCCGCGCCTACCTGGGCGCGATGACCGCCGCCGCCAACTACGGCCGGGCCAACCGGCAGCTGCTCTCCGAGGCGGCCCGCCGCGCCTTCGCCACCGCGCTCGGCATCGGCCTGGAGCTGGTCTACGACGTCTCGCACAACCTCGCCAAACTGGAGACCCACGAGGTGGACGGCGTACCCCGGAAGCTCTGCGTCCACCGCAAGGGCGCCACCCGCGCACTGCCGCCCGGCGACCCCGACCTGCCCGCCGACCTCGCCGCGGCCGGGCAGCCGGTCCTGGTGCCGGGCACCATGGGCACCGCCTCGTACGTCATGGTCGGCCTGCCCGACAACGAGGCCTTCCGCTCCGCCTGCCACGGCGCCGGGCGGCTGCTCAGCCGGCACCAGGCGCTGCGCACGGTGCGCGGCGAGCAGCTGAAGAGCGACCTGGAGGCGCGCGGCATCGCGGTGCGGCCCGCCTCGTGGCGGGCCCTGGCGGAGGAGACACCCGAGGCGTACAAGGACGTCGACGCGGTGGCCGCCGTCACCGAGGCCGCCGGGCTGGCCCGGCAGGTCGCCCGCCTGGTGCCGCTGGGCGTGTGCAAGGGGTGAGCCGCCCGCCCGCCCGCCCGCACGCACGGCGCGAGCCGTTACCCGCCCGCACGGCGCGAGCGGGTAACCGTCCCGGCCGCGTCTCTCGACTACTCCGGCCGGGCGCGCTTTGATGTCGGACGCATCCGTCGCCAGAGCAGGAGCGAGCAGGAGGTGGCCATGCCGCAGAACGGGGACACCCACGGACCGGACGACGGCACCGGCCCGGTGATCGAACTGCGCTCGCTCACCAAGCGGTACGGCAGCACGGTCGGCATCGAGGGGCTGGACGTGTCGGTCACGGCCGGCGAGGTGTTCGGACTGCTCGGCCCCAACGGCGCCGGAAAGACCACCACCCTGCGCTGCCTGGTCGGACTGCTCGGCCCCACCGACGGGCAGGTGCGGGTGCTCGGCCTCGACCCGGTGGCCGACCACCGCCGGCTCGCCCCCTCGATCGGCTACCTGCCCGGCGAACTGCGGCTCTACCCCGAGCTCACCGGGCAGCAGACCCTCGACCTGCTCGCCGCCCTCCAGGGCGCCCCCGTACCGCGCCGGCGCGAGCTGTGCGAGCGGCTGAAGCTCTCCCGCGCCGACCTGGCGCGCCCGGTCGGGGAGTACTCGCGCGGCATGAAGCAGAAGCTCGGCCTCGTCCAGTCGTTCCAGCACCGGCCGCCCGTGGTGGTGCTGGACGAGCCGAGCGAGGGGCTGGACCCGCTGCTCCAGGAGACCTTCTACGAACTGCTCGCCGAGGAGGCCGCCGCCGGGCGGACCGTCCTGCTCTCCAGCCACGTGCTGCCCGAGGTGCAGCGCACCTGCGGCCGGGTCGCCATCGTGCGCCACGGCCGGCTGGTGACCGTTCGCTCGGTGGCCGAACTGCGCCAGGCCCGGGCCCGCCGGGTCCGGCTGGTCTTCGCCGACGAGCGGGGCGCCCGGCCACTGGGCGCCGCCGAGCGGTGGTCCCCGCGCTGGGACGGCCGGCGGGTCGAGCTGCTGGTGCCGCCGGACGAGGTGGTCCCGGCCGTGCGCACCCTGCTGGCCGAACTTCCGGTCACCGACCTGACCGTGGAGGAGGCGGGCCTGGACGAGGCCTTCCTCGACCTCTACCGCTCGGACGAGGACCGCCGCTTGCCCGACGACCGCCGACCGGAAGCCGAGGACCACGACCACCGGCCGGAAGCCGAGGAGAAGCCGTGAACCCGGGCACCGTCAGCCGCCGCCTCCCCCTGGTCTGGCTCGCCCTGCACCGGCGGCGCCGGATGCTGCTCTCGCTGCTGCTCGGCATGGTCGTCTTCGAGACCCTGATCGTGGTGATCGCCGGGACCGTCCCGCCCGGCGATCTGTTCGGAGCCGCCCGCCGCAATCCGCCCGGCGCGTTCCGGGCCTTCAGCGGCTCCAACGGCGACATCTCCATCGCCAGCTACCCCGGCCTCCTCGGCGCCGGGCTCACCCACCCGTTCTGGATCGCCCTCCAGCTCACCGTGATCGGCTCGCTCGGCGCCGCCGCCGTCGCGGCCGACGTCGAGTCCGGCACCATCGAGCTGCTGATGACCCGCCCGGTCTCCCGGCGCCAGCTGCTCGCCGAACGGGCCGGCGCCCTGGTCGCCGCCTCGGTACTGCTCAACGCCGCCGCCACACTGACCGTCGCGCTCGGGGTCGCGTTCTCCCCGAAGCTGCGCGACGCCGTCCCGGAGAGTGCGGTGCTCACCGCCGGACTGCTCGGCTGCGCCCTCGCGTTCTGCCTGACCGGCCCGGTGCTGGCGGTGTCCGCGCTCAGCCGGCGGCGGGCGTACGTGATCGGCGCGGCCGTCGTCTTCGGCGCGGTCGGTTTCGCGCTCAACTTCGTCGCGCTGGCCTGGTCCCCGGCCAGGCCGCTGCGCTACCTCAGCCCGTTCCACTACTACGCCCCGGGCGACGTGCTCGGCCACGGCGGTGTGCCGTGGGCGGCGCTGGGGGTGCTCACCGGCGTCGGCCTGCTCGGTCTGCTGGCGGCGTTCCGCTTGCTGGAACGGCGAGATCTCGCGATCTAGTACCGGTCCGGCACCGGTCCGGCACCCGGCTCGGCCCGGACGACCACGCGGCGCAACGAGGATCCGCGCGGCGCAACGAGGATCCGCGCGGCCTTCGACCGGACCCGCGCCTCGCCGACCCGCGCGACGCTCCGTAGGGCCTCAGCCCCAGGCGCGGGCCACGGCCAACAGGTGATCGCGGACCAGGGCGACGTGCGGGTTGGCCGAGCCGGCCGGGCGCCGGACCAGGTAGGCCGTGTTGATCGGCGGATCGGCCGGCTCGTGCAGCAACCGCAGCGCCCCGGAGGCGAGTTCGGCCCGGCACAGGTAGCCGGGCAGCACGCTCCAGCCCGCGCCCGCCGTCACCGCCGCGAGCACCGCCCGCAGGTCCGGCACGGTGAGCGCCGCCCGGGCGTGCAGCCGCCGGTCGAAGACGTGGCGCCAGTAGCGGCGGGCGATCGGCAGGTCCTCGGCGTAGCTGAGCAGCGGCACCTCGGCCAGGGCCTCGGGCAGCTCCCGGCCGGCCGGCTCCCGGGTGGCCAGCCGCTCGGCCCACACGGGGGCGGCGACCAGGACGAACTCCTCGTCGGCCAGCGGCTCGGCGAGCAGCGTCCGGCCGCGCGGGCGCCGGGTGGCGACCACCAGGTCGTGCCGCCCGGCCCGCAGTTCCTCCAGCAGCGGGTCGGTCAGCCCACTGGTGACCCGCAGCTGGACGCCCTCGGCGACCAGTGGCGCCAGCTTCGCCAGCAGGACGGTGCCGAGGAACTCCGCCGGCCCGGCCAGGTGGACCGGCTCCGGCACGCCGCCGCCGCGCCCGTCGGCGAGGCCCGCCAGCTGGTCCAGCGGCACCGCGAGGCGGGCCGCGAGGTCGTCGGCGTACGGCAGCGGGCTGACCCCGCGTGCCCGGCGCTCGAAGAGCTCCCGGCCGAGCCGCTGCTCCAGCGCGCGGATCTGCGCGGTCACCGTGGACTGGGAGAGGCCCAGCAGGTGCGCGGCCGCCGTGAAGGAGCCCGCGCGGTGCACGGCGAGGAAGGTCCGCAGTTGGTTGAGGTCCAGCGGGCCGGAACCCGGCAGCAGCCGATCGCTCATGCCGCGAGCCTACGGGATTCCGATGGCTGGGCCGCCCGTGCGAGACATCGGGATTCCGATGCCTCGCATCGCGTGGCCCATTGGTTCCTGTGGGCTCGCCGGGTCTAGCGTCGACGGTGTGAGCGCCGCGACGGGATCGTCGCGGCAGGGACCGCACCACTGGAGGCACCCACCATGGCCGACATCCTGTTCGTCCTGACCGGCTCGGACGTCTGGACGCTGAAGGACGGCACCAAGCACCCGACCGGCTTCTGGGCGGAGGAGGCCGTCGTCCCGTACCAGGCTCTCACCGCCGCCGGCCACCGGGTCACCGTCGCCACTCCGGGCGGCGTCGTCCCGGTCGCCGACCGGGCCAGCCTGACCGACCCGGCGATCGCCGAGGCGCTGGAGGCGATCGACGAGTTCCGTCGGCCGCTGGTACTGGCCGAGGTCGACCCGGCCGACTACGACGCCGTGTTCTACCCCGGCGGCCACGGCCCGATGGAGGACCTGGCGGTCGACGCCGACTCCGGCCGGCTGCTCACCAAGGCGCTGACCTCCGGCCGTCCGCTCGGCGTGGTCTGCCACGGCCCGGCCGCCCTGCTCGCTGCCCGCACCGAGGACGGCGGCTCGCCGTTCGCCGGGTACCGGCTGACCGGCTTCACAAACGACGAGGAGACCCAGGCCGGCCTGGCGGACCGGGCGCCCTGGCTGCTCCAGGACCGGCTGGTCGCACTCGGCGCGGACTTCGAGGAGGGCGCGCCCTGGGCGCCGCACTCGGTGGTCGACCGCAACCTGGTGACCGGTCAGAACCCGGCCTCCTCGGCCCTGGTGGCCGCCGAGCTGCTCAAGCTGCTGCAGGCGTAGCGGCGGCGTCCGCCCCGGAGCGGGCCTGCTTCCGCCCCGGCGGCTGCGGGTCCGGCCGCCGGGGACGGCCAGGTCAGCGCCAGTAGTCGTTGGCGGCCGCGATGGTGGCGAACTCGATGGCGACCACGTGGGCCACGGCGACGAGCGAGTCGGGGTCCTCGGCGTATTCGGGGCGCAGTCGCTTGCGGACCTCGTCGTCGGGCTGGGTCGCCCTGTGGACGACCGGGGTCCATTCCGTGGCCTCCTCCCAGCGCGGGGCGTCAGCCGGTGCCGGTGCCGGTGCCGGTGCCGGTGCCGGGTGTCGGGGGCCTCTCTGCGCTCCCTGGGGCTTGCTCGCGGGCTCGGACGGCGACGCGCCTCTCGTCGTACAGGTGCACGGTCCGCACGGGCGGTTCCACCGGCCCGGTGCCGCGCAGCAGGGCGACGTCGGTCCTCGCCGCTGTCACCGTCAACGCCGTCCACGCCGTCCACGCCGTCCACGCCGCTGTCACCGCCCTCGCCGAGCGGATCGGGCCCGGCGTGGGCGGCGCCCCCTGCGTCAGTGGAGGTCGTAGGCGGTGAGGGGGTGCCCGGCCCAGATCTCGCGGGCGGCCTGCTCGGGGTAGCGGACGGTCTCCGAGCGGGCGTCGAGGACCCGGGTGAGCTGCGCGTCCGGATCGAAGGAGGGCCACCCCGGGTCGCCGGTGGTGGCGAACCGGATCCAGGCCCGCTGCAGCTCCTGTGAGACCCGCACGACCTCCGGGGAGGGCGGGTCGCCGAGGAACTGCCGACCCGTCGGGCTGCCCAGGGTGCCGAAGGCGAGCGGGACGTCCAGCCCGTGGCAGGCGCCGAGCGCGCCGCCCATCGCGGGGGCGGGGAGGGCCAGTTCGAAGAGGTACGAGGTGCCGCCGGCCGTGGCGTTGGCCTCGGCGAGCTGGAGGGACGGCATCCGGAAGAGGGCGTCGGAGCTGACCGCCTCGAGCAGGTCCGAAGCGGTGGCTCCCGGGTACGCGGCGCGGTAGTCGTCCGGGCCGGACGGTGCCGGGGCGAACAGCTCCAGCGCGAGGCGGGCCTCCTCGTCAGTGAAGGTGCCGTGCCGGCCGCTGAGGACGCTGAACAGGCGGAACTCGTCGCGGGTGTGACCGATGAGTAGGTCGATGCCCTCGGCCCGGCCGGTGGCCAGGACGGACCAGGGCGCGCCGGGCAGGACCTCGCCGTCGACGACCGGGAGGGTGGCGATGCCGCTCTGCGCGAGCCGCCCCCAGCGCGCGAGGTGCTGGGGGAGCGCCGCGCCGAGGTCGGTGACCGTCGCGGCCAGGCGCCAGGGGTCGACCTCGGCCAGGGCGGCGGCCGTGGGGGCGGTGCCGACCAGCTTCGCGAGTTCGGCGGTGACTTCGGCGGCCAGGGCCGGCGTGCAGAGGGTGCCCGGGACGGTGTGGGCGACGGCCCGCCGGAACAGGCCGCGCGCCTCGCCCATGGTCAGCAGCGCGGCGATCGAACCGGCGCCCGCGGACTGGCCGGCGACGGTCACCCGGTCCGGGTCGCCGCCGAACCGGGCGATGTTGCGTCGCACCCACTCCAGGGCCGCGATCTGGTCGAGGAAGCCACGGTTGGCCGGGGCGCCCTCCAGCAGCGCGAAACCCTCCGCGCCCACCCGGTAGTTGACGCCCACCACGACCAGGCCGGCCAGGTCGAGCCCGGCCCGGGCGAGCTCGACCGGGTCGTAGAGCGGGTCGCCGGAGGTCCCCGACATGTACCCGCCGCCGTGGATCCAGACCAGCACCGGCAGCCCCGCCCGGCCGGGATCCGGGGTGCAGACGTTGAGGGTGAGCCAGTCGGTGCCCTCGGACGGCTCCGCCTGCAGCGGACCGGACTGCGGGACGACGGGGCCGAACTCGAAGGCCTCGCGGACGCCGTCCCAGCGCTTGGGCGCGGCGGGAGCGGCGAAACGGAGCGGTCCGACCGGCGGCTGGGCGTAGGGGATGCCGCGGAAGACCGCGAACCCCCGGTCCGGGAAGCCGCGGACGGTTCCCTCGGTGGTGTGGGCGACGGGCCGCGTGAGCATGTGGGCTCCTCCCTCGGATGCCTCCAGCGTTATAGGTCAGGTGTATTATGTCAAGCGTATGGGAACGTTCCGCGGGAATGCCGGACCAGGAAGCCGCGCGGGAACGCGAGCGGGAACGGGATTCGGAGGTGTGGCAGGGCATGCCCAGACAGGTGGACCACCAGGAGCGCCGGGAGGCCATCGCCCGGGCACTGTGGCGGGTGGTGGAGCGGCGCGGCGCCACCCACCTGACGATGCGCGAGGTCGCCCAGGAAGCGGGCATGTCGCTGGGGCAGCTCCAGCACTACTTCACCTCCCGCTCGGCGATGCTCGCCTTCGCCATGGACTTCGCCGGCGAGCAGAGCGCACTGCGCGTCGGCCGAGCGCTGGCGGAGCTCGGCGACCGGCCGCACCCGCGCGCGGTGCTGCGGGCGATGCTGGTCGAGATGCTTCCGCTGCACGCCGACGCGCGGGCGACCAGCCGGATGGGCGCCGCCTACGTCCTGGAGGCGCTGCACGACGAAGAGGTGCACGCGCGGGCGCGGGGCGGGCTGCTGCAGGGGCGGGCCATGGTGGAGCAGGTGGTCCGGCAGGCGGTCGCGGACGGGCGGATCGCGGCCGACCGCGACCCGGTGGTGGAGACCGACCTACTGCTGGCGCTGACCGGGTTCGCCACCCTGCTGGAGCTGAACGTGGTCGAGCCGGCCGCCGTGCTCACCGCCGTGGACCGGCACCTGGACCGGCTGTTCGCGGCGTAGCGCGGGGGCGGGGCCGTCGAAGGGAGCCAGGCGAGGACGGGCCGGGCCGGTGCGGGGTCGCATCGGTGCGGGGTCGCGTCGGTGCGGGTCGATGGTGGGCCGGGCCGGGCCGGGTCGGGTCGAGGGCGGGCCGGGTCGGTGCCGAGGGCGTGGCAGGCTACCCGGGTAGCACCGCAGCCCCCGACCAGGAGCACCGCCATGGACCGACCCGCCGCCTTCCGCCTCGACGCCACCGCCTCCGGCCACCCGGCGGGCATCCTGGACGCCGCCGAACGCGCCGAACGCCGGGGCATGGACCGGCTGGTGGTCGCCGAGACCGCGTACGACCCGTTCCTCCAGCTCGCCCGCGCCGCCGACCGGACCACGTCGATCGAACTGGCCACCGGCATCGCGGTGGCCTTCGCCCGCACCCCGATGACGTTGGCCTACCAGGCCTGGGGGCTGCACGCGGCCTCCGGCGGACGGGCCGTCATCGGGCTGGGCTCGCAGGTCAAGCCGCACATCGAGAAGCGCTTCGGGATGCCCTGGGACCGTCCGGCCGCCCGGATGCGCGAGTACGTGCACGCCGTGCGAGCGATCTGGGACAGCTGGCAGACCGGTGAACGGCTGCGCTTCCGGGGCGAGTTCTACACCCACACGGTGATGACCCCGGTGTTCTCGCCCGACCCCGTCCCGGCCGGGGTGCCGAGGATCCTGCTCGCGGGCGTCGGGCCGCTGATGACCCGCACCGCCGGGGCGGTGGCCGACGGGTTCCTGAGCCACCCGTTCTCCTCCACCGCCTACCTGGCCGAGCAGGTGCTGCCCGGGCTGGCCGAGGAGCGGGCGCGGGCCGAGCGGGAGGGGGCCGCGTGGACGGCACGGCCGTTCGAGATCGTCGGCAACGTGCTCACCGCCGCCGGGCGCACCGAGCAGGAACTGACGGCCAATCGGGCCGCGACGCGTGAGCGGCTCGCCTTCTACGCCTCCACCCCGGCCTACCGCCCGGTGCTGGCGCAGCACGGCTGGGAGGGGCTGCAGGAGGAGCTGCACACCCACTCGGTGCGCGGACGCTGGGCGGAGATGGCCGCGCTGATCGACGACCGGGTGCTCGACACCTTCGCCGTGTCCGGGTCGGTCGAGGAGGTCGCCCGGGAGATCCGCCGCCGGTACGCGGGCCTGGTCACCAGAGTGTCCGTCAGCCTGCCCGAGGACGCCGACCCGGAGCTGGGCCTGGACGTGCTGGACGCGGTGCGCACCCTGGACTGACCGCCCTGGACTGACTGCCGAGGACTGATCGCTGAGGACTGACCGCCGATGACGATCGCCGACCTTCGATGATCGAAAGCTGGCGTCATATGGGCGAACTGGGTGGGTGGCCGGTCGGCAGGTGATCAAGTCCGGGCAGATTCGGGCAACGGGTTTCCGGTGGTGAGTGCCGGCGGCAGGATCGCGGTGGCAGTTCCGGCCGTGCAGTGAGGCATGGGCGCTCCGGACCTGTCATGTCTTGGCCATCCGACTGGCCATTCGTTTCCCGGCCACCGGTTCCGTGGCCGTCCGCTGTCGATCGTGGGGGTGCCCGCGTGTCCGTGTCCGACGATCGTCCGGCCGACTTCGACCTGGCGCAGCACTGGGACCCCGTCGAGGCCGACGAGGCCGACGAGCTGGCCGACCCGGAGGAATTCCTGCGCGTCTGCGCCGAGCTGACCGGCTTCGACGTACCCGAGCTGCGCGCCACCGGCATGGCCGAGGAGCACCACCGCACCGTGCTGGCCCACCGGGTCCGCGACGAGCACGCCCTCGTCCACCTCTGGTACGTCGGTGCCTGGCCCGGCGAGGCACCCAGCTCCGCCCGTGCCCACGACCAGGGCCTGGTCTGGCGGACCTTCCGGGCCACCCCGCCCGGTGCTGCTGCGCCCGGGCACGGCAGCTGGGCCGGGGCACCCCGGAGCGGGGCGCCCCGGGCCGAGGCGCTCCTGGTCGAGGCACCCCGACGAGGCGAGGCCCGATGACCGCGCGCTGGGACGCCGTCGTCGTCGGCGCGGGCTTCGCCGGAACCCTGGTCGCCCACCACCTCGGCGCGCAGGGCTGGCGGGTGCTCGTCCTGGAGGCCGGCCGGGCCGCGCCCACCGGCGCCGAGGTCTCCGCCGCCCACCGCGCGGCCGGCGGTGGACCGCCCACCTCGCCCTACCCGCACAACCCCGAGGCGCCGTCCCCCG
Organism: Kitasatospora sp. NPDC034023; assembly: GCF_055575795.1. Lineage (NCBI taxonomy): Bacteria > Bacillati > Actinomycetota > Actinomycetes > Kitasatosporales > Streptomycetaceae > Kitasatospora > Kitasatospora sp. NPDC034023. The sequence goes on from NZ_JBVIRY010000003.1 coordinate 59,216, forward strand.
ATGTCACCGACCTCACCGGTCTGCCCGACGGCGGCTTCACCGCCACCGGCCACCTGCGCCAGCACGGGCCGCTGCCGTACGCCAGCGGCTACCTGCGCGCCAATGGCGGCACCGGCCTGCTGTGGACCGGGCTCACCCCGCGCATGCACCCCGAGGACTTCCGCACCGGCGACCTCGGCCACGGCCGCAACTGGCCGATCGGCTACCACGACCTGGAGCCCCACTACCGCGCCGCCGAGCACGAACTCGGCGTCGCCGCCGACGCCGAGGCGCAGCGCAACGCCGTCGGACTGCCCATCCCGGACGACTACGCCTTCCCGATGCGCGCCATCCCCGCCAGCTTCCTCGACCGGCAGCTGGCCGACGTGCTCGACGGCCGGACCGTCCGCGACCCCGCGATGCCCGGTCCCGCCCGGCTCGCCGTCACCGCCACCCCGCACGCCCGCAACGGGGTGCCGACCGACGTGGTACCGGCCAGCGGGGTACCGACCCGCCCGGGCTCCGGTGACGGACCGCTCTGCGCGGGCAGCGCCGGCTGCGTCCCGGCCTGCCCGACCGGGGCCAAGTACACCCCGCTGCGCACCCAGGCCCGCTGGGCGGCCGGAGTGGAGCTACGCACCGAGGCGGTGGTCAGCCGGGTGCTCGCCGACCCGGAGAGCGGGCGGGCCGGGGGAGTCGAGTACCTGTCCGGCGGCACGGCCCACCGGGTGGAGGCGGACCTGGTGGTCCTCGCCGCACACGCGATCGAGAACGCCCGGCTGCTGCTCCTCTCCGGCCTGGCCAACCGCAGCGACCAGGTCGGCCGGAACCTCATGGATCACCCGGCCCTGCTCACCTGGGGCCTGATGCCCCGCCCGGTCGGCCCCTACCGGGGACCCGGTTCGACCAGTGGCCTGGAGGCCTTCCGCTTCGGCCCGGGCCGTGACCGCCGGGCACCGTTCCGGATCGAGATCGGCAATTGGGGCTGGTCCTGGGCCGGCGGTGCGCCCGAGGCCGAGGCGGCCGCGCTGATCGCCGGCGGCCCGCACGGCAGGGGACTGCGCGGCAAGGAGCTGCGCGAGCGCCTCGGCGACCGGCTCGGCCGCCAGTTCTCGCTCCAGTTCGAGCTGGAACAGCCCGCCGACCCGGCCAACCGGGTCACCCTCGACCCGGCGCGGCGCGACCCGCTCGGCCTCCCCGCACCGGCCGTCCGCTACGACCTCTCCGATTACGTCCGCGAGGGCATGGCCTCCGCCCGGGCCGTCTCCGACCAGCTCTTCGCCCTGCTCGGCGCCGAGGACCACACCACCTACCCGGCGGGCGCCTGGCCGGGCCGGCTGGAACACCGGGGAGCCGTCCACGGCTACCGGGGCGCGGGCCACGCCGGCGGCACCCACATCATGGGCGACTCGCCCGCCACCTCCGTCGTCGACCACTGGCAGCGCTGCTGGGACCACCCCAACCTGTACGCCGTCGGCTGCGGCTCGATGCCCTCGCTCGGCACCTCCAACCCCTCGCTCACCATGGCCGCGCTCGCGCTGCGCAGCGCCGAGCGGATGCACCGGGACCTGCTGGAGCTGCACCGCCCGGCGGTGGTGGCACCCCCGCCGGCCGTCACGCCCCCGCCCGCCGTCACACCCCCGACTGTGGTCACGTCCTCGGCCAACGCCCGTACCCCCGAACCTCCTTCGCCCTCGGAGCCCTCATGACCGGCCTGCCGCTGCCGCCCGTACCGGAGCCCTACCACCTGCCCTTCCACTACGGCGCGCTGCACAACATCGGCGTCGACTACCTGGTCGATCGCGAACGGGCGCGCGAACTGCTCGGCAAGCGCCACCCCGGGCTGAACGCCGCCGCCTTCGACGGCGGGGCGTGCGTGTCGCTCAACTACCAGCTCTACTTCGCCCAGTACCCGAACGGCGGCGGTATCACCCAGGAGCTGGAGATCAACCTGGTCGCCCACCCGGTGTTCGCCGAAGACCGGATCCCGGCCGTCAACTACGGCCAGTACGCCCGGGGTTACGACCAGACCAAGCTGCTCGGCATCGCCCGCCTGCACGTGCTCTGCGACAACCCGCTGGCCATCGACGCCGGACGCCGGCTCTACGCCGAGCCCAAGCACCCGGGCTGGTTCGAGACCACGCTGCCCTCCCTCAACGCGCCCGCCGTGCGCGAACGCTGGTCCGTCTCCTGCCGCCGCGCCACCCTCGGGCCTGACGGTCTGGACCGCCACGACGAGGAACTCCTCGCCCTGGACGTCAACCTGGTCGGTCTCACCGCCGAACCGGTCAACAACACCCCGATCACCGGCTACGGCACCGACGACGAGGGCAAGCTGCTCGCCGGTCCGCTCAACGTCTACCAGCCCTACCGCTACTACGCGCTGGACGACCGCACCGCCGACCGCGTCCGGCTCGACCTCGGCAACCCCGCCGAGGAGTCCGCCCGCGACCTCGCCCACCTGATCGCCGACGCCCCGGCCGCCGGGGTCTGGACCTACCAGTCCCCGCCGGTCGCCGCCCACAACCGCGCCTACTACGTCCGATGACGACCGACCACGTCACCATGGCCATGGTCATGGTGACGTGGTCGGCCCGGCGTCTCGGCCGGGAGCCTGAGGGCCGGTCGGCCTGTTAGGGTCGCGCCTCGACATGGACGACACCCATCAGCAGGACGACGTCGAGGCGCTGCGCCGGCTGCACGACGGCGGGGACTACCGCCGACTGGCCGAACGGACCTCGAACCCGGACGTGCTGCGCCAAGTGGCCAGGGGCGAGTACCCGTTCGTCTGGCATGCGATCGCCCGGAACGCCGCCGCGCCAGCCGACCTGTTGGCCGCGCTCGCCCTCCGACGGCACAGCACCTGGAACGACAACCACCTGCTGCTGTTGCTCGCCGTCCACCCCGCCCTCACCGGTGCGGCCCTGGACGGGCTGGTCGACCTGGTGGCCGAACGGCTGAGGGAGGGCGACCGCCCGTACGCGGCGGTGCTGGAGCTGACCCGACGGCCGGAGCTGCCGGCCGAGCGGCTGCGCCGACTGGGACACCTGCCCGGGGCCTCGACCCGGCTGCGCCGGGGGATCACCCGGGCGCTGGCGGCGCGCCCGGACCGGTGAGCGCGGCCGGCGCCTGCCCGTTGAGTGGAGCTGTGGCGGCAGTGGTGGCAGTGGCAGTGGCAGTGGCTACGGCGGGGGCCCGGGACCAGTGCCCGGCGAGGACCGTGCCGACGACCAACTGGAGCTGGTGGTAAAGCATCAGCGGCAGCACCAGTACCCCCGCCTCCGGCCCGAACAGGACGGTGGCCATCGGCAGCCCGTTGGCCAGGCTCTTCTGCGAACCGCATAGCACCGCCGCGATACGGGCCGCCCGGTCGAGCCCCAGCAGTCGCGCCCCGAGCCCGGTGGCGGCCAGGGCGGCGGCGAGCAGGGCGAGGAGCACCGCGAGGAGCCCGAACAGGGCGGCGGGAGTGGCCAGGCTCCAGATGCCCCGGGCCACCGCCGCGCTGAACGCCGTGTAGACCACGAGCAGGATCGAACCGCGATCCACCGGGGTCAGCCCCCGTTTGTGGCGGGCCAGGAAGCCGCCGATCCACGGCCGCAGCACCTGCCCCAGCAGGAACGGTGCGAGCAGTTGCAGCCCGATCCGCAGCAGCCCGTCAGCGGACAGCTCGGCGTGTGAACCCAGCAGGCAGGCCGCCAGCAGCGGGGTGAGGACCAGCCCCGCGAGGCCGGAGTAGGTGCCCGCGCAGATCGCCGCCGGGACATTGCCCCCGGCGCTGCCGGTGAGCGCCACCGAGGACTGCACCGTCGAGGGCACCAGGCAGAGGAACAGCACCCCGGTCTGCAACTGCCCGGTCAGCGGCACCGGCGTGAGCAGCGTGGTGGCCAGCCCGAGCAGGGGAAAGAGGCCGAAGGTGGCGGCCAGCACCAGCCCGTGCAGCCGTAGGTGCCGCAGCCCGGCCAGCGTCTCGCGCGTGGAGAGACGGGCGCCGTAGAGGAAGAACAGCAGCACCACCGCGAGGTCGCAGGCCGCCTCGGCGACCCGCGCCGACCCGCCCGAGGCCGGGAAGAGCGCAGCCAGGCCGACCGTCCCGGCCAGCGCCGCCAGGTACGGATCGAGCCACCGAGGCCGCAGCCGACGTGGCACCGCCCGACGTGGCACCGGCCGACGCGCCCGAAGCCCGTTCCTCCGTCCCCCGGGCGGTCGTTCCTGCCGTCCCTGCCGCTTCGAGTCGGCCGGACGGTCGCTCACGGGCCGCCTCCCGCCACTGGGCGGAGCGCGGGCCCGGCCGACGAACCCGGCCCCAGGACACCGCCCACCAGCGAGCCCGCGCCGTCGTGGTCGCTGCCCGCCGAGCCGCTGCCGTTCTGGACATTGGCCGTCCGGTCGATCTCGAGCCAGGAGTCCGCGTGGGAGTTGTCCACGACCGTGATCAGACTGCCGGCGGCCGCGGGTGCGACCCCGCCCGCGAGCACAGCGCACGCCCCGGCCAGCCCCAGCGCGCCGGCCCGCAGGACGGCAGCCGCCGAGGGCGGGGCGGGCCCGCGAGGCCCGGCCCTCACGCCGTCACCGCCGTCAGCCCCCGGGAGCGGGAGATGTTCCGCTCCAGCAGCTCGGTGGACTCCCGCACGCCGATCTGCCGGCTCTCCTCGGCTGCGGCGGGCAGTCGCCCATCGGCGACCTTCAGCCCGGCCAGCGCCTCCTCCATCGCCCGGTGCGCGGCGAACAGACAGGGCGTGCTGTAGATGGCCACGTCCACCCCCAGCTCCGTCAGCTCCGAGAGCGAGAGCCGGGGGGACTTGCCGCCGCCGATCTGGTTGAACAGCAGCGGCTTGTCGCCGACCACCGCGCGGATCCGGCGGATCCACGCCTCGCTGCGCACGCCGTCGACGAGCACCACGTCGGCGTCCGTGGCGGCGAGCGCCCGGGCACGGCGCAGGATGTCGTCCTCCTCGGTGGCGTCGGTGCGGGCGACCACCACGAGGTCCGTCCGGTTGGCGAGGACGAGCTCCAGCTTCGCCAGGTACTCCTCCAGCGGGAGGACCTGCTTGCCGTCCGCGTGACCGCAGCGGCGCGGCCGCTTCTGGTCCTCCAGGATCACGCCCGAGGCGCCGATGCGTTCAAGCCGGCGCACGACATGGCAGGCCACCTCGGGATCGACGTACCCGTCGTCGATGTCCACCAGCAGGTGGTGCAGGGGGAACGCGCCGCGCAGCCGCTCGACGAAGGCGACCATGTCCGGCCAGGCGATGAAACCGATATCGGGCAGCCCGTAGTAGGAGGCCGCGAAGCCGAAGCCGGAGACGAACATGCCGTTGTAGTGCTCGGCCGCGATGGAGGCCGAGTACATGTCGTAGACGCCGATCAGGGGCGTGGTGCCGGGGCCCGCGATCTCCTCGCGGAGCCGCTGCCCGGGGGCGTCCGCCATCGTGATTCCGTGGAACAAGGCCTTCTCCTCACCTGGGATGACTTTGCCTAGACTTGGTGTTCAATAGACCAAACTGAGGTGTCATCACTATGCGCCCTTTAATGTTCCGTGGGCAAATCTTTAAAGGAGATTCCCCCGTTGGAGTGAAGGCCTTTTGAAAATACGTCAGTCGTAAAAGAAGCTCATCGGCCCAACCCTCCGCCCAGCCCTCCGCCCACCCACTCATCCGTCACCACGGGACCCGTTCGAGCGGCAGCAGGGCGCCCGCACGCTGCAGGCCGGATTGGACGTGCGCTCCTCGGCCGCTACGGGCGCGCGGCCGGGCCGGCGCCGACCGGTGTCGGCGTCGGGCTGATGGGCCCCGGCGATGGGCGCGGCGGTGTTCGCGGCGCTGCCGCCGGAGCGGGCGGGCCTGGCCGTCGGGGTCGTGGCGACGTTCCGTCAGCTGGGGCAGGCCCTGGGGGTCGCGGCGTTCGGCGTGCTGTTCCGGCAGGGCGGCGCCGCGCCGTTCGAGGGCCTGAACCTCCTCCTGGTGGCCGCCGCGGCGGCCGGGATCCTCGGCTCGGTCCTCGCCTACGTGTTCGTGCCGGCGTCGGCGTCGGCGGCACCGGTGTGGCAGCCGACGCCGACGGCGGAGCGGGCGCCGACCCCGGCCCGCCCCCACTGGGCGGCGGACGTGGCGGACGGGACAGCAGGAGTGAAACGGATGGCCGGCCCGTCGGGGCTCAGGCGCGCGGCGGCGGCACGGCACGCCGCTCGCGCAGCGTCCGGAGCATCCGGCGGGTCGCCTTGGTGGCGACGGGGGGCAGCAGCTCCAGTGCCAGTCGGCGCGAGGCGGAGCGCTGGACGGGGGCCTTGACCCGGTAGTTGAGGCGCGGCACGCGTGCCCCGGCGATGGTGTCCTCGTCCACCGTGTAGCCCTCGGCCCGCCAGTCCCGCTCCAGGAGGACCTGCCGGGCGGCCGCGGCGTCGCCCCAGGTGCCGTAGAACTTCATCGGGGTGAGCAGCACCGGCTGCAGTCCGCCGGTGAAGACCGCCTCCCAGACCGCGGCCGAGACGCCCGGGGTGTGCTCGGAGCGGTAGTCGTCCAGGGCGATCAGGCCGTCCCGGGTGAGCGCGGCCCGCGCCACGGTGATGTCCCCGGCGACGTGTTCGTACAGGTGGGAGGCGTCGACGTGGACGAACCGGCAGCTGCCCGCCGGGATCCGGCCGTCGGCCAGCGCCGAGGTGGGCGCCTGCACGATCTCGGGCAGCTCGTGGTGGAAGGCCAGGTAGTTGGACTCGAAGGCGCTGCGGGTCAGTGTCTTGCGGTAGGACATGGCCATCTCGGCGGCGTTGTCGTCGTCGCCCGCCTCGGAGTCGAACAGGTCGCAGACCGTCAGCCGTTCGCCCGGCCGCAGGTGGTCGCCGAGCAGGACGGCGCTGCGGCCCAGGTAGCTGCCGAGTTCCAGGATGTCGCCGGTGACGCCGGCGGCGCTCTGGGCGGACAGCAGATGGCTGAAAGCAGCCCGATCGAGACTGAAGAACCAGCCGGGGATGTCGTCGCGCTGCAGCGGCACGGGACGGGCGGTTGCGGTCTCGGCAGTGGGCACGGCGGCCTCCAGGGGGACGGCGGGGCGCGGTGGCGGGTCACGCCGCGGAGGGACGCCGAGGACGTGAGGCGGATCATCATAGCCACGCCGGGGCCCGGTGGAACCAGGTCCGGAGGAACCTGATTCCGGTTGTTCGCTCGGTCGTTCGAGCGGGTGGGGCTGTGGGGGCTGTGGGGGCTATGGGGGCTGCCAGGGGCTGCGGGGCGCTACCGGGGCTCTTCCAGCTCCGCGATGGTCTCCTCCAGCCAGGTCCGTTCGGCCGCCGAGGAGGCCCGGGCGACGAGCAGCATCCCGCGCCGGAAGGGGTTGGGCTCGCGCTCGGCGGTGACCGGTCGGCCGTCGCCGTCGTAGAAGAAGCTGCTCGGCGCGGTCAGGAAGGCCAGTCGGCGGCGGAGGACGGCGGCCTGCCGGGGTGGGTCGGCGAGGTGGTGCAGGAACGTGGTGAGCGTGAAGAAGCGGATCTGGTCGGTGATCTCGACCTGCTCCGGGTCGGCCAGCCGCCGGAGCAGTTCGGCCCGGCCGTCCTCGGTCGGCTCCAGGGTCTGGCGCGGCGCGGCACCGGTGCCCGGTTCGGTGCGGCGGGACAGCAGGCCGGCCTTCTCCAGTCGTGCGATGGCGGGGTAGAGCGCGCCGTCGCTGACCGGGCGGATGTGGCCGGTCAGGCCGGTGATCCGGGACTTGAGCTCGTAGCCGTGCAGCGGCTCGTCGTACAGGAAGCCGAGGATCGCGAGGGTCAGCACGGTCGAAGCCCTTCCGTCGGAGTGCGCCCGGTGGAGCGGCCATGCTACCTCTTGCCGATATACCTCGATCCGATGTATCTCTATTCGAGGTTGCCGCCCAGGCCTCCGGTCCACGCCTCCGGTCCACACCCGAGGCCTCCGCACCAAGCCCGAGGTCCCGGACCATTCCGAGGCCCCGGCCCAGGTCCGGGCACGGCTTCGGGCGGCGGAACAGGGGAGGAATCATGCGCGGGCATCTGTCCCGACTCACGGCGCTCGCCGTACCCGTCTACGCGGAACTGCTGTCCGGGGTGATCGCCTCGGTGATCGGCACCCTCTGGGTGGCCGGCCTCGGCGGGGCCGCGGTCGCCGCCGTCACACTCGCCGGAACCGTCGAGAACCTGCTGCTCGGGCTCGTCCTGGTGGTCGGCTCCGGTACCAGCGTCCGGCTCTCCCGCGCCCTCGGCGCGGGCGATCACGCCGAGGCCGCCCGGACCACCCGGGCCGCCTGGCGGCTCTGTACCGCCGGAAGCCTCGCGCTCGCCGTCCCCGGCTTCCTGCTGCGCGACCGGCTGGCGGGGGCCTTCCTGGACGGCGAAGCCGCCGCCCGCGCCGCCGAGTACCTCGCCGTGGCCCTCCCGGCCTTCCCGCTGTTCTTCGGCCAGCGCGTCGCCGACGAACTGTTCAAGGGGGCGGGCGACACCCGCACCCCGATGCGGATCGCCCTGCTCTCCAACGCGCTGCTGCTCGCCCTCGACCCCCTGCTGATCCTCGGCGCCGGCCCGCTGCCCGGCCTCGGTGTACCGGGCGCGGCGCTGGCCCTGACGGCCTCGCGGGCGATCGCCTTCGCCGTCACGCTGCGCCTGCGGGGACGGCTGCGGGTACGCCTGCCGGGACGGCCGGCGCCGGCGCCGGCGCCGTCGGCGCGGACCGCCGGTCTCGCCGGGGGAGTGCGCGCGGCGGCGGTGCGGATCGTGCGCGCGGGAGCGCCGTTCAGTCTGGACTTCACGGCCCGGATGGCCGTCGGCGCGGCCCAACTCGGGCTGGTGGCGGGCTTCGGCGTCGCGGCGGTGGCCGGGTACGGTGTCGGCTACCGCGTGCTGCTCGTCGTCACCATGGCCTTCTACGCGCTGCGCCAGGCCGCCGCGATCGAGGCCGCCCGTCTCGCCGGCGCGGGGGAGACCGGCGCGCTGCGCACCCTGCGCCGCGACACCGGACGCCTCGCCGCGCTGCTCGGTGCCGTGGCGGCGCTGCTGTCCGCGACGCTCGCCGCCCCGCTGACCGCGCTCTTCACCGACGACTGGGCGGTGGCGGCGCAGTCCGTCGGCTTCCTGCGGATGGCAGCGCTCTACCTCCTTCCGTACGCCCTGGTGGTGGCCCTCGGCGGCGTCCACCAGGCAGCGGGCGCCGGCCGCCCGCTGGTGCTCGCCGTGCTGCTCGGCCTCGGCGCCCAACTCGCCACCTCGGCGGTGCTGTCGGGGCCGATGGGGGTGTCGGGCGTGTGGCTCGGCCCGGCAGTGGGCGCGGCGCTGCAGCTCGCGCTGCTGTCGGCCCTCGTGGGGCGTCGGGCGGCGTCGGCGCCGGCCCCGATGGCGGCCGACGAGCCGCAGGTGCGTCAGCCGGTCGAGTGAAGGGCGGCGGCGTGGACGCTCGCCAACTCGCCGCCGTGGCCGGCGCGGAGGGCCCGTGCCGGGTGTGGTCCCCCGTCGGCTGTGCCAGAGTGGCGGGCATGGGTTCCACTCCGGACGGGCGGCCGATTCCGCCCGCGCACGCTGACGAACGCGCCATGCTGGAAAGCTGGTTGGACTTCCAGCGGGCCACGCTCGGCCGGAAGGTCGCCGGGCTCGACGACCGCCAGGTGCGGCGGGCGGCCGTGCCCCCGTCGACGATGACCCTGCTGGGCCTGGTGCAGCACCTCGCCGAGGTCGAACGCACGTGGTACCAGCGGGTGTTCGCGGGCCGGGAGGTGCCGCCGGTGTACGGCGCGGACAATCCGGACGGGTACGGGCTGGACCAGGCGCGGGGGTTGGCCGAGGCGCTCGCGGACTGGCAGGCGGAGGTCGAGTACGGGCGCAAGCTGACCGCGGGAGCGTCCCTGGACACGGCAGGCCCGCTCATCGCGCAGGCGGCGGCGGTGATCGGTTCGGAGACCGTCTCGCTGCGCTGGATCCTGTTCCACCTGATCGAGGAGTACGCCCGCCACAACGGCCACGCCGACCTGCTCCGCGAGTGCATCGACGGGGTCACGGGCGTGTGACGAACTCCCGTTCCCGGTCGGCCGGTTGGCCGGGAAGTCGGGCGGCGAGCAGCGTTCCCGCCGCCGCCACGGCGGCCATGGCCAGCGCGGCGGGCGCCGGCGCCGTGCCGGGCTCGGTGCGGCCGGCGGCGGTGGTGGCGAGCGCGATGCCCAGAGCCGGGCCGATGTTCAGCGCGGTCTGCTGCAGGCCGCCCGCGACGCCCGCCTCGGCGGTGGGTGCGCCCCGGACCACCATCGCGGTGGCCGTGGCCATCACCGCGCCGAAGCCCGCACCCAGCAGCAGGAAGCAGACGGCGATGGCGACGGTCCCCGAACCGGGGCCGAGCCGGGCGGTCAGCAGCGCGCCCGACGTGACCAAAGACATCCCCACCAGCACCACGGTCCGCTCACCGTGACGCTTCGCCAGCCGGGCCGAGGCCGCAGCCGCGAGGATCATCGCCACCGCGAGCGGCGCCGCCCGCAGGGCGCTCTGCAGCGGGTCGAGCCCCAGGACGTCCTGCAGGTAGGACGTCGCCGGGAAGAGCGCGCCCTGGAGCGCCGCCGAGGCCGCGAGCAGGACGCCGAGCGGCGGCGCGACCGCCGGTGAGCGGAGCAGAGCGGGCGGCAGCAGCGGACGGGCGGTGCGCCGCTCGTGCCGGGCCAGCGCCACGGCGAGGGCGGCGGCCGCCGCGAGCCCGAGCGCCGTGGTCGCCGACCACCCGGAGTCGGGCAGGGCGACCAGGGTCTGCACGAGGCAGGCCAGAGCCAGTGCGAGCAGCGCCGCGCCCGGCAGGTCGAGCCCGCCGTCCCGTACGGCCGCCTCGGGGCGTTCCGTGGACGGCACCGCGAGGACCGACAACAGCGCGGCCCCGGCCGGCAGCAGGCCGAGCAGGAAGACCGACCGCCAGCCGAAGTGCGCGGTGAGCGCCCCGCCGACCAGCGGTCCGGCCGCCGCCGCGAGCCCGATCGCCGCCGTGCGCACCGCGATCGCGCCGGCCAGCCGCTCGGCGGGCCAGGCGGCGCGCAGCATGCCGAGGGTGGCCGGCTGCAGCAGCGCGCCCGCCACGCCCTGGACCACCCGCAGGGCGATGACCCAGCCGATGCCGGGCGCCAGGGCGATCCCGGCCGAGCACGCGGCGAAGCCCGTCACGCCGAGGGTGAAGACCCGCCGGTGCCCGTAGCGGTCGCCGACACGCCCCGCGAAGACCAGCAGCGCGGCGACGGTGACGAGGTAGCCGGTGCCGGTCCACTGGACGGCGGCGACGGAGGCGTGCAGGTCGTGCTGGAGGACGGGCCGGGCGACGGTCAGCACGGTGCCGTCGAGGGCGACCAGCGCGGCACCGGTGATGCTCGCGGCGAGGGTGAGCCGACGGCGCGGCCGCGCCGTCACCGGTCGGCCGGGCCGAGGTGGGCGTCCAGGGCGGCGCGCAGCAGCGGCTCGATGTCCTCGCTGCCGGTGATGAGCCGCAGGCTGCCCCAGGCGCGCAGTTGGGCGAGGCCGTGCAGGTTGGACCACAGGGCGGCGGTGGCGGCGGCCGGATCGTCGCAGTCCGGGTGCACCTCGGCGACCAGGCCGACGAAGGTGAGGAACAGCGGCACGGTGGTGCGGCGCAGCTCCGCGCCGCTGCCCTCCAGCAGGTCGTGACGGAACATCAGCTCGAACATGCCGGGGCCGGCGGCCGCGAAGCCGAGGTAGGCGCGGGCGAGCGCGTCGAGGCGGCTGCGGGCATCGGCCCCGGTGGCGGCGGCGAGGGCGTCGGCGCCGGCCAGGGTGTCGGTGAGCCTGCCGAAGCCCTTTTGCGCGATGGCGGCGAGCAACTCGCGGTGGGTGGGGAAGTAGCGGCGGGGCGCTCCGTGCGAGACCCCGGCGTGGCGGGCGATCTCGCGCAGGCCGAGCGCCTGGACGCCCCCGGTGGCCACCAGTTCGACGCCTGCGGCCACCAGTCGGGCCCGGAGGTCCCTTTCCTGATCAGTCATGGACACTGTCTACCAGTCGGCTGTAGACAGTGTCTACTCGCCTTTGTGGGGGTGCCCGGGCAGAATCGGCGGCATGGACGAAGGCGGCGAATCGGCCTGCTGGCTGGACCGGGTGTGCCCGGAGTGCGGACGGCTGCTCGAGCGGCCCGGGCCGGAACCGTGCGAGAACTGCGCCGCCACCGAGGACGACACGCCGCGCGAGGACGAGACACCGCGCGAGGACGAGACACCGCGCGAGGACGAGACACCGCGCGAGGACGAGACACCGCGCGAGGCCGTGCGGCCCGAACCCCGCGACCGCTGACCCTGCGAACGGAGAACCCCGGGCCGGCCGACGAGCGGCCGGCCCGGGGTGGTGGACACGGAGGGGGCCGGGGCCCGGTCCGCGTGTCGGCTCCGGCCGGCTACTGGGGCGGCGGCTGGTCGCGGAACTGGTTCTTCGCCTGCTCCTGGGCGGCGTCCACCTGGCCGCTGTACTTGCCCTGGGTGCGTTCGTCGACGGTGTCACCCGCGTGGTCGACGGCCTTGTCGGCTTGCTCCTCGTGGCCTTTCAGCAGGCTCTTGAGCTTATCCATCATGGACATGTGGTCACACTCCTGGATGAGACGGCCCCACTCCTCCAATATCACCGTGCATCCCCTTCCGCGCATCCCGCGGGGTGCGCGGCGGGCTTGGCAACGCGATTCCGGTCCTGTCAAATCGTGAGTTCACGGCCCGTCGGAAGGAGTCGCCTTGAAGCTGCGCACCCGTCGCTCGACCACCCCGCTCGACCGCTCCACCCGGTACGACCGCACCAACCGGCTCGACAGCGCCACCCCGTTATCGCGCCCGCGGATCGCCGCCACCCGCCGCGGTGCGGGTGCCGCGCTGACCGTCGCCGCCCTGGTCGGCCCGCTGCTGCTGGCCGGTGCCGGGAGCGCCGCCGCCGACCCGGACCCGGCGCGCAAGGGCGCCAGGCTGGCCGCCCGGCTGGTCGAGGCGAGCGATGCGGAGAGCGCCCGCGGCACCCTGGCCGCGCTGCAGCGGATCGCCGACCGCAACGGCGGTACCAGGGTGGCCGGTTCGAAGGGCCACGAGCAGTCCGCGCAGTACGTCTACGAGCAGGCGCGGCGCGCGGGGCTCAAGGTGTCCAAGCAGGAGTTCGAGTACACCTTCTTCGAGGCCGGTACGCAGCGCCTCGACGTGGTGTCCCCGAAGGCCGAGTCCGTGCCCGTGGTCGCCATGACGTACTCGGTGAGCGGCCCGGAGGCGGGCCTGACCGCCGAGTTGGCGGTCTCCCCGGTCAGCGCCACCACCGGCTGCGCACCCACCGACTACCCGGCGGGCGGGTTCACCGGCAAGGTCGCCCTGATCCGGCGCGGCGGGTGCAGCTTCGCCCAGAAGCAGGCCGCCGCGGCGGCAGCGGGCGCGGTCGGGGCGCTCATCTACAACAACACCGTGGGCGACCTCAGCGGGACCCTCGGGGACCCGACGGCCGGGAAGGTCCCGACCGGCGGGATCACCCAGGCCGCCGGCGAGGCCCTGGCCGCCGAGGCAGCCGCCGGGCCCGTCCGGGTGACCCTCGACATCCGCACTGTCATGGAGCCGCGCAAGACCTGGAACGTCATCGCCGAGACCCGCGGCGGCGACCCGAACAACACCGTGATGGTCGGAGCGCACCTCGACTCCGTCCCGGCCGGGCCCGGCATCAACGACAACGGCTCCGGCTCGGCCGGCATCCTCGAGGTCGCGCGCAACCTCACCGTCCACCCGGTGAAGAACAAGGTCAGATTCGCCTGGTGGTCCGCCGAGGAGTTCGGCCTCAAGGGCTCCGAGGCGTACGTGAAGTCACTCTCCGAGGCGGACCAGAAGAAGATCCGGCTCTACCTCAACTTCGACATGATCGCATCCCCCAACTACGCGCAGTTCGTCTACAACGGCTCCGGCAGCGCCGGTGGCGGCGCCGGCCCCGACGGCTCGGCGCAGATCGAACGGGACATCACCGGCTACCTGGACGGCCTCGGCCTGCCGCACGACCCGAGCGCCTTCGACGGCCGCTCCGACTACGGTCCGTTCATCGACGCGGGCATCCCGGCCGGCGGCACCGACACCGGCGCCGAGAAGATCAAGTCCCCGGAGCAGGCGGAGCGTTACGGCGGCACGGCGGGCACCGCCTTCGACTCCTGCTACCACAAGGCCTGCGACAACCTGGGCAACATCGACATGGACGCCTTCGACGTCAACATCGACGTGATCGCCCACGCCGTCGGCACCTATGCCTGGGACCTCTCCTCGCTACAACGGCCCGTACCGGCCGGGAAGGCGGCGGCCGCCGGCGCGAGCGGCCACACCCACGGCGTGACGGCCTGACGCCCGGGTGGGCCCGCTGCCGTCCTCGGGCGGCGGGCCCACTCGCCCGCCGTACCCACCGTGCCTGCCGCGCCTGCCGTGCATGCCGCGCCCGAATTCGCCATCGGCCCCCTCCCCTCCGTCATCACCCCTGGTGGACGTCGGTGCGGTCACCGTAGCGGAGACCACTGACAATCCGGCCCCGCGGCCTGTACGGTGCCGCGCGGAGCGCATCCACCGAGACCCGGTGGGTGCGCCGCGCAAGGTCCTGCCACCATGGGACCGAGATCACGACACCGTGACACCCTCGGAGGAGTCAGCAACATGAGCACGCACTACGACGTCGTCGTCCTCGGCGCGGGCCCCGGCGGCTACACCGCCGCCGTCCGCTCGGCCCAGCTGGGCCTCAAGGTCGCGGTCATCGAGGCCAAGTACTGGGGTGGCGTCTGCCTCAACGTCGGCTGCATCCCCTCCAAGGCCCTGCTGCGCAACGCCGAGCTGGCCCACATCTTCACCAAGGAGGCCAAGACCTTCGGCATCAAGGTCGAGGGCACGGTGACCTTCGACTTCGGCGAGGCCTTCCGCCGCAGCCGATCGGTGGCCGACGGCCGGGTCAAGGGCGTCCACTACCTGATGAAGAAGAACGGCATCACCGAGTACGACGGCTGGGGCACCTTCGTCGACGACCACACCCTGCAGGTCGCGCTCAGCGGCGGCGGCTTCGAGGTCGTCACCTTCGACCACTGCGTCATCGCCGCCGGCGCCACCACCCGCCTGCTGCCCGGCACCAGCCTCAGCGACCGCGTGGTCACCTACGAGGAGCAGATCCTCACCGAGCAGCTGCCGGAGAGCATCATCATCGCGGGTGCCGGCGCGATCGGCGTCGAATTCGCCTACGTGCTGCACAACTACGGCGTGAAGGTCACCATCGTCGAGTTCCTCGACCGCGTGGTGCCGCTGGAGGACGTCGAGGTCTCCACCGAACTCGCCAAGCAGTACCGCAAGCTGGGCATCGAGGTGCTGACCTCCACCCGGGTCGAGTCGATCGACGACAGCGACCCGAACGCCAAGGTCCGCGTCACCGTCACCAAGGACGGCGAGCAGAAGGTGCTGGAGGCCGACAAGGTGCTCCAGGCGATCGGCTTCGCGCCGCGCGTCAACGGCTACGGCCTGGAGAACACCGGGGTCAAGCTGACCGACCGCAACGCCATCGCGGTGGACGGCCGCGGCCGCACCAGCGTCGACCACATCTACGCGATCGGCGACGTCACCGCCAAGCTGATGCTCGCGCACGCCGCCGAGACCATGGCCGTCATCGCCGCCGAGACCATCGCCGGGGCGGAGACCATGGAGGTCGACTTCGCCATGATCCCGCGCGCCACCTACTGCCAGCCGCAGATCGCCTCCTTCGGCTACACCGAGGCGCAGGCCCGCGAGCTGGGCTACGACGTCAAGGTCGCCAAGTTCCCGTTCACCGCCAACGGGAAGGCCCACGGCCTCGGCCACCCGATCGGCTTCGTCAAGGTCATCAGCGACAACAAGCACGGCGAGCTGCTCGGCGCCCACCTGATCGGCCCCGAGGTCACCGAGCTGCTGCCCGAGCTGACGCTGGCCCAGCAGTGGGACCTGACCGTCCACGAGGTCGCCCGCAACGTGCACGCCCACCCGACCCTGGGCGAGGCGGTCAAGGAGGCCATCCACGGCCTCGCCGGTCACATGATCAACATGTGACCGACCGCTCCTGACACCCGCCGCGCCCCGTCGAGCGACTGCTCGATGGGGCGCGGCAGGTCCGGGGCGGGGCCGGGGAGGTTGCTGCTCAGGGCCAGGCCAGGCCAGGGCCAGGGAAGGCCAGGCCAGGCCCGCCCGCGTACTGCGTGGGCCCGTCAGTAGAGCTCGGTGCGCAGCCAGCTCTTGACCTCGGGGGTGACCGGGTCGGTGATGTCGGTGAACTCGTCGTGCTTGGTGAGGAACTTGGCGACGTACGGGCAGATCGGCACGATCCGCTTCCCGGCCGCGCGCACGTCGCTCAGTGCCTCCTGGACGAGGCGGGAGGCGAGGCCCTGGCCAGCGAAGGCGTCGTCGATCTCGGTGTGGAAGAAGACGCGCTGCTCCTCGTGGTCCCGGTACTCGGTGAAGCCGGCGAGCTTGCCGTCCACGAGGATCTCGTACCGGTGCCGCTCGTCCGCGCGCTCGACGACGGTGCTGGTGGGAGTGGTCACGGTGGGGCCCTTCGGTCGTGCGGAATGTCACTGAAGTCGATCATGGGCATCCTGTCAGGCCACCCCCGCGCGGGCCATCCCCCCGCGCTCCCGGGCTGAGCCCTGCGGGTCAGCGCCCGCGGGGGCGGTGGCTCCGCTGTTCGCGCAGTTCGCCGATCACCGCCCAGGCGACCGACACCACCGGCACCGCCACCACCGCGCCCAGGACGCCGGCCAGCACGGCGCCGCCGATCACCGACAGGGCGATGACGACCGGGTGGATCCGCACCGACCAGCCGAGCACCAGCGGGTGCAGCAGGTGGCCCTCGATCTGGCCGATGATCACGATCAGGGCCAGCACCAGCAGGGCGATCACCGGGCCGCGGGCCGCCAGGGCGACCAGGGAAGCGATGGCCAGGGCGATCGGCGAGCCGATCAGCGGAACGAGCGCCGCCACGAACTCCAGCACCATCAGCGGCAGGACCAGTGGCACCCCCAGGATCGCCAGGGCGATGCCGACCAGGATCGCGTTGGTCGCCGCCACGATCAGCACGCCGCGGGTGTAGCCCGCGAAGGTGCGCCAGGCCGCGCGCCCGGCCCCGTCCCAGACCGAACGGCTGCGGGCCGGCAGCTGCCGCTGGGCCCAGGACCACATCCGGTCGCCGGAGTGCAGGAAGAACACCGAGCAGAACACCGCGAGCGCGAGCCCGGTGACCAGTTCGACGGCCCGGCCGGCGCCGCTGAGCGCGGTGCTGACCAGCGTCGAGCGGTGGGCGGCGATGAAGTCGCCGATCTTGGACCGCAGGTCGGTGACGGTGCCGGGCCTCAGGTGGAAGGGGGCGCCGGTCAGCCAGCGGTCGATCCGGCCGAGGCCGCCGCGCAACTCGTTGCCGAGCCGACTCCACTCGTCGGCGACGGTCGTCCCGACCAGCGTCAGGACCCCGCCGATCACCGCGAGGGTGACGAGGAAGGCGAGCAGGACGGCCAGCGAGCGGGGCATCACCCTGGCCAGCAGGTCGACCAGCGGGCGCAGGACCGAGGTGATGACCAGAGCCACGAACAGTGCGATGACCGGTACTTCGAGCCGGGCGAGGACGTCGACGGCCAGGTAGGCACCGACGCCGAGCAATCCCAGCCGCCAGGTGTACCCGGCGGCCGTCCGCAGCCCGGCGGGGACGCGGTCCACGGAGGGCGCGTTCCCGGGCGGCCCGGCCGGGCCGCTGCGACGCCGCGCCACCCGAGGGCGGCGGCTGCCGAGCGGTACGGCCCGCCGAGGGCGGGGGCTCACCGGCTCCTCACCCCGACGACCCGGTCATGCGGCCTGCTCGTGCTGGACCCGCAGCGGCCGCGGGCATCGCACCGCGGGCTCGTCGCGCTCATGGAAGCCATCCCGGATGGAAGTCCTGCTCCCGGCGTCCCTCTCGGCATCTCTCTCCCAGCGTCTCTCCGGCAGCGTCTCTCTGGCCGGGGCCTTCGTGCACCTGTCGCATTCCGCATGCCTGCCGGACGCCTGCCGTACGCGGCCCGTGCGCCGCGGTCCGTACCCACGTCACTGCGGGGGGTCGCGCGGGGGCCGGTCGGCCCCGGGTTCGGCAGACGGCGGGCCGGGCGCCCCGTTGTGGCGGTGCAGGTGCAGGACGGGGAGGAGTAGCCAGGAGGACGCGAACCAGAGCATGACGGCGCCCGCGATCCAGCCCGAGGAGGCCGAGTCGCCGGTCGCGACCCGGAGCAGGAGCAGCAGCGCGGAGCCGATGGTCAGCGCCAGCAGGACCAGGCCGGTGGCCACCAACCGGGCGGCTGCGTCCACCAATTGGGGTTTGAGACGGCGACCGGCGAAGATCCGGTGGTAGGCGACCGGGGCGGTGAGCGCGCCGGTGGCGAGGGTGCCGAGGATGACGGTGGCCACGTACAGCCCGTGGTCGAAACCGCCGAGCTGGGCGAAGCGGGGCATGAAGACCACGCTCAGCAGGAAGCCGAAGAGCACCTGCGAACCGGTCTGGGCGACGCGGACCTCCTGGAGCAGGTCGCTCCAGCGACGGTCCGCCCGTTCGTCGGGCGACTCCTGCCGACCGGTCCGGGGTCGGCCGACGCGGCCGTTGGCGCTGGTATCCGGCATGGTCATGGGATCGCCTCCGCCTCCTGTCCACCGGTGCGTGTAGCCGCGCCAGGCCGGGGCAAACGCGGAGCGGGATCCACCGGTCGTCCCGTGAGACCGACGTCTGTCCGCAGGCGCAGTCCCGGCACCCGCCCGCGGACCAATGGTGCGCATACAAGCGACCTGGTCGGGAGGACAATCGGTGACACAGGGTGGGGAGAGAAGGAGGCCGTGATGAGAAGCCTCACGCGCCACTACGCGGTGACGCTCCCCGGCCCGATCGGCGCGCACGCTCCACCGGCCGTCGTCGTCGTTCACGAGACGCACGCGGAGGGGCCCGACGGAGGCCTCGTCTGGGAGAGCGCGGACGGCGGACTCCGGGTGGAGATCACCGGAGAGGTGGCCACCGTCCTCGCGGCTCCGGGAGTCGACAGCCGGCACCCGTGCCTGCCGGCCGTGCCGCTGCCGTGACGGACGAACGCCATGACGAGGACGGTGACGGGCGGTGACGAACCAGGACCGTGACGGGCGAGGACCGCGACGGACCAGGACCGCGACGAGTGACGCATGACGAGCGACGCGTGACGAGCGTGACGAATGCCGCAACGGACCGTTACCGGGCGCTGGCCGCCAAGGCCTCGCGCACGGTGACCAAGCAGGGATCGCAGTACCGGTCCGGCTCGGCCGAACCGGTACCGTCCCCCGCCGGGACGACGCGCTGGGACGGTTCGAGGAACCGCCCGCACAGCGACGATGTCGCGTCGTCCTTCGCCACCACGTGCCACACCACGGCGGGCGGGGACACCGCCGGGTCGTGCTCGGCCCACATCTCGTACACGGCGTTACCTCCGGATCGCTGGGGCTCGGTCAGTCCATGCAACCTCGGAGCCTCCCGAACGGCCACCGGGCCAGACCCGGTGGGATGGTTGTGGCGCCGGTGGAGCCGGACGCCGGTCCCCGCGTCGGATGCCCGGCCCGTGTTGTACGCCGTGGCGGCCCCCGGACGGAGCAACCGGTCCGCCGCCGCCCGCGTCCACGCCCCGTTCGACGGCGGCACCTGCCCGGCCGGGCCGCGCCGCTTCGCGTGGGGTCCGAGCCGCAGCCGTACGGCCGGCTGGGGCCCTCGTTCCTCGCGGCCCGAGTTCATGACCGCCTGACCACCCTGGGAACGCGAACACCGCCGGGCCCTGTCGAGGGCCCGGCGGTGCCGGGGTGATGCGGGCCGGGCCGGGTGTCAGGCGCGGCGGCCGCGCCTGCGGCGGGTGACGAACACCGCGCCGCCGCCGACTGCGAGCAGTGCCACGGCCGTGACCGCGATCGGCAGGGTGTTGGAGTCCGCACCGGTCGTGGCCAGCGCCGGGCCGGACGCGCTGCTGGTAGGCGCCGCGACGGCGGTGCCGGAGCCGGTGCCGTCCGTCGGGCCGGCCGGGGCGGAGGTGGTGGTGCCGCCGGTGGGCTGGCCGGTCGGGGTGGCCGCGCCGGCCGGCTGGCCGGTGGCCGGGTCGAGCAGGAGAGTGGCCGACTGCGGGTTCTTGAAGTCGAACAAGCCCTCGATGGAGCCGGCGTGCTCGTCGAAGGAGGCGTCGCCGATCCGGCCGGTCTTCCAGTTGTCCTCGACGAAGCGCAGGATCGAGGTCTGGTCGGTCAGCGTGTGGTCGACGAAGTTGGCCTTGGCGTACGGGGACGCGACCATCAGGGGCAGGCGCGGGCCGTAGCCGCAGCGGTCGGCGTACCCGCCCCAGCCGCCGTCCTTGCCGCACTGACCGGCGCCGCTCAGGCTGTCGTTGGCGGCGTCCCGCGAGCCGTTGACGGGCTCGGCGAACTTGTGGTCGTACCAGCCGTCCGAGTCGTCGTAGGCGATGACGACGGCGGTGGAGGCCCAGTCCTTCGACTTCTGGAGCTTGTTCAGGGTGTCGACGACGAACTGCTGCTCGTCCAGCGGGTCGGAGTAACCCGCGTGGCCGTCCTGGTAGTTGGCGGCCTTGAGGTAGCTGACGGCGGGCAGGTTGCCGTGCTGCACCGCGGCGTCGAAGTCGGTCAGGTCGTACTGGTGGTTGGCCTGGCCGGCGTGGCCGATCTCGTCCACGTCCTTGGGCGCCAGGTGCTTGGGGTTCGCCGTGGACTTGTAGTACTGGAACGGCTCGTGGTGCGGGTTGTAGTCGGTCTGCGACGCACCCACGATGTTGTTGTGGGTGGCCCCGCAGACGGCCTTGCCGTCCTTGTTGTCGGTCGGCTTGAAGCCGCCCTGGAACCAGCCCCAGCTGACGCCCTTGTCGTTCAGCAGGTCGCCGACGTTCTTGCCGGTCATCACCAGCTGGTTGTGCTGGGAGCTGGAGCAGTCGTCGTAGCCCGGGTCGGGGTCGTTGATGACGGTGCCGACGCCGTTGGCGTCCGGGGAGGAGACCGCGTAGGCGTCGGTGGTCTTCTGGCCGGTCTTCGGGTCGACCGGGTAGCCGCCGTGGGTCTGGCCGGCGATCAGGTTGAGTGCGCCGGGGGTCGACGGGCCGTAGGTGGTGCCGAAGAAGCTGTCGCTCATCGAGAAGCGCTGGGCGTAGTTCCACAGGGCGGTGACGGTGTTGCCGTCGTAGTAGTCCATCACCAGGCCGGGCTGGGTGAACATCGGGGCCTTGCAGCTCTCGACGTCGGTGTGCTCGACGAACTTGTCCATCTTGCCGCCGTCGAAGGCGAGCTGCTCGTCCTTGTAGGTGTGGTCCTGGTCGCACGTGACGGCCTGGGCCGGGCTCAGCCGCTTCGGGTTGGTCCCGTTCGGGTTGTGGTGGAGCAGGTCGTCGGAGAGGCCGTCGACCTTGGGGGTGCCGGGCTTGGCGGTGAACTTGACCTTGTCGTCGGCGGTGTTGGCCGCGTTCGGGTAGGTGCCGAAGTAGTGGTCGAAGGAGACGTTCTCCTGGAATATCACCACCAGGTGCTTGATCGGGGTGGCGGTCTGCGGGCCGTCGGCCGCGAAGGCCGCGGGCGCGCCGCCGAAGGCCGCCAGCGAGACTGCGCCGAGCAGGCCGGCGCCGGAGCGGAGCCACCGTGTGCGGGTGGGGAATGCGTGCATGGTTGGTACCTCGAACGTCAGGTCATTTTTGTCAGAGTTGGGGCCCGTCGCGTGGATCTTGTGGCGACGGGGCGCCATGAAACTAGACGGGCGAGGTGAACGTTATTTACATGCACATGTGAATTCAAGGTGAACCAGGGCGGGCCGGGGCGGAGCGTTCTGGCTTCTAATCGGTTCGGGTGCGTCGGATGGTTGACCAGCCGTCAGTCGGGTGCCACCTTCTGCGGTGGTCAAAGCCGCATGGTCGTCAAAGCCGCGCGGTCGTCAAAGCCGCATGGTGGTCACAGCTGCGCGGTGAGCGCGACCAGCAGCGCCGCGAGCCCCACGGCGAGCCACGCCACGTAGTCCCCGAGGAGCCCGGCGTGCAGGCGGCGCAGCGGCAGCACGACCGCCCGGTGGAGCCCGCCGCTGCCGCGCCGGGGGTCCTGCCGGACGGCGGTGGTGGCGAAGCCGGCGGCCAGCAGGGCGGAGAGCACGCCGAGCCCGACGCCGGAGGCCGTCCACCAGGCCTCGGGCGGTGCCGCCCCGGGTTCGGTCAAGGCAGGCGCGGTCGACGCAGGCGCGGTCGATGCGGGTGAGGTCGCCTGCCCGAGGGCGTCGGCGAGGTAGCCGGCGCGGTCGCTGAAGGCCGCCGCCCCCGCCGCGAGCGCCCGGCCGACGCCGGGCAGCACGCCCACGGCCAGACAGCCCGCCAGCAGCAGCCCGGGCACCAGCACCATCGGCGGGGGCAGCCGCCGCTCCGGGGCGCGGATCTCGGGCTCCTCGCCCTCGCCGGTGGTGTCGGCCACCTCGGGGTGCTCCTTCGGCGGCGCGCCGAGCCCGCCGAAGACCCGCAGGCCCGCGCGCAGCACCGCCCCGCCGGTCAGCGCCGACACCAGCACGAACACGGCGGGCAGCCAGGCCAGTTCGTGTCCGGCCGCCTCCTCGGCGACGGCCTTGCCCAGCCCGGTGCCGAACGGCGGCAGCCCGGCCAGCGCGAGCGCGCCCAGCCCGAACAGCAGCCCGGGCAGCCGGAGTTCGCGGGCCCGGCCGTGCAGCCCGTGCTCGTCCACCGAGCCGTACCGGTCGAGCAGGACGCCGGTGAGCCCGAACAGGGCGGCCTTGGCGCCCGCGTGGCCGGCCACGTACACCGCCGTGCCGGCCAGTCCGGCCGGGGTGAGCAGGGCCGTGCCGATCAGGAACAGGCCGATGTGTCCGACCGTGGAGAACGCCAGCATCCGCTTCAGGTGCCGCTGCTGCCAGCACATCACGGCCCCGACCAGTGCGGTCAGCACCCCGGCGGCCAGCAGGGTGTCCCGGACCACGGCGTCGGGCAGGCCGCCCGCGCCGGAGAAGACCACCCGGTGGATCCGGGCCACCCCGTACACGCCGAGTTCGACCATCACCCCGGACAGCAGCATGCACACCGGGCTCGGCGCGACCGCGTGCGCGTCCGGCAGCCAGAAGTGGAACGGCGTCACGGCGGCCTTCACCAGCGGACCGGCCAAGACCAGGACGAAGGCGAGCACCAGCAGGGCGTCCGGGCCGCGCCCGGGCGCGGCGAGCCGGTCGAGTTCGGCGCCGATCTGGGCCAGGCCGAGCTCGCCGGTGCGGGCGTAGAGCAGGCCGATGCCGAGCAGTGACAGGTAGGCGGCGGCCGAGTTGACCAGGCCGAAGGCGAGCGCACCGTGCAGCGGGCGCGGGTCCTCGATCCGGTAGCCGGTCAACGCGTAGGCGACGGCGCCCATCAGCTCGAAGAAGACGAAGGCGTCGAAGAGGTCCCCGGTGAGGGCGAACCCGCACATCCCGGCCTCGAAGAGCAGCACCAGCGCGGGGAACATCCCGCCGTGCTCGCCGGAGGGCTCGTCGAAGGTGGCGCTTGCGCAGTTGGATCACCAGGGCGAGGAGCAGCGCGGTGACGGTGGCGCCGACGACGACGTCGGTGAGCGTCAGGGCCTGGACCACCGGGTCCACCACCGGGGCGTCGGTCGGCAGGTCGGAGAAGACGGGGGCGGTGGCGTCGCGGCGGTAGCCGACCGCGAGCAGCAGGACGTACGTCGAGGACTGGGCGACGGCCAGGCATCCGATGGCCTGCACCAGGTTGCGGCTGGTCACCAGGCCGTACAGCCCGGCGAGCAGGATCCACCCGGCCATCAGGTACGGCAGTTCACTCACGCGCCCACCTCGCTTCGCTCACTCACCGGCTCCTCCCGCGGGGGCGACCTCGACGGCCTGGTCCAGGAAGTGCGCCAGCAGCACCACCACGCCGGAGGCGACCTCCACCCCGACGGCGGCGTTGACCACCGCCACCAGCCCGCTGGAGGAGAGCTGGTTGAAGGTGCCGAGCGGCAGCGTGTTGGCGAGGTAGCCGGCCCCGGCCGCGAGACCGACCAGCCCGAGCGCGGCGAACGCCCCGGCGGCCAGCGCGTCCGCGACGTCCAGTGCGGCGAGCGGGCGGATCCGCTTGAGCACCCGGTAGTCGGCGGCGACGTACGCCAGGTGCAGGGCGGTGGCGAGCGCCACGCCGCCCTGGAAGCCGCCGCTCGGGCTCAACGCGCCGTGCGCGACGAGGTATCCGCCGGTCAGCACGGTGACCGGCAGCAGCGTGGCGCCGAACAGCCGCGTGGTGGGCAGCACCGGCTCGGCGGCGGCGCGGCGCTTGTGCTCGTCCCGGGCCAGGCGTAGCAGCATGCCCGCGCCGAGCACCGAGCCGAACAGGATCGACTCCTCGCCGAGGGTGTCGAAGGCCCGCTGGTCGAAGTTGACGGAGGAGACGATGTTGGCCGTTCGCCGCTCCAGTCCGGCCGCCACCGCACGCTCGCCGTACGGGTGCCGGAGCCCGCCGAAGCCGGGCAGTCGGCCCGCGGCGGTGATCAGCCCGGCGGCGAGCACGGCGGCGGCGACCAGGAACAGCCGCAGCCGGGTGTTCCGGTTCACTCGGAGCGGTCCGGGTGGTCGTCGGAGTGCTCCTCGCGGCGCACCCGGCGCACGGTCAGCAGGATGAGCAGCGGGGTGATCGCGCTGCCGACGCCGAGCTGGGAGAGCGCGACGTCGGGGGCCTGGAGCACGGTGAAGAGGACGGCGAGGCAGAGCCCGAGCAGGGCGAGGACGGCGGCCTGCCGGACCGGGTCGCGGGTCAGCGCGGCCGCCGTGGCGGTGAGCCTGGTCAGCAACAGGGCGATCACGATCAGGGCATCGGTCACCGCTCGGCCTCCCGGGCGGCCTCGACACGGACGGTGGCACGGGCGACGGCCATCGTGGTGACGGTGCCCCCGACCGCCGACAGCAGCCCGATCACCAGCAGTTTGACCGCCGCACGCCCCGGCCCGGTGTCCACCGCGAGGGCGAGCGCGACCAGCGGCGCGCCGAGCGCGGCGGCGGGGGAGAGGGCGTGCAGGCGCAGGTACGGGCCGGGCAGCACGGCCAGCGCGAGGGCGGCGAACAGCAGGGCGGCCGTGCCCGCGCACAGCAGCACCAGGGCGAGGACGTGACGGTCCATCAGTGCTCCTCGCCGGCCAGGAAGCGGGTGAACACCAGCGTCCCGGCGGGTGCGAGCACGGCCAGGTCGAGCGCCAGGTCGGTGTACGAGCTGCGGCTGAAGCCCTGGGCGAGCAGCAGCAGGACGGCGGAGGCCACCGTCGCGGCGAGGTTCAACCCGGCCAGCCGCCGCTGCGCCTCGCCGCGCAGCCCGAGCAGCAGGCACGGCCCGATCCCGCCGACGGCCAGGAAGGCCGCCGCGAGCAGCCAGGCGTTCACTCGGCGCCCGCCGTCGGGGTGTCCGCTGTCGAGGTGTCCGGGTCGGCCGTCAACGCGCGCTCCAGGGAAGAGGCTTGTCGGCCGAGCGCGTGCACCGTGAGGGTGCCGTCCGCGGCCTCGACGGCGTACGCGCCGGGGGTCGAGGAGAGCAGCGCGGCCGCCCAGGCGGGGCCGGTGCCGTGCGCGAGCCGGACGGTGCGGAAGCCGGCCTGCCGACGCCCGGGCGAGACCACGGCGAGGGCCAGCCGGCCGGTGTCGGCCAGCAGCGTCCACGGGAAGGCCCACAGCGCGGCGGCTAGGCGGGCCGGACCGCCCGGGGAGGCGCCCGAGGCGAGCCGCACGGCGACCGCGCCGACCGCCCCGAGCAGGGCGACGCCGCCGCCCACGGCCACCTCCAGTGGCGACACCGAGCTGATCAGCACGGTGTTGAGCAGCAGCAACAGTCCCCACCAGAGCAGGAGTTCGGCCGCCCTCCGCATCTCGTCACCCCCGTCCCGGTCGCCTGTCCCGGTCGTCTGCGCAGCGCCGCGGGTGCGGCGAGCGGCCCCAGGTGTACCGCCCGGCGGGTGACGGCGTCCCGCGCGCAACGCCGCCGCGCGTGGGATCGCCGCGCCGGACCACCCGTTCGCCGGAGCGCGCGGCCGAAACCTCCGATCAGCCGACAGCTCGGATCATCGGTCGAACTGTCCGCGAGGGCTGGTCAGTCGGTCGGCTCGTCGGGCGCCGGTTCGCGGGCCGGCTCGGTGGTGTCGAACTCGGGGCCGTCCTGCGGACCCTTCTCCTCCTCGTGCTCGGGCGGCGGTGAGCCTTCGCCGGTCATCCGGGACTCGGGAGTCTCCACGGGAACCCGAGGGTCCCTGGGCACGGGCTTGTCCTGGTCGGTCATGGGATGCATGCATGCCTCCTCGGCCGGGTGCGCCGTAGGGCGCGGAGCGTGCGCGACAAGCGGAACCCGGGGCCGTCTCCGGACGGCCCCGGGTTCCGGGTCAGTGCTTCCCCGCGTCCTTGATCTTCTCCCCGGCCTGTTTCAGGTCGCTCTCCACCTGTTCGGCCTTGCCCTTGAGCTCGGTCGAACGGTCGCCGGTGGCCTTTCCGGCGGCTTCCTTGACCTTGCCGCCGGCCTTCTCCGCCATGTTGCGCATCTTGTCGTCGGTGCCCATGGAAGGCGCTCCTCTCGTCGACGGGGCTCGGTTCGGCCCCGGGCGGCGTCTGCCCGGGAGGCGGGGTTCCATGCGCCGGCTCCCGGTTCAGTTCGCCTGCTGCTGTGCCGCGCCGGCCTCGGCGGTGGTCTTCAGGTCGTGCAGCCAGCCCTCGAGGCCCTGGCGGAGGATCTCGGTCGCGGCGGGCACGTTCGCGTCGACCTGGGGGCCGGTGTGGGTCTCCTCGGTGCGCACCAGCACGCCGCCGTCGACCTCGGTGAAGTTCCACACGTGGACGCCGTCGATGTGCAGCCCGTCGGCGACGGCCGGGCCGGTCCAGCGGATGCAGGAGCCGGGCCGCAGCTGCCGGACGGTCGAGGTGATGTCCAGGCCGGTGGCGGTGGTCGCGGGGTTCGGGGGCAGCGGGGTGGTCCACCGGAACACCGAACCCCGGTGCAGCGGGCCGTGGTCGAGGCGCGCCGCGCTCTGCACGGCGGTCTGCCAGGACGGCCAGCCCGCCACGTCGGTCTGCAGCTTCCAGACGGTGCGCAGCGGCGCGTGGATCACGGCCTCGGTCCGGTACCGGACCCGGGCGTCGGGGTCGACACCGGCCCCGCGGCAGGTGAGGGACGTGTCGTGGCGGGAGGCGGCGGCCTCGGCCGGCGCGGCGGCGGTGCCGAGCAGGCCGAGGACGAGCGGAACGGTGAGGAGGGCGGCGCGGACGCCGGTGCTGCGGATGCCGGACATGGAACTCCCCTTCGCTGATGGGCCGTCGAGTGTGGTGCTAGAGGTTCACGCCTTCGTGAGAAGTTGTAACCCGACGACAAGGAGGGAGTCAAGACCTTTCGTGATAACCTCTAACAAAAGCGTGAGCATGTAGGTCTACGACTCGGGGAGCGGGCAGGACATGGCGAGGACAGGCGCGGACACCCCGCGCGAGCGCTACCGGGCCCAGCTGCGCGAAGAGGTCAAGAAGCACGCCTGGGAGCAGATCGCCACGGCGGGCGCCTCCGCGCTCTCACTCAACGCGATCGCCAAGCAGATGGGCCTGAGCGGCCCCGCGCTCTACCGCTACTTCGCCGGCCGCGACGAGCTGATCACCGAACTCGTCCGGGACGCGTACCGGAGCCTCGCCGACACCCTGGGCGCGGTCGCGGTGGGCGGCGCCGACCTCGCCGCGCTCGCGCGCGCCCTGCGCGGCTGGGCCCTGGCGGACCCCCAGCGGTACTTCCTGATCTACGGCACCCCCGTCCCCGGGTACCACGCGCCTGCGGACACCACCGCCATCGCCGACGAGATCATGCGCATGCTGGTCGACGCCTGCGCCGCACTGACTCCCGAGGTCGCCGGGGCCTCCGAGACCCCCGGGGCATCGTTCGGCGCCCACCTGGAGGCCCACCGGGACTGGGCCGGCGACCATCCCGCCCCGTCCGGGGTCCTCCACCGCTTCCTGGTCGTCTGGACCCGCCTGCACGGCGTCCTGTCCCTGGAGCTCGCCGGTCACTTCACCGGCATGGGATTCCACCCGGACCTGCTCTTCGAGGCCGAGCTGGACGGCCTGCTGGCTCCCCGGTTCTGATCCGGTCCTGGCTGGCCTAACCGGTCTGACCGGGCCTGACTGGGCCTGACCGCGCTCCTGGGTCCGACCGTCCGCTCCCCGGTTCCGACCGTCCGCTCCCCGGTTCCGACCGCCCGCCGAGGCCGGCCGGCGCCCGCGAGTCACCGCCTCCGGGCGGCCGCGCCCGCCACGGCGCCGAGCAGCGCCGCCCCGCCGACGGCGAGCAGCCCGTGGTGTCGGGACGCCCACAGCTGGGCGCTGCGCTCGTGGGCCTCGTCGTCGAACCGGCCGTGCGCGCCATGGTCCTCGGTGGAGTCCAGGGGCGCCCACAGGTTGGACTGCTCGTCCACCCGCCGGGGCCGGTCCTCCTGCTGGGCGTCGATGCCCGTGCGGGCCAGGTAGCGGTCGAGCAGGCCGGGCGCCACGGCGTTGGCGATCAGGGTCGCCACGGTGCTGCCGCCCACCCAGTACTCCCGGCGCCCGGGGTGGTCGGCCGCGAACCGGACGGCGCGCGCCACCACCTCCGGCTGGTAGACGGGCGCGACGGGCCGGGCCCGCCCGCGCAGGCGGTTGAGCACCCAGTCGAACTGCGGGGTGTTGACGGCCGGCAGCTGCACCATGGTCACCCGCACCCCCGACCCGCTGGCGAGCAGTTCGCAGCGCAGTGCCTCGTGCCAGCCCTGGATGGCGTGCTTGGCGCCGCTGTAGGCGGTCTGCAGCGGGATGCCCCGGTAGGCGATCGCCGAGCCGACCTGCACGACCGTGCCGTGGTCGCGGGGCAGCATCCGGCGCAGCGCGGCCCGGGTGGCGTTGACGTACCCCAGATAGGTGACATCGGTGACCCGCCGGAACTCGTCGGGGGTGATCTCGGTGAAGGGCGCGAAGACCGAGGCGAAGGCGTCGTTGACCCAGACGTCGATCGGCCCGAACTCGGCCTCGGCGCGGTCGGCGACGGCCTCGCAGGCCTCCGGATCGGACACGTCGGCCAGCACGGTGCGCACCTCGGCGCCGGCGGCCTGCGCCTCGGCCGAGGCGGCGCGCAGCCCGGCCAGGCCCCGGGCGACCAGCACGAGGCGGTCGCCCCGGCCGGCGAAGGCGCGGACGCAGGCCCGGCCGACCCCGGCGGTGGCGCCGGTGATGACCACGGTGCGGGTGTGGGAACGCGTGCGGATCGTCATGGCGGGCGTCTAGCCGGGCGGGCCCCGCCGAAACGTCACGCCGAAACGTCACGTCGAAACGTCACCGGGGACCCGCGAGCCGTCAGGCCTGCCCGGGGTGCGGTTCCGGAGGCGGCGCCGGATCGGGGTCGGGGAACGGCGGGACCGGCGGCGGTATCGGATCGGGCGGCTGGCCGGGACCGGGCGCCGGGTACGGGTGGGGGATCGGCTGGGTGTCCGGGTCCGGGGGTGTCGGAATGGTCATCGGGAACCTTCCTCGGTCGGGGTCCTTGCGCAGGTGCGGGTACCCGGCGGGATCACTCCGAATCCGCCGGCGCCTGAAGTTCCCGCTGCCCGGACCGTTTTCGCGCAGGCTCCAGGGCGGGTAGGCCTTCACGGCCCGCTCCTCGAAGTCACGGCCGTCGATGCCACGGCCCTCGACGCCACAACCCTCGGTGTCACGACGTTCCCCGGCTCGGCGCTCAGGCCACCAGCGGCAGGATCTGCTCGCGGTAGAAGTCGAAGAACCCCTCCTGCTCCGGGCCGATCTGGCCGACGTACACCTCGTCGAACCCGGCGCCGACGTACGCGCGCAGTCGGTCCGCATGCTGTTGCGGATTGTCGCCGCAGGTCACCGACCGGGCCACCATCTCCTCGGTGACCAGCTCGGTGGCCTGCTCGAAGTGGCTCGGCGTGGGCAGCACCTGGGCGAGTTCGCCGGGCAGCAGCTCGCTCGGCCAGAGCCGGTGGACGGTCTTGACCGCCCGGTCCGAGTCCTCCGACCAGCAGACCTTCACCCCGCCGATGACCGGCCCGGTGCCGCCGGCCGTTCGGTAGCGGCCGATCAGCTCGGTGTCCGGGCTCATGGTGACCAGCCCGTCCGCGAAACCCGCCGCCAGCTCGGCCGCCTTGGGGCCGAACGCCGAGGCGTACACCGGCAGCCGGCCCTCCTTCGGGGGCGTGTAGAGCCGGGCGTTCTCGACCGTGTAGTACGTGCCGTGGTGGGAGACCTCGCCGCCGGTGAACAGCTCGCGCATCACCGCCACGGCCTCCTCCAGCATCTCCGCCCGCAGGTCGAACGGCGGCCAGCGGTCACCCAGCACGTGCTCGTTGAGCGCCTCCCCGGTGCCCACCCCGAGCCGCAGCCCGCCGTCCAGCTGCACGTCCGCCGTGGCCGCCGCCTGCGCCGTCACGGCGGGGTGCAACCGGACGGTCGGGCAGGTGACCAGCGTGGTCACCGGCAGCCGGGTGACCTGCGACAGCGCGCCGATCACGCCCCAGACGAACGGGCTGTTGCCCTGGGCGTCGTTCCACGGGTGGTAGTGGTCGGAGATCGCCAGCCGGGTGAAACCGGCCCGCTCCGCCAGCCCGGCCTGTTCGACCAGTTGGGCGGGGGTGAACTCCTCACAGGACAGGAAGTAGCCGAACGCGGTCATGGCAGCCTCGGTTCGTCGATCGGCCCGGTGGCCCTTCGCCGGAGCGGCTAACCGGACCGGGCCTCCCGAAACCTCCGCCTCCGCTTCAGCCGTCGCACCACTCCCGCCTCGCACCACTCCCGCTACGACGCCTCGCCCGGGTCCGGGAAGGAATGGTGCTCGTGCGCGACCAGCCAGCGCCCGTCCTCCTTACGCAGCCCGACGGTCAGCCGCAGCCGCTGCGCCGGACGGTCGGCGAAGTCCTGCGGCGTGCCGCAGCGCAGCAGGGCGTGCGCGAAGGCGACGTCCGCACCGGCGGTCACGTCCAGCGACTCGATCTCGAACGCCGCGCCCTGCGCCTGCCACTCGAAGAACGGCGGCCAGGTCTCCCGGTACGCGTCGAGGCCGCGCACCCCCTCGTACGGCGGCGGCACGTCGAACATCACGATGTCCGCCGCGTGGTCGGCGACGACCCCGTCGAGGTCGCCCGCGTGGACCGCGGCGGCCCAAGTCCGGATCAGATCGGCGATCTGCTCCTCGTCACTCTCGGCCATGGTCAGGATCGTAGGTCTGATTCCACACTCCGGCCTGGCCTGCGCGTCCGTTCGCACCAGGCACCAGGCACCAGGCACCAGGCACCAGGCACAAGGCACCGCGCCCCGTGCGCCACCGGCACGCCCGTCGCGGTGGGGCGTGTACGGTCCGTCGCGCTCCGCCGGGGAGCGCGTGCCGGGCGCCGGAGTGTTCGCGGGCATGTCACCCCGGGTAGTTGATCAGGCGCAACGAGTGTGTGGGGGGTGGTCCAGGGAGTCGCGATGTCGGAACACGATCCGCTCGGCACGCGTGCCGGTTCGGAAGGGCGTCCGGTGCGGCCCGGCAGGGTGCCGCCCCAGCTGCCACCGCCCGCGAGCGCGGCCGGGCAGGGCGCGGCCGGGCAGGTCCCGGAGGGGCCCGAGGACGCCGACTCCGCCGGCCCCTGGCCGGACCGGATGCTGCCACTGCTGCGTATGCCTGCCGCGGATCGCCGGCTGGCGTCGGGGTCCTCCGGGGTGGGGCAGCCCGGAACCGTCGAGCCGGCGCGGGTGCTGGCCCTCGCGCTGCTGGTGGGGGAGCTGCTGCTGGCGAGCGGCGAGGCGGCGGAGGACGTCGAGGCGGCCATGCTCGCCGTCGCCCGGGCCTACCGCGTCCATCCGTGCGATCCGCAGGTCACCTTCACCCGGGTGGCGATCTCCTACCAGCCGGGCTCGCCCGAGCCGTCGCTGACGGCGGAGTGCTCCGTACGCCGCCCCGCCGGGGACTACGCGCGGCTGGCGGCCGTCTTCCGGCTGGTCACCGAGATCGCGGCCGGCGGCATCGGCGTCCGCGACGCGCACGAGCGACTGGTGGCCGTGCACCGGCGCGGCCGCCGCTACCCCGGCTGGCTGTTCGTGCTGTGCTGCGGGCTGCTGGCCGGAGCCGCGACGCTGCTGGTCGGCGGCCGGACGGACGCCCGGGCCTGGCTGGTGTTCGCCAGTGCCGTCGTCGCGGCCCTGGCGGGCAACCGGCTCTCGGCCCTGGTGGCGCGCCACGACCTGCCGGCCTTCTACCAGTTCGTGGTGGCCGCGGTGCCGGCGGCCGTGATCGGCATCCTGCTGTCGTTCAACGGGCTGCACCTGCGCGGGTCGGTGGTGATCACCGGTGGACTGTTCGCGGTGCTGCCGGGCTGGCCCATGGTGGCGGCGGCCCAGGACGGCCTGGCGGGTTTCTACCTGACCGCCGCCGCGCGCCTGCTGGAAGCGATGTACCTGATGGCCGGCGTGGTGATCGGGGTGATGACGGTGCTCTACGTCGGCGTCAACAACGGTGCGGACCTGGCCGCCCAGGACGCTCCGGCCGGGGCGGTGAACCCGCCGCTTCAGCTCGCCGCGGCGGTGCTGCTGACCCTGACCTTCGCGGTGCTGTTGAACACCGAGCCGGGCTCGCTGCCCGCAGTCCTGCTCAACAGCGCGGCCGGCTGGACGACGTACGGGGTGCTGGCCAACGCCGGTGCGGAGTCGATCCTGGCCACCGGGCTCGCCGCCGGGCTGGTGGGCCTGTCCGGCCAGCTGATGGCGCGCTACCGGGGCAGTCCGGTGCTACCGCACGTCACGGCGGCCCTGGGACCGCTGCTGCCCGGGTCGGTGCTGTACTTCGGGATGCTCGCCTTCGTCCGGGGCCAGCCCGAGGTCGGGCTGAGCGGCATCGGGCGGGCCGCCGCGATGGCGATGGCCCTGGCCATCGGCGTGAACCTGGGCCGCGAGCTGGCCCGGCTGTTCCTGCCCGTCGCGCGCACGGCCCCGCCGGCCCGCCGGCAGGGCGGCCGGCACCGCCGGTGACGGGGATCGAACCGGTGGCGGCGGTTCGGTTTGCCCGGCCGCCGGAGAGGTAGACGCCGACCTGTGAACCGGGCGAGAACGGGTGGCTCCGAGGCCGCCCGTTCGGTACCCGTCCCCTCGTCTACCCGGGAGGCTTCCCGTGATCGTCCTCGGTGTGATCCTGCTCATCATCGGCTTCGTCACCGGCATCGCGATCCTCTGGACCATCGGCCTCGTGCTGGTCGTGATCGGTCTGGTCCTGTGGGTCGCCGGCGCGCTCGGCCACGCCATCGGCGGACGCCGCCACTACTACTGAACCGAGGACCGCTGAATCTGATCCCCGCTCAGTCCTCCGCACTGAAGGCAGTACTCCGCACTGAAGGCAGTACCCGTGGAAGGCAGTACTCCGTGCTGAAGGGGCCGGCTACGACCCCTCAGCGCAGCAGCACGGCGAGCAGCTCGGCGATGGTCGGACCGGCGTCGGCCGGGTGCCGCAGCTGCTTGCTGTCGATGACGCTGTAGTGGTTGGCGCGGCCGCGCCGCTCGTGCGTGAGGTAGCCCGCCTCCTCGAGATCGACGATGATCCGCTGCACGGCGCGCTCGGTGAGCAGGCACTTCGCGGCGATGTCGCGCACCCGGATGCCGGGGTCGCGGGCGATCTGGACGAGAACGCGGGCGTGGTTCGTCAGGAAGGTCCACTGCCGCGGCGTGGCTTGGCCGTTTTCCACAGCTCAAGGATAGGGTCGCGGGCTGTGCTCCGATACCGCCGCCGGGCGGTTCCGTACCTTCGGCCCCGCGTATTCGGCTCCGCCTCTTCAGTCCCGCACTGTCAGGGGCAGTCCTCGTGGAGCCCGCAGAGCCAGGCCAGCGCCTGATGGGCGCCGAGGACGTAGGCGTGCTCCGTCCCCTGGGTGAGGGCCCGGCGCAGGCGTACGGCGGCGGCCTGGCACTCCGCCAGCAGCTGTGCCCGGCACGGTTCGGCCGCGCCGACCGCGGCGGTGGCGGTGACCGGCGCCGCGACCTGGGCCCCGGCGGCCCACCGGTAGGCCCCCAGCACGCCGTGCTCGAAGCCGGTCCAGGGCCGGGGCCGCCGGTTGGCCGTGTCGATCGCGGCGAACACCTCGTCCAGCGGGCGCACTCCCACGGCCGGGATCGTCTCGTCACTGGTCATGTCGGCAACCTACGTCCGCCCGGTGCCGTCCGCCCCCGGTGGCGGCGGTCCGGCGCGGACGGGCGGCGGCGAGGTCCACCCGGGCGGCGGAGGGCCCGGCGGGGAGCGGGGGTCCGCCCGGTAGTCTGACCGGGTCGTGCCCGGCCGGTGAGGTGGCCGGGCCGGATGAACGGTGCGGGCCGGCGGCCCGCTGGTGGAGATCTTTGATGACTCGTCGTTTTGACTGCTCGGACGCGTCCGAGCGCGCAGCCGGGCTGCGCGAGGCCGTGGCCGCGGTGCGCCGCGGCGAACTCGTCGTGCTGCCCACGGACACCGTGTACGGGGTGGGCGCGGACGCCTTCGCGCCGGAGGCGGTCGCGCGTCTGCTGGCGGCCAAGGGCCGGGGACGGAACATGCCCTCGCCGGTGCTGGTCGGCTCCCCGGAGGACCTCGACGGCCTGGTGGAGGTGTCGCAGCGCGCTCGGGACCTCGTGGCGGCGTTCTGGCCGGGCGGGCTGACCGTGGTCGCCCGTCACCTGGAGTCGGTCGAGCTGGACCTCGGCGACACCCGGGGAACGGTCGCGGTGCGGATGCCCGCGCACCCCGTGGCCATCGAACTGCTCAACGCCACCGGGCCGTTGGCCGTCTCCAGTGCCAACCTGACCGGGCAGGAGTCCCCGCAGGACTGCGACGCCGCCCAGGGCATGCTGGGCGACTCGGTGGCCGTGTACCTCGACGGGGGCCCGACGGCGGCCGCCGTGCCGTCCTCGATCGTGGACGTCACCGGCGAGGTGCCGGTGCTGCTGCGCGCGGGCGCGATCGGCGCCGAGCGGCTCCGCGAGGTCGTCCCCGACCTGCTGGAGCGCTGAGCCGCCCGGACCGGGACGCCGCTCGACCCGGGACGCCGCTCGACCCGGGGCGCCGCACCGCGTGGCGCCCCGGCCGGTCGGACGGCCGCCGCTAGGGTCGGCGATGGCGCGCCGGGGCGGGCCCTCCGGCTCGCGCGGAGGGTGTCGGCGACGCCACCGGGGGCGTCGTCGGCTCCGCTGCGGAGGTTCCATGAGCGCCACGTCCACCGCGTCGCGTCGTACCCAGGCCCGGGTCCGTCGGGGCAGCACGCTGCTGCGCTGGCTGTTCACCACCGACCACAAGGTCATCGGGAACCTCTACCTGGCGACGGCGTTCGGCTTCTTCCTGGTCGGCGGCGTGCTGGCGTTGCTGATGCGCGCTCAACTGATGGGGCCGGACACCGGGATCCTGTCGAACGAGCGCTACAACCAGATGTTCACCATGCACGGCACGATCATGCTGCTGCTGTTCGCCACCCCGACCTTCGCCGGGTTCGCCAACGCGATCATGCCGCTGCAGATCGGGGCGCCGGACGTCGCCTTCCCCCGGCTGAACGCCTTCACCTACTGGGCCTTCCTGCTCGGCGGGCTGATGGTCCTGAGCGGCTTCCTCACCTCCCAGGGCGCGCCCGCCTTCGGCTGGTTCGCCTACGCGCCGCTGAACGGGCCGCTGTTCTCGCCGGGGCAGGGGGGAGACCTGTGGGCGTTCGGCCTGGTCGTGGCCGGCCTCGGCACGATCCTGGGCTCGGTCAACTTCATCACCACCATCACCTGCCTGCGGGCGCCCGGCATGACGCTCTTCCGGATGCCGGTCTTCACCTGGAACGTGCTGTTCACCTCGATCATGGTGCTGCTGGCCTTCCCGGTGCTGACGGCCGCGCTGCTCTGTCTGGAGGCGGACCGGAAGTTCGGCGCGCACGCCTTCGACGCGGCCAACGGCGGGGCGATCCTGTGGCAGCACCTCTTCTGGTTCTTCGGCCACCCCGAGGTCTACATCGTCGCGATCCCGTTCTTCGGCATCGTCAGCGAGATCATCCCGGTGTTCAGCCGCAAACCGCTGTTCGGCTACTACGGCATGATCGGTGCGACCATCGCCATCACCGCCCTGTCGATGACGGTGTGGGCGCACCACATGTTCGCGACGGGCCAGGTGCTGCTGCCGTTCTTCTCGATGATGTCGTTCCTCATCGCCGTGCCGACCGGGGTGAAGTTCTTCAACTGGGTCGGGACGATGTGGAACGGCTCGCTGTCCTTCGAGACCCCGATGCTCTGGTCGATCGGCTTCATGGTGACCTTCCTGTTCGGCGGGTTGAGCGGGGTGCTGCTGGCCGCGCCGCCGATCGACTTCCACGTCACCGACAGCTACTTCGTGGTGGCCCATCTCCACTACGTGCTGTTCGGCACGGTGGTGTTCGCCACCTTCGGCGGCTTCTACTTCTGGTGGCCGAAGCTGACCGGGAAGATGCTCGACGAGAAGCTCGGGAAGGTGCACTTCTGGATCCTGTTCGTCGGGTTCCAGACCACCTTCCTGGTGATGCACTGGCTGGGCGCCCAGGGGATGCCGCGCCGTTACGCGACCTACCTGGCGGTGGACGACTTCACGGCGCTGAACGTGTGCGCCTCGATCGGCTCCTTCCTGCTCGGGGTCTCCAACCTGCCGTTCTTCTACAACGTCTGGACCACCACCCGGCACGGCGCCCGGGTCACCGAGGACGACCCGTGGGGCTGGGGCCGCGGGCTGGAGTGGGCCACCTCCTGCCCTCCGCCGAAGCACAACTTCCACGCGCTGCCCCGGATCCGCTCCGAGTCGCCGGCCTTCGACCTGCACCATCCGGAGGTGCCGACGGAGGAGTCGTCGGGCGGAGCCTCCGGCCGGTCGTCCGGCCGTACGGGCGAGCGGGGGAGCGGGCGATGAAGGCGGAGGGCTGGCTGTTCGCCGTCATGACGGTGTTCTTCGCGGTGACCGGGCTGATCTACGGGTTCTGGGCGCGGGAGCCCGCCGGCAAGGCGATCCTGGCGGTGGCGTTCCTGATGTCGGGTCTGATCGCGCTGTTCTGGTTCCTCCAGCACCAGCGGCGGGGCGGCGGACGGCCGCAGGACCGCAAGGACGCCGAGATCGCCGAGGCGACGGGCCCGGTGGGGTTCTTCCCGGCCCGCAGCGGCTACCCGGCGCTGACGGCGCTCGGCCTGACGGTCTTCGTCCTCGGCCTGGTCTTCGCCCGCTGGCTGATCGTCACCGGTGCCGTGGTGCTCGCGTTCGCCGTGTTCGGGTTCATCTTCCAGTACGACGACGACGGCGACGGATGAGGCCGCGGAGCAGCCGGCGGACCGGGCCGGTTTCCGGCGGGCCGGTCGGCCGGTCCGCCGGTCCGGCGGGGTGCGAGGGGGCGGTGAGGACACCTGCGAGGCGCTCCGACTCCCCTTCGGTGGCCGGGAGTTCGACTCGGTCGCGGTAGAACCAGGAGCTCGCGGCGGCGCGCACGTGTTCGTGGCGCGGCGCCCCGTCCGGGGCGGGGAGCGGGTCCGGCGCGGACCGGGCCAGCAGCACGAACCGCTCGTCCGCGGGCACGGGGCGGTGGTGGCCGGTGAAGCCGCCGTCGTGGCGCTGGTCGATCCGGCCGGTCTCGTCGCCCTTCAGCAGCCGGTCGCGGTCATGGGCCTGGAGGGCCAGGCAGAGCCGCCGGGTGAGCAGGAACGCCGCGGGTGGCAGCACGATCAGCCCTGCCCGCAGCACGTCCGTGAGCGCGTTGACGGAGATGCCGAAGGCGTACGCGATCACGTCGTTGCCGCCGGCGATCAGCAGCACCGCGTAGGCGGTGATCCCGGCGACGCCCAGCCCGGTGCGGGTGGGCTTGTTGCGCGGGCGGTCGCACAGGTGGTGCTCGCCGCGGTCGGGGTCGAGCCAGCGTTCGGCGAAGGGGTAGGCGTACAGGACCGCGAAGAGCAGGCCGGGCACCACCAGGGCCGGGAGGAAGACGTTCCACGACACCGTGCGCCCGAACAGGTCGGTCTCCGCGGCGGGCATCAGCCGCAGGGCGCCCTCGATGAACCCGATGTACCAGTCCGGCTGGGCTCCGGCCGCGGCCACGTCGGGCCGGTAGGAGGCGTAGCGCCAGATCGGGTTGATCTCCGCGAGGAAGGCGGACATCGCCATGACGCCGGCCACCGCGAAGGTCAGGCCCACCGTACGGGTGAGGAACTGGGGGAAGAAGGGCATCCCGACGACATTCCGGTTGGTGCGGCCGGGGGCGGCCCACTGGGTGTGCTTGAGCACCACCACGAGCGTCAGATGGGCCCCGATCAGGGCCAGCAACAGGCCGGGCACGAGGAGGATGTGCAGGGTGAACAGCCGGGGGATGATGTCGTGGCCGGGGAACTCGCCGCCGAAGGCGAAGAAGGTGAGGTAGGTGCCGACCAGCGGCACCGAGAGCAGCACGCCCTCGGCGATCCTCAGCCCGGTGCCCGAGAGGGTGTCGTCCGGCAGCGAGTAGCCGGAGAACCCCTCGAGCAGCGCGAGGTTGAACAGCGTCACCCCGATGACCCAGTTGAGCTCGCGCGGACGGCGGAAGGCCCCGGTGAAGAACACCCGCAGCAGGTGCACGCCGATCGCCGAGGCGAACAACAGTGCCGACCAGTGGTGGATCTGACGGATCACCAGACCACCGCGCACCTCGAAGCTGATGCGCAGCGTCGACGCGTACGCCTCGGACACGGGGACGCCGCGCAGCGGCAGGTAGGCGCCGTCGTAGACGACCTCGCTCATGCTCGGGTCGAAGAAGAAGGTCAGGTAGACGCCGGTCAGCAGCAGGACGACGAAGCTGTACAGCGCGAGTTCGCCCAGCAGGAACGACCAGTGGTCCGGGAACACCTTGCGCAGCAGTTCCCGGCCCGCCTCCATGACCGGCAGCCGCCCGTCCAGCCGGGTCGCGACACGTTCACCGGCGGACGGCTCGCGCCCGTTCGAAGCCTTGGTTGCCTCCACGCAGGCAACCTAGTGGGAGGTGCTCCGCGCGGGGCGGCCGAGAGCTGCGGGTCCCGTGGCGCCCGGCGGCAGATCACTCCGACGGCGGAACATGCGCGGTCCTCCGGCGGCGCCGGGCGGGCTCCGGTCAGTCGCCCGGGAGCAGGAAGGCGAGCGCGGCGTCGACGTCGAGGTGCTCGGACTCCGATCCGGCGGGCACCAGGGAGAAGGAGTCCGAGAGGAAGGCCGATACCTCGGCGGCGGGGGCGCTGAGGACGGCCTTTCCGGAAGGCCCCCGCAGAGTGATGAGCACCTCACCGTCGGGCCCCGGGCTCACACTGACGTCACCGCTGCCGGCGGGGGCGTGCCGGCCCTCGTTCAGCAGCTCGCGGCTGAAGTACCAGCACACCTGGGCGTCCACGGTCACGCACTCGCACGGGGTCAGCGGGAACGCCAGGCATGCCGCGTACGGCAGGTCCGGGTCGAACCGCAGCTCGGCGGTGACCGGGACGTCGGGCAGTGGGCTGTCGGGGAAGGTGACGGGCATCGAGTGGGCGGGCATCTGCATCGAACGACCCTCCTAAGGTCCGGACGCGCCGCCCCGCTCGGGCGGGCGCCCCGTCCGGCGCCTACCCGGTGCCCCCCGGTACAGTCCGGGTCCGCGAAACTTTCACAACGTCCGTGCAGGCATGGGTACTTCCCCCGCCGCCCGGCCGCCCGGCCGCCCGGAGCCCGGCCGCGAGTGCGCGGCCGTCGGCTCAGGCGCGGGCGGCCGCGGGCCGGGCCAGCCACTCCTGCCAGGAGACCTCGTGGCCGATGAGGCAGGGCCGGCGGAACGGCCACGCGTCGGTGATCCACCGGGGGACGAGCGCGTCCAGCGCCCGCTCCAGCTCGGTGCCGACCCGGTCGTCCACCACCCACCAGGAGATCTCGGCGTCGGAGCCGGCCTTCTGGGGCGGGTCGATGTAGACGCAGCCGAGCAGGGCCGTCTCCGCCTCGTCGAACAGCGCGTAGTTGAACGACTCGTGGGCGGCGATCTCCCGCTCGTGCCGGACCAGGTCGTCGAGGTCCTGCTGGTAGGTCATGGTGGCGATGGGCCAGCCCCAGGCCTCGCCGTAGATCGACCAGAGGCGCTCGCGGGAGCCCATCACGGCGGGGTAGTCGAGCTCGGTGTCGGTCCCGGCGATCGGGCGCAGGTGGTGGCTGCCACCGGGGAGCGGCACGTGGACGGGGTGGACGAAATCGGCAGGCAGCCAGGTCATGGGCCTGGAGCCTAGCCGAGGCAGGCTCCGGGCCGCCCGGATTATCGGCGCGGGGCCTGACCGGCCGGGATGACGCCGGGCCCGCCGCCGGGGCATGATCACCGGATGACGATGATCAGGACCAGGTGGGGGCGCCTCGGGATACCGGCGGTGGCGGCCCTGGCCGTACTGGCGGCGGGGTGCGGGACGAAGCACGCGGACGCGCCCGGCGGCACGGGGGCGGGGGGCGCGACGGCGGCGGTGCCCACCCTCGCGGCCGACTTCCCCTGCCCCGGCGAGACCCCGACCAGGACCCCGACGCCGACCGCGAGCGGCTCGGCCCAGGCCACCGCGCCCGTCGACCACTACGCGGAGAACCACGGCTTCAAGGTGCCCATCCCGCTGCACGGTCAGCGGCGCTGCGACGGCCTGGACGCCGTGCGGCGGATCAAGGGCGCGCTCGAGCCCCTCCGCGCCCGGGGCGACTTCGCTCCGGACAGCACCCGTGGTCTGCTCACCGGTCTCGGCTACCCGGCCGCCAAGGTGAAGGTCGCCCCGAACGGCCCGACCGGCGTCAGTTTCCTGGTCGACGCCACCCCGTTGTGCCTGGAGGGCACGATGAGCAGCGCCACCACCGCGGCGGACGCCTTCGCGGGCTACCCGGACGGCACCGGCTGCGAGGAGCCCCGCGGCGGCCACTGACGGCCCGCCCGGGCCGCGCCCGGTGGCGCCGCTACTCCATGAGCATGCAGCTCAACGGGCCTGCGGCTCCCGGCCGTTGTCGCTCGCGGCTTTGTCGAGCGACAGCGGCGGCCGGGCGGCCTCCGCCGCCGGCGACCGGGTGCTCTCCACCTCCGGCGGCTCCGGGTCGTTCTGCTCGATGCGGTTCAGCAGCCGGGCGACGGCGTCGGTGCGCTCCCGCAGGGCCGCGACCCGGGCGGCGTCGGTGGGCTCGGCGAGCTGTTCGGCGGGCAGGACCGGGATACCGCGGCTGCGGGCGGTGGCGATCAGGCTCTCGCCGGTCCGGGCGGTGACGACGAGCGTCGCGGCGGCGAACACGCCCGCGTCCAGGGTGCGCTGGCGTCCCAGCAGACCGCGGTGGACGATCCGGGCCGGGACGGTCAGTTCGTCCAGGCGCTGGTCGACCGAGCCGCGTTCGAGGGCCGCGAGGACGACGGTGGCCAGCGCCTCGCCGGCCCTGGTGACGACCCACTTGCGGCCGGGCACCGGCGGCAGGAACTCGCGGATCCGGTCCACCTCGTGCTCCAGGGCGGTGGTGGTCAGCACCTCGAAGGCGTTGCGGGTGCGGATCTCGACGACCTTGTCCCACTCGATCTCCTCGCCGTCGAAGCCGACCTGCGACGGCCCGAGGTGGACGGCGCCGAGGCCGTCGAGGAGCCCGAGCAGCTTGTGCACCACGGCCGGGGTGCGGGGGTGGCGGCCGATCAGGGTGCCCACCGACAGCTTCCACGGCTCGGTGGCGGGAACGGGCGGCCGTTCGACGGAGCCGAGGGCCGTGAGCGCCCACCGCCCGCCGGCGGCCGCCCGGCCGCCCCGCAGGACGGCCTGCCGCCCGGCCTCGCCCAACCCGGCCGCGGCTCCCGCGGCAGCTCCCGCCGCCGCCCCGACCAGTCGCCCCAGACCGCCCACCAGCTCGCCCCCGCGCACGTCCCGTTCCTTTCGTCCCACCGCTCGTTCCAGAGGCCGCCATGGTACGGCCCGTCCGCGCCACGCGTTCCGCCGCAGGTCGCCGGTGACGTTCGAAGCGGTGACGTTTGTCATACGGTTCCGGCCACAAAGCTCACTGACACCGGGTCGGCTCCCTGCGGCAAGATCGACTCCGGCGGGGAGACGAACAGGGGAGTGGACATGAAGGTACTGGTGGCCGGGGCCGGACTCGGCGGGCTCTGCCTCGCGCACGGACTGCTGCGGGCGGGCGTGGACGTCCGGGTGCTCGAGCGGGAGGACGGCCCGCACAGCCGCTACCAGGGCTTCCGGATCGCCCTGAACGCGCACGGCCTGGCGGCTCTGCACGCGTGCCTGCCGGAGCGGCTGCACGCCCTGCTGGCGGCCGTCTCCGGGCCGATGGCGGGCGAGCGACGGGTCGTCGACCAGCAGTTGCAGGAGATCCGCCGGCTCGGCACCGCGGACGAGGGCACGGCCGCCGACCGGTACGTGCTGCGCCAGTTGCTGCTGGCCGGGCTCGGCGACCGGGTCGAGTTCGGCAAGCCCGTGGTCGGCTACACCGAGCGGGCCGACGGCACGGTCGAGGCGCACCTTGGCGACGGGAGCAGCGCGGTCGGCGACCTTCTCGTGGGCGCGGACGGCGTGGGCTCGGCGGTGCGCCGCCAACTGCTGCCCGGGGCCGAGGTGGTCACCCTCCCCGGCAGCGCCGTCCTGGGACGCACCCCGCTCACCGAGCGGTTCGCCGCCCTCGTCCCCGGCTTCGGCACCGTGGTGCACGGCACCGGCGCGAGCCTGCTGCTCGGCCGGATGGAGTTCCGTCGGCCGCCGAGGCTCGCCGCCGCCGAGCTGGCGCCCGACGTCCGGCTGCCCGACACCGGGAGCTACCTGCGCTGGGTGGTGATGCCGACCGGCGACCTTCCCGCCGGGCCGAGGCCCTGGGAGGCCGTCCGGGGCGACCTGCTGGACCTGCTCGACGGCTGGCACCCGGACCTCGTCGAGCTCGTCCGCCAGGCCGACGTCGTCAACAGCTCCCCCCTGACCGTCCGTTACGCCGAGCCCGTACCGCACTGGAGCGGCACTCGCCGGGTCACCCTGCTCGGGGACGCGATCCACACCATGCCGCCGAGCGGCGGCCAGGGCGCCAACACGGCCCTGCGCGACGCCGCCCTGCTCGCCCGCACGCTCACCGCCGTCCAGCGGGGCGCGGCCGAACTCCCGGACGCCGTCGAGCAGTACGAGCAGCAGATGCTCGAGTACGGCTTCGCCGCCGTCGCCGAGAGCCTGGACCGCCTGCCGGACTTCAC
Organism: Kitasatospora sp. NPDC034023; assembly: GCF_055575795.1. Taxonomy (NCBI): domain Bacteria; kingdom Bacillati; phylum Actinomycetota; class Actinomycetes; order Kitasatosporales; family Streptomycetaceae; genus Kitasatospora; species Kitasatospora sp. NPDC034023. Next base: position 102,359 of record NZ_JBVIRY010000003.1, read on the forward strand.
CCCCGCACGGTGACCGCCGGCCGCTGACACCCGCGCGGTGACCGCCGCAGGCCGGCCCCCGCGGGTGACCGCCGCACGGGTGAACGGGCGGCGCGGCATGCCGCACCGGCCGGGGGTCCGTCGGACCGGGGGTGATGATCGCCGGGTTCCCGGCCGCCCGCACCCCCGGAGGCAGACATGCGGATCCTGCTCCTCGCCAGCGCCTTCAACAGCCTCAGCCAGCGCCTCCACGCCGAACTGCGGGACCGGCGGCACACCGTGGACGTCCTGCTCGCCGGGGACGACGAGGAACTGCGGGCGTCGATCCGCCGCCGGTCGCCGGACCTGCTGCTGGCGCCCATGCTGCGCACCGCGATCCCCGAGGACGTCTGGTCGGCGCTGACCTGCCTGGTCGTCCATCCCGGCCCGCCCGGCGACCGGGGCCCCTCCTCCCTCGACCGGGCGATCCAGGAGGGCGCCGCCGACTGGGGCGTGACGGTGCTGCAGGCCGAGGCGGAGATGGACGCCGGGCCGGTCTGGGCCCGGGAGCCCTGCCGACTGCCCGGGCTCGGGAAGAGCGACCTGTACCGCAACGAGGTCTCCGACGCCGCCGTCCGGGCCGTGCTGGCCGCCGTCGAGCGTTTCGCCTCCGGCTCGTACGCGCCGCAGCCGCAGCACGGCCCGTCCTGGCGGGAGCCGGTGCGGGTGCGCCCCTTCCTGCGCCAGGCGGAGCGCCGGATCGACTGGGCGGCCGACCCCACCGCCACGGTCCTGCGCAAGCTCCGCGCGGCGGACTCCCAGCCCGGGGTGCTCGACACGCTGGGCGACGACGAGTGGTACCTGCACGGCGGGCACCCGGAGCCGCTGCTGCGCGGCCGCCCGGGCGAGCTGATCGCCACCCGGGCCGGGGCGGTGTGCCGGGCCACCGCGGACGGCGCGGTGTGGATCCCGGAACTCCGGCGCCGGCGCCCGCCCGGCGGGCGCGCGACCGTCAAGCTCCCGGCGGTGACGGCGCTCGGCGCCCTGCTGCCCGCGCTGCCGGAGGTGGCGGCGCCGCTGATGACGGGCGCGGGCGGGCGGTCCACGTGGACGGACCTGGAGTACCGCGAGGAGGGCCCGGTGGGCTTCCTGCGCTTCTCCTTCCCCGGGGGCGCGATGTCCACCGACCACTGCCGCCGCCTGCTGGACGCCTACCGCTTCGCGCTGCGCCGGCCGACCTCGGTGCTGGTGCTCGGCGGCGGCCGGGACTTCTTCTCCAACGGCATCCACCTCAACGTCATCGAGGCCGCGCCGGACCCGGCCGCCGAGTCCTGGGCCAACATCACCGCGATGGACGACCTGGTCGCCGAGGTGCTCACCACCACCGACCGGCTGGTGGTCGCCGCCCTGGGCGGGAACGCGGCGGCCGGCGGGGCGATGCTCGCCCTGGCGGCGGACGAGGTGTGGTGCCGGCGGGGCTGCGTCCTCAACCCGCACTACCGGCTGATGGGGCTGTACGGGTCGGAGTACTGGACGTACACCCTGCCGCGCCGGGTGGGGCCGGCGCAGGCCGAGCGGCTGACCCGGCAGGCGCTGCCGGTGTCCGCGGCGTCGGCCGAGCGGATCGGCCTGGTGGACCGGGTCGTCGACTGCGGGCCGCAGGAGTTCGGGCCGGTCGCGGCCCGCCTGGCCGGGCTGCTCGCCGCCTCGCCCGCCGTCCAGCGGCGGATCGCGGGGAAGAAGGCCGCGCGCGAGGCCGACGAGGCGGCCAAGCCGCTCGCCGCCTACCGGGAGGAGGAGCTGGCGGTGATGCACCGGCAGTTCTTCACCCCCGAATCGCCGTACCACGCGCTGCGGTCCGCGTTCGTCCGCAAGCGCCCCGCCCCCGCAGGGCTCCTCGCCGAGACGTGACCCGAACGGCCCGGCCGGCTTGCGCTCCCGGGGGTGACCCCGTCGGGTCCGTGGAACGGCGGCCGGTCCGGACTGTTGCTATGACTGTGTTTGAGCCATTTCGTCCGGCTCCCATCCCCGAGGAGGCATCCTCATGGGTGCTGCAACAACCGACACCGACGTGGTGCACATTCTCTGGATCAACGCCGGCCTCAGCTGTGACGGCGACTCCGTCTCGCTGACCGCCGCGATGCAGCCCAGCATCGAGGAGATCGTCACCGGCGCGCTGCCCGGCCTGCCCAAGGTCGCCGTGCACTGGCCGCTGATCGACTTCGAGTGCGGCCCGGTCCAGGGCGCGGACAACTTCGTCGAGTGGTTCTTCAAGGCCGAGCGCGGCGAGATCGAGCCGTTCGTCCTCGTCGTCGAGGGGTCCATCCCCAACGAGAAGATCAAGAAGGAGGGCTACTGGTGCGGCTTCGGTGACGACCCCGCCACCGGCCAGCCCATCACCACCAGTGAGTGGCTGGACCGGCTCGCCCCCAAGGCGACCGCCGTGGTCGCGATCGGCACCTGTGCCACGTACGGCGGCATCCACGCGATGGCCGGCAACCCGACCGGTGCGATGGGCGTGCCGGACTACCTGGGCTGGGACTGGAAGTCCAAGGCCGGGCTGCCGATCGTCTGCGTGCCGGGCTGCCCGATCCAGCCCGACAACTTCGCCGAGACGCTCACCTACCTGCTGTACCAGTTGGCCGGCTCGGCGCCGATGATCCCGCTGGACGACAAGCTGCGGCCGACCTGGCTGTTCGGCGCCACCGTCCACGAGGGCTGCGACCGCGGCGGCTACTACGAGCAGGGCCAGTTCGCCACCGACTACGGCACTCCCGAGTGCCTGGTGCGGCTCGGCTGCTGGGGCCCGGTCGTCAAGTGCAACGTCACAAAACGCGGCTGGACCAACGGCATCGGCGGCTGCCCGAACGTGGGCGGCATCTGCATCGCCTGCACCATGCCGGGCTTCCCGGACAAGTTCATGCCCTTCATGGACCCGCCGCCCGGCTCGCGCGTCTCCACCGGAGCCAGCAGCGCGTACGGCGCGGTGGTCCGCCGGCTGCGCGCGATCACGCTGAAGACCGTCGACAAGGAACCGAAGTGGCGCCACACCGGGCGCCACCTGACCACGGGCTACCGACCGCCCTGGTGACGCCGAAGGGCCGCACGCCCCCGTGGTGTGCGGCCCGTCGCCGACGCCTCCGCCCCCTGCAGAGAAGGACACGACAGACACGATGGCAACACCGACGACCAGGGCGGCCGGCGACGGCAGCGGCCTGACCGAGATGTCCTGGGACCCGATCACCCGGATCGTGGGCAGCCTCGGCATCCACACGAAGATCGACTTCAAGCAGAAGCGCGTCGCGGAGTGCTACAGCACCTCCTCGGTCTTCCGCGGCTACAGCGTCTTCATGCGCGGCAAGGACCCACGCGACGCGCACTTCATCACCAGCCGGATCTGCGGGATCTGCGGCGACAACCACGCCACCTGTTCGGTCTACACCCAGAACATGGCGTACGGGGTGAAGCCCCCGCACCTCGGCGAGTGGATCATCAACCTCGGCGAGGCCGCCGAGTACATGTTCGACCACAACATCTTCCAGGAGAACCTGGTCGGGGTCGACTACTGCGAGAAGATGGTCCGCGAGACCAACCCGGGCGTGCTGGAACTGGCCGAGCGCACCGAGGCGCCGCACGCGGGCGACCACGGGTACAAGACGATCGCCGACATCATGCGCTCGCTCAACCCGATCGAGGGCGAGTTCTACCGCGAGGCGCTGCAGGTCAGCCGGTACACCCGGGAGATGTTCTGCCTGATGGAGGGCCGCCACGTGCACCCCTCCACGCTCTACCCTGGCGGCGTCGGCACGGTCGCGACCGTGCAGCTGTTCACCGACTACCTCACCCGGCTGATGCGCTACGTCGAGTTCATGAAGAAGGTCGTGCCGCTGCACGACGACCTCTTCGACTTCTTCTACCAGGCGCTGCCCGGCTACGAGGAGGTCGGCCGGCGGCGGATCCTGCTCGGCTGCTGGGGCAGCCTCAACGACCCGGACCACTGCGACTTCACCTACCGCAACATGACGGACTGGGGACGCAGGATGTTCGTCACCCCCGGCATCGTCGTGGACGGCAAGCTCGTCACCAACGACCTGACGCAGATCAACCTCGGCATCCGGATCCTGCTCGGCAGCTCCTACTACGAGGACTGGCAGGGCAAGGAACTCTTCGTCACCCACGACCCGCTGGGCAACCCGGTCGACCCCCGGCACCCGTGGAACCAGCACACCATCCCGCAGCCGCAGAAGCGCAACTTCGACGACAAGTACAGCTGGGTGATGTCCCCGCGCTGGTTCGACGGCAAGGACCACCTCGCCCTGGACACCGGCGGCGGCCCGATCGCCCGGCTCTGGTCCACCGCGCTGTCCGGGCTGGTCGACATCGGCTACATCAAGGCCACCGGCCACAGCGTGCAGATCAACCTGCCCCGCTCGATGACCAAGCCCGAGGTCACCTTCGAGTGGAAGATCCCGCAGTGGAGCAACGCCCTCGAACGCAACCGGGCCCGCACCTACTTCCAGGCCTACGCGGCCGCCGCCGCCCTGCACTTCGCCGAGAAGGCGCTCGACGAGGTCCGGGCCGGGCGCAGCCAGACCTGGGAACGCTTCGAAGTGCCGGACGAGTCGATCGGCTGCGGATTCACCGAGGCCGTGCGCGGCGTGCTCTCGCACCACATGGTGATCCGCGACGGCAAGATCGCCAACTACCACCCGTACCCGCCCACCCCGTGGAACGCCAGCGTCCGCGACAGCTACGGCACGCCCGGCCCGTACGAGGACGCGGTGCAGAACACCCCGATCTTCGAGGAGAACTCCCCGGAGAACTTCAAGGGCATCGACATCATGCGCGCGGTGCGCAGCTTCGACCCCTGCCTGCCCTGCGGCGTGCACATGTACGTCGGCGGGCGCGCCGTCCAGCCCATGCACGTGCCCACCGGCCTGAGCGGGCTCACCGCATGACGGCCGAACAGACCGGGCTGCGGATCCAGGAGGCCCTGGACGCCCTGACCGGCAGCGGAGCCGAGCAGGCGGGCGAGCAACTGGTCCGCGACCTGATGGACTTCTACGGCCAGGGGCTGGCCAGGATCGTCCCGGCGCTGCCCCCGCCCGCCCTGGAACGGATGCTCGACGACCCGGCGGTGGCCGGGCTGCTGCTCCTGCACGACCTGCACCCCGAGTCCGTCACCGCCCGGATCGACCGGGCGCTCGCGACCCTGCCCGAGCGGGTCGAGGTGCTCGGCTTCGACCCGGGCACCGGCGTCCTGCGGCTGCGCCGGACCGCCTCCGGCTGCGGCAGCGCGGAGGGCGACGTGGAGGCCGTCCTGGCCTGCCACGCCCCCGAGGTGACGGCCCTGGAGCTGGCCCGCGACCCGCAACTGCTGCAGATCGCCACCCGCCCGCCGCAGACCGCGGAGGCGCGATGAACACCCGCCGGATCTCCCGCGACGGAACCGCCCTGCTGCGCCGACTGCGCGAGCCGGCGCCGCCGCGCCCCGAGCAGTGCGGTTTCTGCGGCCGGGACCTGCCGGCCGGCCACCGCCACCTGGTGGACGTCGAGGAACGGGCGCTGGCGTGCACCTGCACCGCCTGCGGCCTGCTGTTCCAGCAGCCGGCCGCGGCCGGCGGGCGCTTCCGCACCGTACCGGACCGCTACCTCGCCGACCCGGACGGCGGGTTGGACGAGCGGGCCTGGTCGGTCCTGGGCATCCCGGTCGGCACGGCGTTCCTGTTCCGCAACGCCGTCCTGGACCAACTGCTCGCGTTCTACCCCGGCCCGGCCGGCGCCACCGAGAGCGAAGTGGACGAGGAAGCCTGGGAACGCGCCCTCGGCGGCAGCCGGCTGGCCGCCGCTCTGGAACCGGACGTCGAGGCGCTGCTGCTGCGCCGCACCGACCGGCGCGTCGAGTGCTTCCTGGTGCCGATCGACATCTGCTACGAGCTGGTCGGCCGGCTGCGGCGGTGCTGGCACGGCTTCGACGGCGGGGCCGAGGCGCGAGCCGAACTCGACGCGTTCTTCGAACGGTTGGCCGCCCGGGCCCGCCCGCTGCCCGCGACGGTGACGGCATGACGACGCTCGGCTTCTCCTGCACCGGCGTGCGGTCCGACCCGTACGCGGCCGTGCCGACCCTGGTGTTCCGGCTGCGGATCACCGCGCCGGCCGACACCCGGGTGCACGCCCTGGTGCTCCGGTGCCAGCTGCGGATCGAACCCGGCCGCCGGTCGTACGCCGAGCCGGAGGGCGAGCGGCTGACCGACCTGTTCGGCGAGCGGCAGCGCTGGGCGAGCACGCTCCACCCGATCCAGTTCGCCACCGTGCCGCTGCTGGTGCCCGGCTTCACCGGCGAGACCGAGACCGACCTCGCCGTGCCGTGCAGCTACGACCTGGAGGTGGCCTCCGCCCGCTACTTCCGGGCGCTCGACGGCGGGGACGTACCCCTGCTGCTGCTCTTCTCCGGCACCGCCTTCGCCGGCCCCGGCGGCTTCCAGGTCACCCCGGTGCCCTGGGACAAGGAGGCCCAGGTGCGGATGCCGGTACGGGTCTGGCGGGAGGCGATCGACCAGCACTTCCCCGGCTGCGGCTGGCTGCGCCTGCCCGACGAGGTGATGGACGCGCTGCTGGCCTACCGCTCCCGGCAGGCCCTGCCCTCCTGGGAGGCGACCGTGCGTGAGCTGCTGACGGCCGCCGCGATCGAGGAGGTGGCCCGGTGAGCGCCTTCCCGGCCGGGATCGAACGCGGCTTCGCGGCCGCCAGGCAGATCGCCGACGCGGTGCTGCTGGAGGGCTACGTGCTCTACCCGTACCGCGCCTCGGCGGCGAAGAACCGGCTGCGCTGGCAGTTCGGCGTCCTGGTGCCGCCCGAGTACACCGCGCAGGGCGGCGAGCACTCGCACCAGCGCACCGAGTGCGTCATGGAGGCACGTCGGGAGGACCGGCTGGCCGTCGAACTGCGCTTCCTGCGGGTCCAGCGGCGCACCGTCGAACAGGCCACCGACTCCGGCGGCTTCGAGCCGGTGGAACGCCTGGAACTCGCCGACCGGGTGCTCGTGGAGTGGGACGAGGGCGTCGAGGAGCGGATCGAGCTCCTGCTCCCCGTCGACGAGTTGATCGGCGAGGGGGTGCAGCGGGCGTTCCGGCTGCCGGGCGTCGGCGAGACCGAGCTGCTCCGCGAGCACGGCACCGCCGTCGGACGGCTGGTGCGGCGCCGCGAACAGGTCGACGGCCTGGTGCGGTTGACCATCGAGGAACTGCCCGGCCCGTACCGGGCGCAGCGGCTGAAGGCGGTGGTGGAGAACGTCTCCGCCTGGGTGCCGCCCCGGCGGGCGAGCCGTGAGGAGGCGCTGCCGCGCTCCCTGGTCTCCGCCCACCTGCTGCTGGGGCTGGAGCACGGCCGGTTCGTGTCGGCCACCGACCCGCCCGAGTGGGCCCGGTCGGCCGTCGAGGGCTGCCGCAGCCGGCACACCTGGCCCGTCCTGGCCGGACCGGACGGCGAACGCGGGGTGGTGCTGTCCTCGCCGATCATCCTGGAGGACCACCCGCGCGTCGCCCCGGAGAGCCTCGGCACCCTCTACGACGCGACCGAGATCGACGAGATCCTGGCGCTGCGGACGGCGGCCCTGACCGAGGAGGAGAAGCGGGAGGCCCGGGGCACCGACGAGCGGGCCGCGGCCGTGATCGACCTGGCGGACTCCATGCCACCGGAGGTGCTGGAGCGCCTGCACGGCGCCATCCGCGGGCTGCGCGACCTCACCGGCGCCGATGCCGACACGGAGCAGCCCTGGTGGGACCCGGGCAGTGATCCGGCAGTCGACCCCGAGCGGGACCGGGTGCTCGTCGACGGCCGGTCGGTCGGCGCGGGCAGCCGGGTCCTGCTGCGGCCCGGACGGCGGCGCACCGACGCCCAGGACCTCTTCCTCGACGGGCGCACCGGCGTGGTGGAGGCGGTGCTGCACGACGTCGACGGCTCGGTGCACCTGGCCGTCACGCTGGAGGACGACCCGGGCGCCGACCTGTGGCGGGCCCAGGGCCGGTTCCGCTACTTCCAGCCCGACGAGGTCACCCCGCTGGACGGCGCCGACCCGGACGGCGCCGTCCGGGACGGGGTGGGCGCATGAGCGGCGGGACGGTCCTGGTCGCCGGGGTGGGCAACATCTTCCTCGGTGACGACGGGTTCGGCGTGGAGACCGTCCGGCGGCTGGCCGCGCACCCGCTGCCGGACGGCGTCGAGACGGTCGACATCGGCGTGCGCGGCGTGGACCTGGCGTACCGGCTGCTCGACGGCTACCGGACCGCCGTCCTGGTGGACGCCACCTGCCGCGGCGGGGCGCCCGGGACGGTCTACCTCATCGAGGCGGCCGCCGAGCCGCTGGAGGCGCCGATCCTGGACGGACACCGGATGGGACCGGACGCGGTGCTGGCGCTGCTCGCCACGCTCGCCGCCGGCACCGGCGGCGAGCCGCCCGGGCGGGTGCTGGTGGTCGGCTGCGAGCCGGAGTCACTGGAGGAGGGCATCGGGCTCAGCGCCCCCGTCGCCGCCGCCGTCGAGGAAGCGGTCCAGGTGGTCCTGCGGGTCCTGGACGAGGCCACACAGTCGGAGAGGGAGACAACACCATGCTGAGGAAACTGTTCTGCACGGCCCTGCTGGCGGGGCTCGGCGCACTGGTCTGGCAGAGCCTGCCGGACCTCAAGCGGTACCTGCGGATCTCACGGATGTGAGCCGCGAATTGCTGCGAACGGTGCAGCCCCGGGCGCGGTGGCGGCGCGGCTTCGAGCCGTGGCCGCCATCGCGCCTTGTAATGGGGCGCGCCTTGTCGGGAGGCCCGCCTGGTCGTGGGGCGCGCCGACCGCCCGCCGTGGGAAGGGACCGATGCACGAGATGTCGATCGCCGCCGCCGTCGTCGAACAGGTCGACGCGGCCGCGCGTGACCACGGGGCCGCCGGGGTGGCCCGGGTGCGGCTGCAGGTGGGCGAGCTGGCGGGAGTCGTCCCCCAGGCCCTCGACTTCTGCTTCGAACTGGCCTGCGCCGGAACGCTGGTGGAGGGCGCGGTGCTGCACACCGAGCCGGTCGCGGCGCGGGCCCGGTGCGTGCCCTGCGACACCGAGTGGGCCGTCGGCATGCCGCCGGACCTCGGCTGCCCCAGCTGCTCCGGCGGCGGCGTCGAGCTGCTGTCCGGGCGCGAGCTCCAGATCCTCGACGTCGAGTGGGCCGAGCGCCCGGACGTCCCGGCCGAACAGAAAGGCTGATGCCGATGTGCCGCACGGTCGACCTCCGCCAGGCGGTCCTCGCCCGCAACGACGACAGCGCCCGCGAGCTGCGGGCGGCGCTGGCCGCCCGGGGGACGGTCGCGGTGAACCTGCTCTCCAGCCCCGGCAGCGGCAAGACCGCCCTGCTGGAAGCCGAGTTGGGGCTGGCCCGGCGGCGCGGGGTGCCGGTCGCCGCGCTGACCGCCGACCTCGCCACCGAGAACGACGCGCTACGGTTGGCCCGCTCGGGCGCGCCGGTCAAGCAGGTGCTCACCGACGGGCTCTGCCACCTCGAGGCACGGATGCTCGCCGGACACCTGGACGGCTGGCTGCCGCAGGACTGCCGGCTGCTCTTCGTGGAGAACGTCGGCAACCTGGTCTGCCCGGCCTCGTACGACCTCGGGGAGTCGCTGCGGGTGGTGCTCGCCTCGGTGACCGAGGGCGAGGACAAGCCGCTCAAGTACCCGACCGCCTTCGGGCTGGCCAACCTGGTGCTGGTGACCAAGACCGACCTCGCCGTGGCGGCCGAGTTCGACGAGGCCACGTTCACGGCGAACATCCGCCGGGTCAACCCCGGGGTGGAGGTGGTGCACACCTCGGCCCGCACCGGGCAGGGCGTCGGGGCGCTGCTGGAGCGGGCGCTGGCCGTCCTGGACGGCGCCGAGCCGCACCGGCCGGTGATGGCTGCCACCCCCCATGAGCACGGGCACGGGCACGGGCACGGGCCTGAGCACGAGCACGGGCACGAGCACAGGCCTGAGCACGAGCACGAGCACGGGCACCGACACGAGCACGGGCACGGGCACGAGAACGCGGTGGTCGGGGAGGCCCCGTGACGGTCGGTCCCCGCGCACTCGACCGCGAGCGGCGGCAGGTCACCGTCCGCGGCCTCGTCCAGGGGGTCGGCTTCCGGCCCTTCGTCTTCACCCTGGCCGGTGAACTCGGCCTGGCCGGCAGCGTCACCAACACCGGCGAAGGCGTCCTGGCCGAGGTCGAGGGCAGCCCCGAGGCGGTGGAGGCGTTCTGCCGGCGGGTGGCCGGCGACGCGCCGCCGCTCGCGCACGTCGCCTCCGTCGAACACGCGCCGCTCACCGCCACCGGCGCGACGGGCTTCGCCATCACCCCGTCCCGGACCGACGGGCCCCGGGCCACCCTGATCCCGCCCGACGTCGCCGTCTGCGCCGACTGCCTCGCCGAACTCGCCGACCCGGCCGACCGCCGCCACCGGCACCCCTTCATCAGCTGCACCAACTGCGGCCCCCGGCACACCATCGTCACCGGCCTGCCCTACGACCGCGCCAACACCACCATGGCCGGCTTCCCGATGTGCGCGGACTGCGCCCGGGAGTACACCGACCCGGCCGACCGCCGCTTCCACGCACAGCCGGTCGCCTGCCACGCCTGCGGGCCGCAGCTCGCGCTGACCGTGCCCGGGCACGCCGACCTCGCCGGGGAGGACGCGCTCACCGAGGCCCGCCGGCTGCTGGCCACCGGGACGGTCCTCGCCGTCAAGGGCATCGGCGGCTACCACCTGGCCTGCGACGCGCGCGACGCCGGCACCGTCGCCCTGCTGCGCCGCCGCAAGCGGCGCGGCGACAAGCCCTTCGCGCTGATGGCCCGTGACCTCGCCACCGTCGACGGCCTGCTGCCGCTCGGCCCGGTCGAGCGGGAACTGCTCACCGGACCGGTACGGCCGATCGTCCTGCTGCGCCGCACCGGAGCGCCATCGCCCGAGTTCGAGGCGGTGGCCCCACGCAGCCCCGACCTCGGGGTGATGCTGCCCTACACGCCGCTGCACCATCTGCTGCTCGCCGCACCGGGGCCGGACCTGCTGGTGATGACCAGCGCCAACCTCTCCGGCGAGCCGATCGTCACCGACGACCGGGAGGCCCTGGAGAAGCTCGCCCCGCTGGTCGACGGCTGGCTCACCCACGACCGGCCGATCCACGTCCCGTGCGAGGACTCGGTGGTGCGGGTGGTGGACGGCGAACAGCTGCCGCTGCGCCGCTCACGCGGATACGCGCCGCTGCCGCTGCCCCTGCCGGTGCCCGTCCGCCCGGCGCTCGCGGTCGGCGGCGACCTGAAGAACGCCTTCGCGCTGGCCCGCGAGGGCTACGCCTGGCTGTCCGGCCACATCGGGGACATGGACGACCTTGCCACGCTGCGCGCCTTCGACCGCGCGGTCGACCAGCTCGGCACGGTCACCGGGGTGCGCCCCGAACTGCTGGTCACCGACCGGCACCCCGGCTACCGCTCGGTCCGGCACGCCGAGCGGACCGCCGCCGGCCGCCCGGTGCGCCAGGTGCAGCACCACCACGCGCACATCGCCGCCGTGATGGCCGAGCACGGCCTGGACGGCAGCCGGCCGGTGCTCGGCCTGGCCTTCGACGGCACCGGCTACGGCGAGGACGGCGCGATCTGGGGCGGCGAAGTACTGCTGGCCGACTACGACGGGTTCCGCCGCCTCGCCCACCTCGGCTATGTGCCGCTGCCCGGCGGGGACACGGCGGTCGAACGCCCGTACCGGACCGCGCTGGCGCACCTGCGCGCCGCCGGACTGCCCTGGACCGCCGGGCTGCCGCCGGTCGCGGCCTGCCCGGCGGACGAACTTCGGATGCTGGAGCGGCAGTTGGAGCGCGGCCTGAACTGCGTGCCGACCTCCAGCATGGGCCGGCTCTTCGACGCGGTCTCCTCGCTCGCCGGGATCTGCCAGCGGGCCGGGTACGAGGCCCAGGCGGCGATCGAACTGGAGGCGGCCGCCGCCGAGTTCGGTGCGGTGGCGGGCTACGGATTCGGGCTGCCCGCCCGGGCGGACGGCTGGCTCGCCGACCCCGGGCCGGTGCTGGCCGCGGTGGTGGCGGACGTGGCCGCGGGCGCGCCCGTCGGGTTGGTCGCCGCACGCTTCCACGCCGCGGTGGCCGACCTGGTCCGCCGGGTGTGCGCGGCCGTCCGGGAGCGGTACGGCACGACCACGGTGGCGCTCAGCGGCGGCGTCTTCGCCAACGCCCTGCTCTCCTCGGCCTGCGCGCGCGGCCTCGGGGAGGACGGCTTCACCGTGCTGCGGCACCGCCGGGTGCCGCCCAACGACGGAGGGCTGGCGCTCGGCCAGCTGATGGTGGCCGCCCGCTCGGCGGCCACCCGGGAGGAGTGAGAGCGGATGTGCCTGGCGGTACCCGGCAGGGTGACGGAGATCGGGGAGCGGGACGGGACCCGGATGGCGGTCATGGACTTCGGGGGGGTGATCAAGGACGTGTGTCTGGAGTACCTGCCCGACCTCGCGGTGGGCGACTACGCGATCGTCCACGTGGGCTTCGCGCTGCAGCGACTGGACGAGGAGTCGGCCCGGCGCACCCTCGCCCTGTTCGAGGAACTCGGGCTGCTGCAGGAGGAGTTCGGCGACCCGTGGGAGGCGGCGGGCGAGTTCGCCGCGGGGGCGTTCGCAGCGGTGCCGGAGCAGGACGCGGCGGCGGAGCAGGACGCTGTGCCGGAGCAGGACGCGGTGGCGGGGCAGGACGCGGCGCGAGCGGCTGAGGAGGCCGGACGGTGAAGTACCTGGAGGAGTTCCGCAACCCGGAGCTGGCCGAGGGCCTGCTCGCGGACATCAGGGCCACGGTCACCCGGCCGTGGGCGCTGATGGAGGTGTGCGGCGGTCAGACGCACAGCATCATCCGGCACGCCATCGACCAACTCCTGCCGGAGGAAGTCGAGTTGATTCACGGGCCGGGGTGCCCGGTGTGCGTCACCCCGCTGGAGATGATCGACCGTGCGCTGGCGATCGCCGCCCGGCCCGAGGTGATCTTCTGCTCCTTCGGGGACATGCTGCGGGTGCCCGGCACCGACCGCGACCTGTTCCGGGTCCGCGGCGAGGGCGGCGACGTCCGGGTGGTCTACTCGCCGCTCGACGCGCTGCGGATCGCGCGGGAGAACCCGGACCGGGAGGTCGTCTTCTTCGGCATCGGCTTCGAGACCACCGCGCCGCCGAACGCGATGGCCGTCCACCTGGCCAGGAAGCAGGGCCTGCGGAACTTCAGCATGCTGGTCTCGCACGTCCGGGTGCCCCCGGCGATCGACGCGATCATGGCGTCGCCGGACTGCCGGGTCCAGGGCTTCCTCGCCGCCGGTCACGTGTGCAGCGTGATGGGCACCGACGAGTACCCGGCGCTCGCCGACCGCCACCGGGTGCCGATCGTGGTCACCGGCTTCGAACCGCTCGACATCCTGGAGGGAATCCGGCGCACCGTACGGCAGTTGGAGCGCGGGGAGCACACCGTCGACAATGCCTACCCGCGGGCCGTCCGGCCGGAGGGCAACCCGGCGGCGCGCGCCATGCTGGAGGACGTCTTCGAAGTGGCCGACCGCCCCTGGCGCGGCATCGGCGTGATCCCGCAGAGCGGCTGGCGGCTCGCGCCGCACTACCGGGACCACGACGCCGAACACCGCTTCGACGTCGCGGGGATCACCACATGTGAACCCGCCGCCTGCCGCAGCGGCGAGGTGCTGCAGGGACTGCTGAAGCCCCACCAGTGCGAGGCCTTCGGCACGGTCTGCACCCCGCGCACCCCCCTCGGCGCCACCATGGTCTCCAGCGAGGGCGCCTGCGCCGCGTACTACCTCTACCGGCGGCTGAGCGCGCCGGTCGCTGCTCAGGAGGCGAGCCCCGTTGGCTGACACCGAAATCCTCACCGGGGCCGCGGCCCCCGACGCCCCGCCCGCGCCCGACTTCGCCGGCTGGAGCTGCCCGCTGCCGCTGCGCGACCACCCCCGGGTGGTGATGGGGCACGGCGGCGGCGGGGCGATGTCCACCGAACTGGTGGAGAACCTTTTCGCGCCGGCGTTCGGCGGCCCGGCCCTCGCAGGGCTCGGCGACTCGGCCGTCCTGGAGCTCGGCGGGGCCCGGCTGGCCTTCTCCACCGACTCCTACGTCGTCCGGCCGCTGTTCTTCCCGGGCGGCAGCATCGGCGACCTCGCCGTCAACGGCACGGTCAACGACCTCGCGATGAGCGGGGCCCGGGCGGCGTACCTGTCCTGCGGGTTCATCCTGGAGGAAGGGGTGGAGATGTCCGTGGTCGACCGGGTGGCCCGGGCGCTCGGCACCGCCGCCCGGACCGCCGGGGTCGAGGTGGCCACCGGGGACACCAAGGTGGTCGAGGCCGGGCACGGCGACGGCATCTACCTGAACACCGCCGGCATCGGCCTGGTGCCCGCCGGGGTCGACATCCGGCCGCAGCGGGCCGTCCCCGGCGACGTGGTGATCGTCAGCGGGCCGATCGGGTTGCACGGGGTCGCGATCATGAGCGTCCGGGAGGGCCTGGAGTTCGGGGTCGAGGTGCGCAGCGACTGCGCGGCGCTCGGCGGCCTGGTCGAGGCGATGCTCGCCGTCACCCCCGACCTGCACGTGCTGCGCGACCCCACCCGCGGCGGGCTGGCGGCGGCGCTCAACGAGATCGCGGCCGCCGCCGGAGTGGGCGTGACCATCAGCGAGCGGGCCGTCCCCGTCCCCGACGCGGTCGCCAACGCCTGCGCACTGCTGGGCCTGGACCCGATGTACGTCGCCAACGAGGGCAAGCTCGTCGCCTTCGTGCCGCGCCGGGAGGCGGACGCGGTCCTCGCCGCCATGCGCGCCCACCCGCTCGGCGCGGAGGCGGTGGTGATCGGCGAGTGCGTCGGGGAGCACCCCGGCATGGTCGTCGCCCGGACCGGTTTCGGCGGCACCAGGGTGGTGGACCTGCCGATGGGCGAACAGCTGCCGCGGATCTGCTGACGCCACGTCAGTCCTGGCGCCGTGCGCGTCCTGACGCCGTGTGAGCCCTGCCGCCCCGGGAGACCGCTCCCGGGGCGGCGGTGCGTTCCGGGGTGCGTCGCTCGTCCGAAGGGGGTGATTCGGTGGGCGAACGAGTGTACGGCGCTCGCGCCCGACGATCGTCCGGGTTCCGGCCTCCACACACTGTGACCACTCTGTGTGCTCGTTCGAAAGGAACCGCCGGTGGAACCCGTAAGACCCCGACCACGACCGGACCTGTTCAGACGGTCGCTCGGCGCGGCCCTGGCGCTGTCCCTGGCCGCCGGTCCGGCCCTGGTGTCGGCGCACGCGTGGGCGGCCGAGAGCCCGTCGGCACCCTCGGTCCAGGACGGCAGCGACCAGCCGCCGGACCGTTCGCCACGCACCGTCCCGACGAGCCCCAGGAGGGTGCGGCCGGCGGTCAGGACGCCGGGCGTGTACGTCGTCGACGCGGACGCGGCCGTCGGCGCCACCACGTTCGGCGAGGCCTCCGTCGCGATGAACCCCGCCAACCCCCAGCAGGTCGCCATCACCCGCTTCACCTTCCCCTGGAACGGCAACGCCGACCTGCTGTACTCGGCGGACGGCGGGATCACCTGGAAGGACGAGGCCACCATCCCGCCGCCCCCGGGCGTGGCGAACACCTCGGGCGGCCCGAACGACCAGACGATCGACTTCGGCCGCAACGGCACCCTCTACGCCACCTTCCTGACCGGCGGGAACCAGATCGTCACCGGCTCGACCACCGACCCGACCAAACTGGCGTCGTGGAGCTGGAACAACCCGACGCCCACCACCACCCAGATCACCAGCGCCACCGGCACCAACGCCGACCAGCCCTGGCTGATCGTCAACCGCGACACCGGCACGGCGAGCCAGGACAACGTCTACGTCGCCTACCAGGACTTCCGCGGCGGCGTCCCGCACGACCGCGTGAACGTCTCCCACAACGCCAACAACACGCCGCCAGTCAACTTCGACCGGGACAACGTGGCCGGCACCGGCGCGCTCAGCGGCGGCGTCATCAACGGCGGGCTCCGGCTGGCCGCCGACCGGCGCAACGGCACCATGTACGCCCTCTACCAGCAGGGCGGCGGGACCACCCAGCCGGAGAACGTCACCCTGATGCTCAACCGGTCCACCGACGCCGGACAGAACTGGACGCTGGGCGGGAGCACGGACGGCATCGCCGTCTCCACGGACAACACCCGCCAGGGCAACGCCGGTTACAAGTTCGGCGGGGTCAACTCCCTCCAGGGCGGCGTCGACCACGTCGCCGTCGACCCGACCAACGGCGACGTCTACGTGGCCTACGGCGCGGACGTCTCCGGCAACAACCAGATCCGGATCCGCCGGCTCACGGACAACGGCACGGGCGGCATGAACGTCGGCGGCGCCGTCAACGTCTCCGCCTCGACCAACGCGGCGCTGCCCTCCGTGGCGGTCCTCAACGACGGGACGGTCGGGGTCCTCTACCTGACCAACGACGGCACCAACGCCGGCGGCTTCCCCGAGTTCACCGCCCACCTCGCCCGCAGCACCGACCACGGCGCGACCTTCACCGACACCGTCCTGCAGTCGTACACCACCAAGGTCGGCACCGCGAGCAACCCCAACGAGCGGCTCTTCGGCGACTACCAGCAGCTCAAGGCCGTCGGGAACACCTTCTACGGGGCGTTCATCGGCAACCTCAACGGCCTCGGCCAGACCACCGCGCAGCCGACCGACACGATCTTCTTCAGCGTCCCGCAGTTCACCAAGTCGACGCTGTCCTCCTCGTCCAACCCCTCGCTGTACGGCCAGCCGGTGCACTTCACCGCGACCGTCGTGCCCGTACCGGACGGCGGCACGGTCACCTTCGCGGTGGACGGCACCCAGCTCGGCAGCCCGGTTCCCGTCGACACCACGACCGGCACGGCGACCTCCGACGACATCGCCTCCCTCAGCCCCGGCCCGCACAACGTGGACGCCACCTACAGCGGCGACCCGAACTTCGTGGGCGACACGGCGATGACCCTCGTCCAGAACGTCGAGAAGGCACCGGTCGACACGACCCTCACGCCATCGGCGAACCCGTCGCCCTTCGGTCACGCGGTGACCTTCACCGACACCGTGTGTCCGGCGTTCCCCAGCACCAACCCGAGCCTGCCGCCCACCGGGACCGTCACCTTCCGGGACGGCACGACCCTGCTCGGCACCGGCACGCTGACCCCCGGCGGCGGCACCAACTGCGGCCGCACCCAGGTGAGTTTCGCGAACCTGCTGCCGGGCACCCACACCATCACCGCCCAGTACAGCGGCGACGGGAACTACCTGGCGGGCAGCCTGGAGTCGATCACCCAGACGGTGAGCTGCACCAGGACCATCACCGGGACCGTCGGCGACGTGGTCGCGACCGGTGACAGCACCTGCGTCGTCGGCGCCACCGTCAACGGCACCGTCCACAACCCGGGCGGCGGCGCGCTGTTCATCAGCGGCTCCACCGTCCACGGGGCCGTCCTGTCCTCCAACGGCACGCTCTTCGCCCTGTGTGGAAGTACGGTCGGCATCACGACCAGCGTCTACAGCTCGACCGGCTTCGTGCTCGTCGGCGACCCCGGTGACGACGGCTGCGCCGGCAACCGGCTCAACGGCTCCCTGCTGCTCGGCAGCAACCACGGCGGCCTGGAGGTCATCGCCAACCAGGTGACCGGATCGGTCCAGGTCCAGGGCACGACCGGCACCGGTCCGTTCCCCGAGGACACCCGCGCGGAGATCGAGAGCAACACCATCGGCGGGATGCTCTCCTGCGCCGGCAACACCCCGCCGCCCACCAACGACGGACACCCGAACACGGTGACCGGGCCGAGGCTCGGGCAGTGCTCCAACCTGTAGTCCTGTTCCCGCAGACCGAGTGATCGCGAAGGGGCCCGCCCGTGCGGGCCCCTTCCGCTTGATCCGGATACGCTGGGCAGTAGAGGCCCCGGGCCCGTCCGACCGCCCCGGGCAGATCAGCGCGGCATGGTGCGGAGGTGCGTGGTGCCGGAGGGTAACGGGCCGCGACGGCGCGAGTGTTGCGGAGCACACGCCCCGCACGGCCACTGACGGGACGCCGCGGCCGTGGGCTTCGCGGACACCGAGGTCGAGGTGGTGGTGACCGTGCCCAACCACGGCATCGGCCTGTGGATGGTCGGTGCGTTCGTGCTCACCTTCGTGGGCACCCGGGTGGTCACCCGGCTGATCCGGGCCGGGCGCGGGCCGTTCCGCAACGTCGAGGTCGGCGGCACCCATGTGCACCACCAGGTGTACGGCATCCTCGCGATGCTGGTGGCCGGCGCGATGGAGTTCGCCTACCGCCCGGACACCCCCGGGGTGCAGGTCCTGGCCGCGCTGTTCGGCGCCGGCGCCGCGCTCACCCTCGACGAGTACGCGCTGTGGCTGCACCTGGAGGACGTCTACTGGACGCGCGAAGGCCGCAAGTCCGTCGACGCGACCTTCCTGGCGGTGGCGGTCGGACTGCTGCTGGTCGCCGGGTTCAGCCCGTTCTCCGACACCGGCCAGGGCGCCGCCGCCCATCTGACCTTCGCCGTGCTGCTGCTGGTCAACCTGCTGTTCTCCGTCGGGGCGATCCTCAAGGGCAAGACGGCGGTCGGCGTGATCGGGCTGCTGGTGCCCCTGATCGCGCTGGTCGCCTGCCTGCGGCTGGCCAAACCCGACTCGCCGTGGGCCCGCTGGCGCTACCGGCCGGGCTCGCGCCGGGCCGAGCGCTCGCTGCGCCGCTACCCGCCCGGGCGGCGGACCCGGATGGACGCCCTGAAGGACTTCGTCGGGGGCGTCCCCCGGCAGTGAGGCCCCGGGGCAGCCCGTCCGTCGGTCCGCCCGTCCGTCGGTCCGCCTGTCCGTCGGTCAGCCCGGCAGAGCCAGGAATCGGCGCAGCGAGCCGGCCATGGCCCGGACGAAGCGCTCCCGGGTCTCCTCGGGGACCAGGTCGAGGGACAGGTAGGGGTTGAGGTCCTCCAGCTCGACCAGGAGCAGGCGCCCGTCGGGCGCCCGGCAGGCGTCCACCCGCTGGATCCCGTGCTCGAGCGTGTTCCAGTCGACGAAGCGCCGGGCGAACCCGAGGTCGGCCGGGCTCGGCTCGTACGGCTCCAGCACCCAGCGGCGGGCCGGGTCGGGGGCGTGCAGGGCGTACGGGAAGGCGTCGTCCACGAAGTAGAACGAGACCTCGTACCGGAAGTCGATCCGCGGCTGGACCAGCACCTCGCCCCACGCGGGACCGTCCGGACCCTCCAGCTCTTCGGGGGCGAGGAAGCGCAGGCCTATGCTGTCGGCGCCCTCCTTGGGCTTGACCGCGTAGCGGTCGGCGGCGGGCAGCCGGGCGAGGTCCTGCGGCCGGTCGACGGTGGGGATGACCGGGTGGCCGGTCTCGGTCAGGTCCAGCAGGTACTGCTTCCCGGCCATGTCCCCCCGCCCGGTCAGCGGGTTGTAGACCCGCACGCCGTCGGCCAGGGCCCGGTCCCGGAAACGGGCGTACTCCTCCCGGTAGTGCAGCACCGGCCCGCTGTTGCGCACGACGACCGCGTCGAAGCGAGCCATCAGGGCCCGGGCGTCGAGCGGGTGGCACAGGGCCAGGTCGAACCACTCCCGCAGCCGGGAGGTGAGGAAGACGTCCTCGTCGCCGTAGCGGCGGCCGCGGGCCGGGTAGGCCAGGTCGGTCACGTACAGCAGGCTGGGCCGGGCGGGCACGGGCGCTCCCTCGGGTGGTGGTGGGGGACCGAAATCTACCGGTCCACCGGCCCCGTCGGCCGTGGACCCCGGGGGCCGCCGGTCCGGCGCGGATGCGCGTTGCGCCATCGGAGTGCAGGGTGGACGGGTACGGTCCGGCCGGCGGACTCCCGGGGGACCCGAGAACGATCGAAGGAGGCCGCCATGCCGACCAGGAAGATTTTCGGCCGGGCCCTGGCCCTGACCGCCCTCGCCGCCCTGCCGGCCGCCGCTTTCACACTGCCCTCACCGGCGGCCGCCGCCGTGGCCTCCGCCCCGCAGGCGGTCGCCGTCGCCGCGCCGACCTCCTTCGTCGACCTGCCCAACAGCCCGCTGCCGTCCGACCACGCGGCGCACCGGATCACCGTCACCTACCGCAACCCCACGGGGGCGGACCAGACCATCGCCCCGCAGATCCTCGTCGAGTCACCCGACAACGGGCCCTTCCTCACCCCGGGGAACATCAAGCTCGAGATCCTGGTCGGCGGCGCCTGGAAGACCGTGCCACTGGCCAGCCAGACCGGCACGCTGTACACCGGCCTCACCTCGGCGAAACTGGTCCTCCACAGCCACCACACGCTGACCCAGTACTACCGGCTCACCGTGCTGAAGGCCTCCCCGGGCACGGTCCAGCCGAGGGTGGCGCTGTACGGCTGAGGCGGTCCGGGGTCCGGGCGGTGGCGTGTTCACCAGTCGCGGCGGTCGGCCGGGGTGCCGAGGCCGGCGCGGAGGTGGCGGACGAGGGAGCGGCGCAGCTCCCGGTCGTGGTCGGTCTCGACGGCGAGGTCGAGCTGGACGATGTCCACGCCCGCCGAGCGGAGGAGCCCGATCCGGGCCGCGACGGCGGCCGGGGAGCCGGCGTAGGCGGCGCTGAGGGAGCGGCGGACGTAGGCGGCCACCTGCTCGTCGCCGTGGGCGGGGTCGGAGTGGCCGCGCTCGCGGTCGCGGTCGAGTTGGACGGCCTCCCGCCAGCGGCCGCCGGCGCCGCCGGAGGTGAGGCGCAGGGCGTCCCGGCGCAGTCGGCGGACCCGGTCGCGGGCCTCCTCGTCGGTGTCGGCGAGGACGACGGTGACGTGCCGCCAGATCCGCAGGGACCGGCCGTGGACGGCGGCCGCGGCGCGGGCCTGGGCGATCCGCCGCCGGGTGTCGGGCAGCGGCAGCGGGCTGACGGCGTACACCTGCGCGTAGCGGGCCGCGAGGTCGAGGCCCTGCGGTGAGGAGCCGCCGAAGGAGAGCAGCTCGCCGCCCGGTCTCGGGTGCAGGCCGGGGCGGGCGGCGGCCACGGTGTAGAACTCGCCCTTGTGGTCGATGTCCCGGTCGGCGGTCAGGTAGCGGGTGAACAGGTCGAGGTACTCCTCGGCCCGGCGGTAGCGCTCCGCCTTGTCGAGGAGGTCGCCGTCGCGGGCCGTGTCGCGGTCGCTGGAGCCGATGATGACGTGTGCCGCCGCCCGTCCGCCGGAGAGGCGGTCCAGGGTCGCCAGGGAACGGGCGGCGACGGTCGGCGCGGTGGTGCCGACCCGGTGGGCGACGGCGATGCGCAGCCGGGTGGTGGCGGCCAGCGCCCAGGAGGCCACCAGCCAGGGGTCGGGCCACGAGCTGGACTGCACCACCAGGGCGCTGTCCAGCCCGTCCTCCTCGTTCTCGCGCGCGGTGCGGGCGACATACGCGGGGTCGGCGGTGCGGTCGCGGCCGTCGGGGGCCCAGCGCAGGGCCTGGCGCTCCTGCGGGGTGTCGCCGGGGACGGGTGCGGCGCGGACCCCGCCGCGGATCTCCAGGGGCACGGGCTCTCCTCGGATGGGAATCGGACGGAACGGCGGCGGGTCAGCGGGCGGCCGGGCCGAGCCGGGCCAGGGTGTCGAGCAGCTTGGCCCGGCTGACGAACACCTCGGGCGGCAGCGACACGTACAGCTGGATGGTGGTGACGCCCGGGCGGTGGTAGGCGAGGATGCGTTCGCGGCACTCCTCGGGGGAGCCGCTGACGAAGAGTCCGTCGACGACCTCGTCCGGCAGGGCCTTCTGGGCGCCCTCCGGATCCCCCTCGGCCCACCGGCGGTGGGTCTCGGCGAGCAACTCGCCGTGGCCCAGCCACTCGTGGAACTTCCGGTACGGCTCGCGGTTGAGGATCCAGGCGAGGAAGGGCCGGCTGGCGCGGTGGGCGTAGTCGGTGTCCTCGGTGGGGCAGACGAAGACCTTCACCACCAGCTCCTTGCCTGGCGGCTGCGGGCCGACGGTCTCAAGGATCTTCGGCACGTCGTGCGGGAACAGCAGGTTGGTGATGGCGCCGTCCCCCTCGGTGAAGCCGAGCCGGAGCATGTTGGGCCGCAGCGCGCCCAGGATCACCTTGACCGGGTCGGCGGGCGGGTGCGGCAGCCGGTAGCCGGTGATGTCGAAGGTGTCGAACCCGCCGGTGACGTACTCGCCGCGCAGTGCCCGGGTGACGAAGCGCAGCACGTCCCGGGTGCGCTTGAACGGCTCGTCGAAGGGGATGCCGTTGATGTCGGTGACGTGCGCGGGGACGGAGGCGCCGATGCCCAGCAGGAGTCGTCCGGGGGCGAGTTGGGCGAGTGTCGCGGCGGTCTGGGCGAGCACCGCCGGGCCGCGGGTGTGCACCGGGACGATGCCGGTGGCGATCCGCAGGGACGGGGACCACGCCGCCGTGGCGGCCAGCGGGGTGAAGGCGTCGGTGCCGCCGCCCTCGGCGCTCCACACGTCGGTGTAGCCGAGGTCGGGCAGCCGTTCGACCAGGAAGCGGTGCCGGTCGATGGTCAGGCCCGGCAGGGGCAGGGTGATGCCCCACTTGGGCGGCTCGGTGTCGGTGTGGTGGTGCGGCGGGTGCGGGGTGGTCATCGGACGGTTGTCCTTCCAGTGGTGCTCGGGGGTGGTGCTGGGGGTGGTGTCGGAGAGGGGACGTCGGTCAGCCTCAGCCGACCCGGACCGTGGTCAGGTCGAGGAACCAGGACTGCGGCTGCACGAGCCCGTGGACCTTCGGCGAAAGGGCCCGCGGGTTGCGGTCGTTGACCACGAACAGCCAGGGCGCGTCCTGGGTGACGAGGGTGAGGGCCCTGCGGTAGCCGGCCTGCCGGGCGGCCTGGTCGGCGTCGGCGGCCGAGGACGCGAGCAACCCGTCGACCTGCGGGTTCGCGTAGTGGCCGGTCCAGAACGGGCTCGTGGAGCCGATGAACAGCGGCAGCAGTGCCTCGGACTGGAACAGCGTGGTGGACTGGGCGACGGCGTCGGAACCGAGCGCGACCTGGCCCTTGGCCTCGGCGCCGATCAGGGTGGTCCAGTCGGTGGTGCGCAGTTCGACCTTGATGCCGACGGCGGAGAGGTCCCGCTGGATGGCCTCGGCGATCGGCACCGGCAGCAGGTTGCCGCTGCCGCCGGTGGGCACCGTGACGGAGGTGCCGAAGCCGTTCGGTACGCCGGCCTCGGTGAGCAACTGCCGGGCCTTGGCCGGGTCGTAGGAGTAGGCGTCGCCGGCGGGGTCGTAGGCGGCGGTGGCGCGCGGCGCGGCCTGGTAGGCCGGGTCGGCGGTGCCGTGCAGCAGATTGTCGGCGATGGCTTTGCGGTCGATCGCGTAGTTGGCGGCCTTGCGGACCAGCGGGTTGTTCCAGGGGGCCTTGGAGGTGTCCAGGATCCAGTACCAGAGGTGGTCGTAGCTGTTGGTGGCGATCGTGACGCCGTCGGCCTTGAGGCTCTCGATGTCGTCCGGGTTCGGGTACTCGATCCAGTTCGCGCCGCCCGAGCGCAGGGCCGCGGTGCGGGCGGCGGCGTCCGGCAGCGCCTTGATCACGAGGCGGTCGAGCTTGGGGGCGCCGCGCCAGTAGTCCTTGTTGGCGGTGAGCTCGATCTGCTGGCCCTCGGTCTGCGAGACGAAGGAGAACGGGCCGGTACCGACCGGGTGTTGGGCGAAGTTCGCCGAGCCGGCCTTGCGGACGGCGGTGGGACTGGCGATCAGGACGTGCGCGAGGTCCTCGGGGAAGTGGCCGTTGGGTTCCTTGGTGACCAGTTCGACGTGGTCGGCGTCGGTCTTGCGGTAGGAGGCGATGTCGCCCGCGTACTCCGCGGCGGCGGCGCCGAGGGCGTCGGTGTACTCGGGGCTGCCCTTGTCGAGGTAGCGCGCCAGGTTGAAGACCACGGCGTCGGCGTCGAAGGGGGTGCCGTCCTGGAACTTCACGCCCTGGCGGAGGGTGAAGGTCCAGGTCCTGCGGTCGGCCGCGACCTGCCAGTCGGTGGCGAGGGCGCCGGTGACGGTCGGCGGCTTGTCGGTGCCCTTGAGCAACTCGTAGCGGGTGAGGCCCTCGTAGAGCTGGAAGGAGACCAGCCGCTTGCCCTCGAAACCCGCGCCGCCGATCACGGTGTCGGTGTTGGGCAGCTTGCCGGTGGCGCCGATGACCAGGGTCCCGCCGCGGCCGTCGCCGCCGCCCGCCCCGGTGGAGCCGCCGCCGGACCCGGCGCAGCCGGCGGCCGCGGTGAGCAGGACGGCGGCGGCCGACAGGGCGACGGCTCTGGAACGGGTACGGGCGGTGCGCGTCATGGTGTTTCCTCGTCGGTTCGGTGGTGCGGAGCGCGGAGCGGTGTCGGTCAGGGCGGGGAGCGGTGTCGGTCAGGGCGCGGAAGGGGCTGTGCCGGTGGCGGAGGGGACGGTGCCGGTGGCGGCTTCCAGCAGCGCCCGGGTGTACGGGTGCGCGGGGGAGTCCCAGAGGCGGTCGACGGGCCCCTCCTCGACCACCCGGCCGTGCCGCAGCACCAGCACCCGGTGGGCGAGGTGGCGGACGACGGCGAGGTCGTGGGAGATGAACAGGTAGGCCAGGCCGGTGCGTTCGCGCAGCTCGGTGAGCAGGTCGAGCAGTCGGGCCTGCACACTGCGGTCCAGGGCGGAGGTGGGCTCGTCGCAGACCAGCAGCTCGGGCCCGGTGGCCAGGGCCCGGGCGACGGCCACCCGCTGCAGCTGCCCGCCGGACAGCTCGCGCGGGTAGCGGGCGGCGAGCGGGGGCTCCAGACCGACCTGGGCGAACAGCCGGGCGACGGTTGCGGCACGCCCGGCACGCCCGGCGCGCCCGGCACGCCCGGCGCGCCCGGCACGCCCGGCGCGCGGGGCGCCGTGCAGCCGCAGCGCGAAGGCGACCGCCTCCCCGGCCCGCAGGCTCGGGTTGAGCGAGCCGCGCGGGTGCTGCGGGACGAACTGCAGCCGGCCCCGCAGCGCACGGTCGGCGCGGCCGCGCAGCCGGTACGGGTCGCGGCCGTCGAAGCGGACGCTGCCGGAGTCGGGGGCGAGCAGGCCGAGGGCGAGGCGGGCCACGGTGGACTTCCCGGAGCCGGACTCGCCGACCAGGGCGACGGTCTCGCCGGGGGCGATGGTGAGGCTGACGCCCTCCAGCGCCGTCCGGCCGCCGTAGCGCTTGCCGACGGCGTCGAGGGTGAGCAGGGGGCGCGGGGGCGTCTCGGCGCCGGGGACGGTGTGGTGGTCGGACGTGCCGTGGCGGTCGGGCGTGTCGCGGTGGTCGGGCGTGTCGCGGTGGTCGGTCGTGCCGTGGAGGTCGGGCGTGTCGCGGTGGTGCAGGCTCATCGGCGGGCTCCCGGTTCGGCGGCCACCAGGGCGGCGGTGAAGGCGTGGCCGGGCTCGCCCAGCACCCGTTCGGCCGGGCCGAGTTCGACGATCCGGCCGGCCCGCATGACCGCCACCGTGCCGCCGATCCGGCGGGCCACCGCGAGGTCGTGGGTGACCAGCAGCAGCGCGATGCCGCAGTCGGCGCGCAGGGTGGCGAAGAGGTCCAGGATCCGGCCGCGGACCAGGGCGTCCAGCGCGGTGGTCGGCTCGTCGGCGATCAGCAGTTCCGGGCCGCAGCAGATCGCGAGGGCGATCGCGGCGCGCTGGCGCAGGCCGCCGGAGAGCTCGTGCGGGTACGCCCGGGCGACCCGCCCCGGATCCGGGACGCCGGCGGTGGCGAGCAACCTGGGGACGGCGGCGCGGGCGGCCCGGCGGCCGTCGGCGATCCGGTGTCGGCGCAGCACCTCGGCGAGTTGCGGGCCGATCCGGCGCAGGGGGTCGAGCGAGGCGCTCGGGTCCTGCGGCACGTAGCCGATGCGCCGGCCGCGGACGTCCGAGAACGCGCGTTCGTCGAGTGCCCGCAGGTCCGTCCCGGCGAGCCGGACGCTCCCGGTGACGGCGGCGCCGCGCCCGGGCAGGCCGAGCACCGTACGGGCGACGGTGGTCTTGCCGCTTCCGGACTCGCCGAGCAGCACCAGGGCGCCGCCGGCCCGCAGGGTGAGGGAGACCCCGTCGACGGCCCGGACGCCTCCGGGGTACTCGACGCCCAGACCGTCGATCTCCAGCAGTGGGCTCATCGGATCACCTGCTTGGCAGTTCGTCGCGTCACGGCCTGGGTGGCGTGTGGCAGATGGGCCGCGGCGTCGCCGACCCGGGTGCGCAGCGCCTCGCCGAGGGTGTTGAACACGACCGAGACGGCGAGGATGACGAGGGCCGGCAGCACCGCCACCCAGGGGTGGGTGAGCAGCGAGGGCCGCAGCTCGTCCAGCATCGCGCCCCACTCGGCGGTGGGCGGGGCGACCCCGAGCCCGAGGAAGGACAGTCCGGCGGCGTACACGACGGCGAGCCCGACCAGCGAGGAGGAGTACACCAGCACCACCGGAGCCACCACGGGGGCGACCTGCCGGAGCACCAGCGCGCCCCAGCCGGCGCCGCTGACCCGGGCCGCCTCCAGGTACTCGGAGGTGCGGATCCGCCGGGTCTCGGTGAACGCGACCCGGGCCACCGCCGGGGTGAGCACCACGGACAGCGCGAGCACGGTCGCGCCCAGGCCGGGGGTGAGCAGCGAGGCGACGGCGATCGCCAGCAGCACCCCGGGGAAGGCGTAGAGCACGTCCAGGGTGCGCAGCAGGGCCTGTTCGGTGAACCGGCCGCCGAGGCCGGCCGTGATGCCGAGCAGGGTCCCGGCGACGGCGGCGACGGTGACCGGCACGAGCCCTCCGGTGAGCGAGGCACGCCCGGCCCAGATCAGCCGGCTCAGCAGGTCGCGGCCCTGCCCGTCGGTGCCCAGCGGGTGGCCGGGGCTGCCGGGGTCGAGCAGCCGGTCCGCGAGCCGCCCGGCGGCCGGGTCGTACGGGGCGACCAGCGGCGCGGCGAGGGCGAGCAGGACGAGCAGCACGGCGAGGCCGCCGGGGACGACCAGGCCGAGGTTCCGGCTGGTCCGTCCGGTCCACGGGGTCGACGTCATGTCAGGTCCTCACTCGCGGGTCGATCGCCGCGTGCGCCGCGTCCACCAGGATGTTGACGCCGACGAACGCCACCGCCACCACCAGCACCCCGCCCTGCACCAGGGGCAGGTCACGGGCGGTGAGCGCGTCGTACAGCAGCCGGCCGACGCCGGGCCAGGCGAACAGGGTCTCCACGAAGACCACCCCCTCCAGCAGGTAGGCGAGTTGCAGGCCGCCGATGGTCAGCAGCGCGGGCGAGGCGTTGTGCACGCAGTGCCGCAGCACGGCGGCCGGGCGCAGGCCGCGGGCCCGCAGCGAGTCGGCCAGCTCACCGGCCAGGACGGTGCCCAGCGACGCCCGGAACACCCGCGCGGTGAGCCCGAGCGGCACGAGCGCGGCGGCGACCGCCGGCAGGACCAGGTGGCGGGCCAGGTCGGCCGGACCGCCGGAGCCGAACGCGTCGTGCGTGCCGCCGGCCGGCAGCCAGCGCAGCCCGACCGCGAAGACGGCGATCAGCAGCAGCGCCACCGAGTACTGCGGGGCGGACACCGCGAGGGTGGACAGCGCGCCGGAGATCCGCCCGCCGGGGCCGCGCGGACCCACCGCACCGAGGGCGCCGAGCGCCACCCCGCCGACCAGCACCAGCAGGAACGCGGCCGCCGTCAGGGTGAGCGTCTGGCCGAGCGCGGGGAGCAGCAGGTCGGCGACCGGGCGCTGGCCGGAGATGGACGTGCCGAGGTCGCCGGTGAGCGCGTGGCCGAGCCAGTCCGCGTAGCGCACGGGCAACGGCTGGTCCAGGCCGAGCCGTTCGGTGAGCACCCGACGGGCCTCGGGCGGTGCGCCCGGGCCGAGGAAGGCGGCGACCGGGTCGCCGGGGACGAGCGCCACGGTCGCGAAGACGACGGCGGTGACGCCGAGCAGCGTCGGGACGGCCAGCAGGAGCCGGCGCACCAGGAACCGGGTCACCGGTCGACCCTCCGGGGCGGGGCGCCGGACGGGCCGACGGCGGGCCGGTGGGGCGGGGCGGGCATGGCGCTGCTGCTCCTTCGGGAGTCGTGCGGGAGTCGTGCGGGACTTCTGCCGGAGTTCTGCCGGAGTCCTGCGGGAGTTCTCGGACGGGGGTTCGGGGATGCCGGGCCGTCATCTCGGCTGCGTGGCAGCGGCGTTCGGAGTGCGGGCGGGGCTGCCCCTGCGACGTCGGGACACCGTCGCCGCGACGGCCGAGGTCGCTTGGAGGAGCGTTGCGGACGCACGGCCCCGACAGCCAGTCAGGTCCTGATGCTGTTACCTCCGGTCACAGGATCCGCGGTGGCCGGAGTGACACTGCCCCGGCCGCCGAGGCCCGGTCCCGTCCTTGACCTGCACAAGGAACCGGACCTAGGGTTTCCCGCATGGCTATTCGGCGGACCGACTTCACCTTGGTCGGGATCGGCGGCTCGTGGCACCGCAGGTGCTTCGACGAGTTCTGTCGATCGCGCGCACCGCGCTGACCGCCCCCGGTCCACACCCGCCGCGGTCGGCGCTCCCTCCTCACCCCGGATCCCTGCCCGACGCCCGTCCGCGTCGCCGGCGGATCCCTGTCGCAGCACATCGCGTCCACGGGGCCGACCAGCCACCAGCTAGGGGGACCGCATCGCCATGCCCTACCACAGACGTCCAGCCTCCGCTCCCGGAGGTGCCCGATGGCAGCAGTGAGCACCTTCGCCGCCCCGGCCGGCCCGCGCGGCCGCCGGCTTCCCGCCCGCCGCGCCGCCTGTGGCGGCACCGGCCCGGGGGACGCGCCCGCCACGGGACCGGCCCGCCCGCACGCCGAGATCGACAACCCGCTCGACCTGATCGCCGGTCACCAGCTGCTGGCCGAACCGGCACCGCCGGCCCCGGGCCGGGTGGACGCCGGGTGCGGCTGCGGCCACCCGAGTTGCGTGGACGAGGAACGCGACCGCACCGCGCTCGCCCGGGTGTTCCTGGTCGAACGGCACTCGGTGGCCAGCGCCGGGCTGCGCAGCGTGCTGGCCACCGCGCCCGGACTGACGGTGGTCGGCTCCACCGGCGACCCGCTGCGCGCCGTCGCGGCCGTGCACCGCATCGCCCCCGACATCGTGCTGCTCGGCCGCGGCGCGAGCCTGGAGGAGGACCTGGCGGCCGTGGTGGCGCTGCGCGGACCGGACGGGGCCCCCGACGCCCGGGTCCTGCTGCTGCGCCGGGCCGAGTCGACCGCCGAGGCGAGCCGGATGCTGCTGGCCGGAGCCGGCGGCTGCTTCCCGCTCGACCTGGCCGGGGAGCGGATCATCGGCGCGGTCCAACTCGTGGCAGCCGGCGGGTCGGTGTTCCTGCCGGCACCGCCGCCCGCCCGGATCCACGCGGCGGCTCCCGGGCGGCACCTCGGCGAGCTGCCGCCGCAGCAGGCCGGGCTGACCGAACGCGAACGGGAGGTGCTGGTCAAGCTCGGGCACGGGCTGAGCAACGCCGAGATCGGGCGCGAACTGGCCCTCGCCGAGGCCACCGTGAAGAAGCACCTCACCCAGGCCATGCGCAAGATCGGGCAGCCCGACCGGCTGCGCGCCGCGCTCTACGCCCACCGGCACGGGCTCGCCGGGTAGTTCCGTCGCCGTACACGTCCGTCGCCGCACACGCACCGCCCGAGGGCGGGCCCCGCCAGGACGCGGGGCCCGCCCTTCGTCGTGCCCGGGCTCCTGGCGGGTGCGGTGCGAGGCGACCTTCGGAGCATCCGAACGGCGACGATCGGCGCCCTGACCGGCGCCGTTCGGGGCTACCGGGGCGCGCGGACCGCTTCGTAGCGTGGCGGGAACGACGACGACACGACGGTCCGACGGATCGTTCAGCCGAAGGGAGATGGCCCGATGGGGGGTGTGTCCGACGGGACCGGCGGTCCGACCGGCGCCGGTGGCCTGGGGGGTGGCCGGGCCGGTGGCCGGGCGGCCGGCGAGGCCGGCCCGCGTACGGTGGTCCTGCCCGCCGGGAGCCGAAGCCCCGGCCCGGAGCAGCCGAGGTCCCCGTACCGCGCGATGCCGGACGCCGAGCGGTCCGCGCTCTGGCGGCAGCGGCTGCACGAGGCCGAGGCCGGGCTGACGCGGTACCTGGTGTCACGCGGGGACGAACTGCACCTCACCGACTGGTTCGTCCTGCAGTCCGAGCTGTTCGCCGACCTGCCCGAGCCGGACGCGCCGGCCGTCGAGTGGCAGCGGGTGTTCTTCCGCGACCAGGCCCTGATGGAACGTTTCCTCGTCGTCCGCTACGGCGAGCAGGTGCTCGGGGACTGGGCCCGGTCCAACGCCGAGGTGCACCGCGACGTCGAGCCCGACCACGGCCGGGGCGCCGCCGACCCGATCCACCGGATCGCCCGGCAGGCCGAACTGTACGGATCAGACTACGAGTTCGACGACGACGCACCGCCCGGACCGGAACGCGCGGCGCTCACCATCACGCACTGCGCGATCTGGGACTACCGCGAGAAGGCCCGGCGCTCGGGCGTCCGGCTGACCCTCGCCTCGCCCTGCACCTACTGCACCGAGGCGCTGTCCGCCAACATCCGCGCCAAGGGCTACCGGCCCGCGCACCGCCTGACCCACGGCCCGACCGGCCACGGCTGCCGCTGGGAGTCCACGACCGCGACCGGCCCCGCTGAGATCGCCGGGCCCGCCGAAGCCACCGAAGCCACCGAGCCCGCCTCGACGGACGCGACCGCCGAGCCCACCGGGCCCGCCGCGCCCACCGCCACCGACGAACCCGGGGAGTCCTGACATGTGCGGCATCACCGGCTGGATCGACTGGGACACCGACCTGCTCCACCAGGCGCGGACCGTCCGGGAGATGACCGCCACCCTGGCCTGCCGCGGCCCGGACGCGGACGGCGTCTGGCTCTCCCGGCACGCCGCCCTCGGCCACCGCCGGCTGTCCGTGATCGACCCGGACGGCGGCGCCCAGCCGCTCGCCGACCGCCCCGGACCGGACACCGCGGCCGTCCTGAGTTACAACGGCGAGCTCTACAACCACCGCGAGCTGCGCACCGAACTGGAGGCCCTCGGGCACGTCTTCCGCTCCCGCTCGGACACCGAGGTGGTGCTGCGGGCCCACCTCCAGTGGGGCAAGGACGCACCGGCCAGGTTCAACGGCATCTTCGCCTACGCCCTCTGGGACGCCCGGCGCGAGGAACTGCTGCTGGTCCGCGACCACCTCGGCATCAAACCGCTGTACTGGCACGCCCACCGCAGCGGCGTCCTGTTCGGCTCCGAGCCGAAGGCGGTGCTCGCCAACCCGCTGTTCCGCGCCGAACTGGACGCCGAGGGCATCGCCGAGCTGTTCGCGCTGCCCGCCGCGCCGAGCGCCGGCCACGGCGTCTTCCGCGGCCTCCACGAGGTCCGGCCCGGCCACCTGGTGGTCGTCGGCCGCGCCGCCACCCGGGAAGTGCGGTACTGGCGGCTGGAGTCCGCCGAGCACCGGGACGACGCCGCGACCACCCGGGCGACCGTCCGGGAACTGCTCGCCGACGCCGTCGAACGGCAGCTGATCAGCGACGTGCCGCTGTGCACCCTGCTCTCCGGCGGCGTCGACTCCAGCGCCGTCACCGCGCTGGCCGCCGCCGCCCGCGAACGGGCCGGCCAGGGCAAGATCACCAGCTTCTCCGTCGACTTCCCCGGCAGCGCCGAACGCACCCCCGACGCCTGGCGGACCACCCGCGACGCCCCCTACGTGGAGGCCGCCGCCGAGCACATCGGCACCCTGCACACCACCGTCCTGGTCCCCGACGACGACCTGCTGGACGCCCGCGACGCCGTCCTGCGCGCCCGCGACCGCCCCGGCTGGGGCGAGATGGACGCCTCCCTGCACCTGCTCTTCCGCGAGGTGCGGCGGCGCTCCACCGTCGCGCTCTCCGGCGAGGCCGCGGACGAGATCTTCGGCGGCTACCCCTACTTCCACGACGCCGACGCCCTCGCCGCCCCGACCTTCCCGTGGCTGCACGGCAGGGCCACCCCGGCGGACCTGCTGCGCCCGGACGTCCGGGCCGAGGTGCGCCCCGAGGAGTACACCGCCGCCGCGTACCGGCGCTCGCTCGGCGAAGTGTCGCGGCTGCCCGGCGAGTCGGCCCGCGACGCCCGGATCCGCGAGGTCTTCCACCTCGCGCTCACCCGCTGGCTGCCCCCGCTGCTGGACCGGGTGGACCGGGTGTCGATGTCGGTCGGCCTGGAGGTCCGGGTGCCGTTCTGCGACCACCGCCTGGTGGAGTACCTGTGGAACGTCCCGTGGGCGCTCAAGGCACCGGACGGGCGGGCCAAGGGGCTGTTCCGCGACGCCGTCCGGGACCTCCTCCCGCCGCAGGTCGCCGACCGGCCCAAGAGCGGCTACCCGTCCACCCCCGCCGTCCGCTACACCGAGGTGCTCACGGCCCGGGCCCACGAGCTGCTGGCCGACCCGAACGCGCCGGTCTTCGAGCTGGTCGACCGCGACCTGGTGCGCCAGCTGCTCGCCGGGGGCCGACCGCTGCCCAGCCCGCGCACCGCGCCGAACCCGGTCGGCGGCCTCGACCACCTGGTCCAGGTCGACGAGTGGCTGCGCGCCTACCGGGTGGGGCTGCGATGAGCGGCGCCCTGACCCGAGCAGCCGGGAAAGCCGCCGGGCACGCCACCGACCAGGCCACCGAGGAGGAGTTCCGGGCCGCCTCCCGCGGCTGGACCAGCGGGGTCGCGGTCGTCACCACCCGCGCGGGCGAGGAGGTCTTCGCCAAGACGGTCTCCTCCTTCGGCACCCTCTCCCTCGACCCGCCGCTGGTCACCGTCGCGATCGGCCGGCACAGCCCGCTCGTGGCCGCCGCCCGGGCCTCCGGGCGGTTCGGCCTCTCGATCCTGACGGACCGTCAGGCCGCCGTGGCCCGGCGGTTCGCCACCCCCGGGGCCGGACGCGCGCTCGGCGCCTTCGCCGCCGTACCGATGCGGACCGCCGCCACCGGCGCCCCGCTCGTCGAGTCCGCCCTGGCCTGGTTCGACTGCCGGCTGCACGCGGCCCTGCCCGGCGGCGACCACACCATCCTGGTCGGCCGGGTCGCCGCCGCGGCCCGCGATGACGGCGAACCCCTCCTCTACCACGACGGCCAGTACCGCCTACTGGCCCCGAAACCCTTGAACACCACCGGAGTTGGCGCATGACACTGCTGGACACCGCCGCCGGTCGCGGCGCGCCCGCCACCGCCCGAGGCCTGCTCACCGGAGACCGCTACCGGGCCGAACTCGACGACGGACGTGAGCTCTACCTCGACGGCCGACGGATCGCGAACCCCGCCGAGCACCCCGCGTTCCGCCCGGCCGTGGACGAGCTGTCCCGGCTGCTCGACCTCCAGCACGACCCCGACCACCGCGACCTGCTCACCTGGCAGGACCCGGACAGCGGCCTGCGGCTGGCCCGCGCCTACCAGCCCCCGCGCACCCTCGACGACCTCCGACTCCAGCGCCGCAGCGCCGAGTTCTGGCACGCCGAAGCACTCGGCCAGCAGGGCCGCTCGCCCGCGTTCATGGCCTCCATCGCCGTCGGCGTCTACGACTTCCGGCACCGGCTGGCCGGGGCCGACCCGCGCTTCGGCGCCAACGCCGAAGCCTGGTACCGCCACTGCGCCACCAACGACCTCGTCCTGTCGCACGCCCTCGGCGACCCGCAGATCGACCGCTCCGCCGACCCGCTCGACGACCCCGACCTCGCCCTGCGCGTCATCGAGGAGAACGACCGGGGCATCGTGGTCCGCGGCGCCAAGCAGCTCACCACCCTCGCCCCGCTCGCCCACGAGGTGCTGGTCTACCTCTCCGCCTCCTTCACCGAGGGCCGCGGCGAACAGTTCGTCACCTGGTTCGCCCTGCCGCTCAACACCCCCGGACTGGTCACCCTCGCCCGCGAGCCGCTCGGCAGCGCCCCCTGGGGCCACGCCCACCCCCTCGGCGCGCGGTACGACGAGCAGGACGCGATGCTCTTCTTCGACGACGTCCTGGTGCCCTGGGACCGCGTCTTCCTGCTGCGCGACGCCGGCCTCGCCCGGCTCGGCCTCGGCCGGATCAACGCCTGGAGCGCCTACATCGGCCACATCCGCTACCGCGAACGGCTGCGCACCCTGCTCGCCACCGCCACCCTCGTCGCCGAGTCGATCGGGGTGGACGGCTTCCGCAACATCCAGGAGGACCTCGGACGCCTCGCCGGGTACGCCGAACTGACCGAGTACTTCCTGGACGCCGCCGAAGCCCGCGGCGGCCCCACCGACGGCGGCCTGTTCGCCCCCGGCGACACCGCCGCCTCCCGGGTCTGGTCGGCCGAGGTGGCCGGCAGCGCCGTCGAGATCGTCCGCCGGATCGGCGCCTCGGGCCTGCTCATCCAGCCCACCGCCGCCGACCTCGCCCACCCCCGGCTGCGCCCGCACCTGGACCGCTACATGCGCGGGCGCGGCATCGACGCCGAACGCAAGTCCCGGCTGTTCCGGATCGCGTGGGAGCTCACCGGCGACGGCTTCGGCCAGCGCCAGGACCTCTACGAGTACGTGCACCGGGGCGACCTGACCCGCAACCGGATCAACATCTTCAAGCGGTACGACCAGAGCGAGGCCCGCGAGCGCCTGCTGCACCTGGTCGACCGGCCCGCGAGCGCCGAGGAGAACCAGTCGTGAGCACGTCCGCCGTCGAGATCCAGTCCCGAACCCTCGCCGGGTACGCCGACGCCAGCCGGCTGCGCCAGGTCCAGGACCGCGACTGGGTGCTCGACCAGGTCACCGGAGCCCCCGAGACCCTGATCGACCTCGGCAGCGGGATCGGCCAGCTGCTGCAGGCCGCCCTGGAACGGTTCCCCACCCTGCGCCGTGCCGTCGGCCTGGAACGCTCCGAACACCGCATCGCCGAGGCCGCCGACCGGCTCCGGCCGTACGGCGAGCGGATCGCCCTGCACCGGGCCGACCTCACCGCGCCCGAGCCGCTGCCCTTCCGGGCCGAGGTGATCACCCAGACCTCGGTGCTGCACTGGCTGTACCCGGACGAGGAACGGATCTTCGCCTGGGCCGCCGCCCACCTCGCCCCCGGCGGCAGGTTCCTGCTCACCAGCTACCACCCCGCCCGCGACGAACACGGCCTCGGCGGCGAGGACGAACTGGTCCGCGACGCCCTGGTGGCCCTCGGCACCCCGGACGACGAGGTGCCCGGCGCCTTCGCGCGCGGCGGCGTGCTGCCGATCGCCACCCGCACCAGGACCGTCGAGGACCTCGCGGCGGTGATCGGCCCGCACCTCGCGGTGGCCGGCCACCTGGAGCGCGACGCCGTCGTCACCGTCGACAGCGCCGAGCAGTACGAGCACTTCCACGCCGCCACCTTCGGCGACTACTACAGCCGCCTGGTACCGGCCGACCGGCGGGCCGCGTTCTTCCGCGCCGTCGGCGAGAGCGCCTGGCGCCGGCAGCGGGAGCGCGGACACGTCAGCCACATGGCCGTCCGGCTCTGGACGCTGACCCCCCGCTAGCCCGCTTCCGTTAACAGCATGTGTAGCCCGCCGCTCACCCCTGGGACGAGCGGCGGGCTGCGCCTACGCTGGGGCCATCACCCCCGAGAAGACGAAGCCGAGGAGCCCACCCGTGTCAACTCCCCCCACCGGACGGGAACTCGGCGCCTTCCTGCGCGCCCACCGCGAACTCCTCAAGCCCGCCGATGTCGGCCTCACCGCCACCACCCGCCGCCGCACCCCCGGCCTGCGCCGCGAGGAGGTCGCCTCCCTGTCCGGGGTCGGCCTGGCCTGGTACACCTGGGTCGAGCAGGGGAGGGTCGCCGCGTCCCGGCAGGTGCTGGAGGCGATCGCCCGCGTGCTGCGACTGGACGACGCGGGCCTGCGGCACGCCCTGCGCCTGGCCGGCTACCACGAGCCCGCCCCGGCCGCCGGCCCGGGCGGCGCCGACCGGATCGCCGAGGCCATCCAGCCCGTCCTCGACTCCTGGCCCGCCAGCCCCGCCGTCCTGCTGGACCGCCACTTCGACCTGCGCGGCTGGAACGCCGCATGGGCGGCGCTCTGGGGCTCGCCCGAGTTCGTCCCCGCCGACCGGCGCAACCTGATGTGGGTGATGGCCGCCCACCCGCGGGTGCGCGCGGTGCTGCGCGACTGGGAACCGCTCGCGATGAACGTCTTCCAGCACTTCCGCGCCCAGGCGGGCCCCGCCCTCGCCGCCCCCCGCACCCGTGAGGTCTACCGGCACCTGGACGAGGACGCGCCGGAGCTCCGCCACTGGTGGGGATGCCACTCGGTGGCGGAGCTGACCGTCCGCACCGTCACCGTCGAACCGGTCGGCCTCGGGCCGGTCCGGCTGACCCTGTCCTCCTTCCACCCGGTGGACGACCCCTCCGCGACGGTGCTGCTGTTCACCCCGACCGACGCCACCGACCGGGCGCGGATGACCGAACTGGTCGAGCATCCGTTGCGCGCGGTCGGCGGCGTGGAGGGGGAGCGCCGGGTCGGCTGAGCCGGACCGGCCGGTGTCTCAGGCCTTCGGTGCGGTGGGGGCGGGGGAGGCGCTGGTGGCTGTGGCTGTGGGGGAGGTGCCGGCGGTGGTGGCGGCGTGGCGCATCCCCAGGCTGACCGCCAGACCGCCGAGCGCGGCCAGCAGCGCGAGACCGGCGCC
The DNA here is from genome assembly GCF_055575795.1 of Kitasatospora sp. NPDC034023. Classification (NCBI taxonomy): domain Bacteria; kingdom Bacillati; phylum Actinomycetota; class Actinomycetes; order Kitasatosporales; family Streptomycetaceae; genus Kitasatospora; species Kitasatospora sp. NPDC034023. The sequence goes on from NZ_JBVIRY010000003.1 coordinate 138,940, forward strand.
GATGAGTAGCGTGCCGTCCGCGACGTCGCCGAACGTACCCACCGCCCAGGCGCCGAGCCCGGTGCCCGCGTACATGGTCGACGTCAGCCATGCACTGGAGGTCGCACGCAGCTCCGGGGCGATGGTGCCCGCCAGCGTCTGCTGGTCCGTCACGAAGCCGCCCGAGGCCAGGAACCACACCGTCACCCCGGCCAGGGCGAGCACCAGGCCAGGCCCCTTGGCCGCCACCGCGATGCCCACCGCCAGCAGGACGCCCCACAGCGGCAGCAGCGGCAGGTCGGACCGCCCGGCGGTCCTGGCCCGGTCGCCGAGCCGCCCGCCGACCAGCGAGCCGGCCACGCTGCCCGCACCGACCAGCACACCCACCAGGCCGAGCGCCTGGACCGACAGGTCGAAGCGCTGCACCAGCACCGCGCCGAGGAAGGTGTAGGCGCCCAGGTTGGCCGCGTTGAACACCGTGTTGACCAGCAGGGCGCGGCGCAGCGTCGGATCGGCCCAGCCCGCCAGGATCGCCCGTACGGCCCCCACCCGCGGCGCGGGCGCCTGCGCCGTACGGTCCCTGACCTGGCGCAGCAGCAGCGGCACCGCCGCGGCGGTGCCGACGGCCAACGCCCAGAACGCCGAGCGCCAGCCCGCCAGCCCGGCCAGGAAGCCGCCGAGCGGCACACCGATCACCTGCCCGCAGGAGAACAGCGCCATCCCGAGGCCCAGCGCCCGCCCGCGCACCGCCTCCGGCGCGGTCTCGGCGATGTGCGCCCAGATCGCCGGCCCGGCCGCGGCCGCCGCCAGCCCGGCCACCGCACGGGACACGACCAGCAGCGTCAACCCGGTGGACAGGGCCGCCGCCGCGTTGGACAGGACGAACAGCAGGGTGCCCACGACGAGGGTGCGGCGGCGGCCGAACCGGTCGCTCAGCAGCCCGAGGAAGGGCGCCGCGACGGCGTACACCAGCACGTAGGCGGTGACGCTGGAGGCGGCGGCGGCCTCACTGGTGTGGACCGAGTCCGCGATGGTCGGCAGCAGCGGCGAGACCAGGAAGGTCTCCGTGCCGAACAGGAACAGCAGGAGGAACACCCCGGCGTAGCGCCACCGGTCGAAGCCCCGCGCGGCCGTGTCCAGGGGCGGGACGTCCTCGGCCCGGTCGGGCAGGGGCGGGTCGGAGATGCTGCTCACGGCGAAGTACCACCTTCACGTACGGTGGCGCGGCCGGGCCCTCGGACGGCGGGCGGAAGCGGCCGCGCGACGGCTGACAGGACGTCCGATAGGGCCATCCTGCGGACCGTCCCGAGGCCCAGCCAGACAGGCGGTGATCCTGTGACTCCAGCTCACAGGCTCGGCCCGGCACGCGGCTCCGGCGGGTGCGGTGGAACAGCACCGGCGGGGGCTACGCCTGGCCGTCGGGCGTGCCGACGGTGAAGAGGCTGCGGAAGTACGAGGGGTCCACCCCCTCGTCCACCATCCGCCCCTCGGCCTCCACCCAGGCGTGCGCGCCGAACGGCGGCCGGGCCCGGACCCCCACCACCCAGGTGGGCCAGGTGCCGTGGGCCCGGCAGATCAGGACCGTCGCCAGTGAGCGTGGCAGGCAGCCCTCGAAGGCCGCGCAGCGCAGGCTGACCGCGACGACGGCGTTGCGGGCCGCCTCCGCCTCGGCGTAGCTCGCCGGGCGGGCGCCCTTGCCCAGCCGGGTCAGCAGTGCCCGGATCCTGGCCGGCGGCTTGCGGGCGAGCAGCCGGGCCAGGCCCACGGCCACCTTGGCGACGAGTTTCTGGCGGACCGTCAGCTTTGGTCCCGTCCTGGCGGGCACCACCGTGTCGCTCACGCGACCACGACCTTGAGCGCCACCAGCTTGGTGACCAGCCGCTCGACGTCCTGCCGGGCCCGGTCCGATGCGACGTCGAAGGTGGCCGTCAGCCGCTCGGCGGCCTGCGCGACGGTGCCGCCGTCCACCAGCGCCTGGAAGGCCGCGGCGGCGGTCCCGTTGAGCTGGAAGTAGCGGCCGTCCCGGCCGTCCAGCAGCACGATGCCGTACTCGGTGTCGGCGGTGGACACGTCCGGGTGAAGCGTGAAGGTCATGCTGGTCTCTCTCGTCGTGGTCGGGCGCGTTCCGGCGTTCCGGCGGGGCGGAGGGCGGCGGTTCCGGCAGGGCTGGCTGGGCGGAGCGGGCTCAGGCGAGCCGGTCCCTGGCCCAGAGTTCGGTGCTCAGAGCCACGGGCATCCGCCCCGCGTGCGTGGCGCTCGCGTACGGGCGGCGGCACAGTTCGCGCAGCGGGGCCGGGTCGACCAGCCCCAACTCCGCCAGCCGGGAGGTCTGCCAGAGCCGGTCGAGTTCGAGCCGGTGCCGGGCGAAGCCCTCGGCGGCGATCATCGCGCCGTCCGCCTTGGTGCGCCGCTCCAGCACCCGCCGGGGCAGCACGCCGGCCATGGCACTCTTGATCAGCGGCTTGAACTCCCAGGGCGTGACCCGCTCTTCGGGCCGCGCCGCGAGGCAGGCCGCGATCACCCGGTCGTCCAGGAACGGCGAGGAGCCGCTGTACCCCGGCTGGGCGACCACCTGGTGCAGCGACCGGACCAGCAGCCCGGCGTCCTGGATCGCGGCCAGGTCGCTGTGCCGGCCGCGGCTCGGGTCGAGCGGGCGGGCGCGCTCGGCGGCGGCGCGCAGTTCGACGGTGACCAGCTCCGCCGCTTCGGGCGTCAGCCAGTCGGGGAAGGCCGGTCCGCCGCCCCAGTCGAAGACGCGGTTGCGGCGCCGGACCCGGCCCGAGGTGAGCGCGTTCAGCTCGGCCGTGAACCAGGAAGGGTAGGAGCTGCCGTCCAGCAGGGTGCGCAGTGAGGCCCCGAGGTCCAGCCGGCTGAGCTGGCGGATGGTCCGGAGCCGCCGCAGGGCCATCAGCGGATGCCGGCGCAGCAGGTCGTGGTAGTAGGCGAAGTGGCCGGTCAGCGTCTGGTCGCCGCCCAGTCCGTCCAGGTGCAGGGTGGATCCGTGCTCGACGGCGAGCTCCCGCATGGCCCGCAGTCGGGGCGTGCTCAGCAGGGCGACGCTGGGCTCGTCGGTGACTGCCTCGAGGTCGGTCAGGCCCGCGAAGAAGCCCGGCACCTCGTGGCTCCCGAAGACGACGTGCTTGAGGTGGGGCAGTTCGGCGGCGGCGAGCTCGGCCCAGTGGAGGTCGTCGTCGGCCTGGTCGTCGTTGGCCATCGTGAACCCGATGACAGGCGTGTCCTGCGCGGCCAGCGCGAGCAGCGAGGTGGAGTCCAGGCCGCCGGAGAAGTCACCGGTCAGCCGGGTGGTGAGGGCGAGCCGTGCGTCGACGGCGGCGGCCAGTTCCGTGCGCAGCGCCACCGCGGCCTCGGCCAGGGAGAGTTCGGCCTGCGGTGACCGCCACCAGGGGTGCACCGTGGCACCCCGGCCGTCCGCCGGTACCGACAGCCAGCTGCCGGGCGGGACGGTTTCGACGCCCTGCCAGAGCGAGCGTTCGGGCAGCGGGTGGGGCAGGTTCTCCAGCAGGCGCAGCGCGAGTGCGCCCACATCCGGTGTGGGGCCGATCAGTTCGGCCAGCAGGTCGGTCCGGTCGGCGGCGATGGTCAGCCCGTCCAGGCTGCCGTGGCTGATCCGGCGCAGCCCCGAGGCGGTGCCCTGTACCCGCAGTCGCCCGCCCACCGAGGCGATCAGGTGGTAGCTGCCCGACCAGCGCAGTGACAGCTCGTCCAGCTGGGCCGGGTCGGTGATGCGCTCCACCTGGGCGTCCAGGTCGGCCTGGGTGGCGGAGCAGACACCCACGACGGCGAGAACGGTGTCACCCGCCTCGGCCTTCAGGAACTGTCCCGCGCTGATCCGGCCGGCCAGACAGGGCCGGCCGGATCGGTGCGACATGAGCGGCGTGGCATCCGGTGGAAGCCGGTCGGCGGCGGCGACTGCCCTCTGCTGGTCCGGGAGGACCACGAAGTACTGCTCACCAAAATCCACCGAACCGGCTCCCCCTTGACGGATTGGCGCGCCACGTCACTCATGGCGCGGATTTACCAGAAGCTACGCGGGATGGTGGTCACCCACGGTTCGCCGCCGACGAAACCCAAGTAGCCGGTGTCCTCGGCGAAAGAGCCCACCTCGAAGACCTCGGGGGTCTCGTAGGCCTGGAGCTCAGGGGTCTCCACGGAATTGTTGTCCATGACAGTCTCCTCCCTCATGATGCGAAACACGTCCGGGTGGGACAGAACGCTCGGAGAGCGTTCCTTGTTCGCGGGGGTCGGTAGTGCGGCGGCCGAGGTCAGAGCACATGCAGGGCGGCAAATCGACCGATAGCGCCCGATGCTGCTCACCCAAGGACCGGAGCCGACGACAACCGATGTCCAGTCAGCTGGTGCGAAATGCTTTCAGGACCATTTTCACCCCCGTGACGGTCTCCCTGACGCGGATCCGACAGTACCCACGAGATCTTCGGTAGGCAACCGTCAACATGGTGAGTTGACGTCACATCAGGTTCTCGCGGCGGCTCGTCCCGGAGGCCGTGCGGGGGAAATTCGCTCTCGGTGACGGCCCCGCTGCCTCTACCCTGCCTCCATGGCCGAGGTATCCCGTCCCGTCCGTGTCCGATTCGCTCCGAGCCCCACCGGCATGTTCCACGTCGGCGGTGCGCGCTCGGCTCTGTACAACTGGGCGACGGCACGACAGCGGGGCGGCACGTTCGTCCTGCGGATCGAGGACACCGACGCCGCCCGCAACAAGCCCGAGTGGACCGCGGGCATCGTCAGCGCGCTCGCCTCGATCGGCATCCACCAGGGCGATCCGGCCTTCGAAGGCCCCTCCTTCCAGTCCGCCGCCGTCGAGCGGCACCGCGCGGCCGCGGAGAAGCTGTACGCCGCCGGGCGGGCCTACTACTGCGACTGCACCCGCGAGCGGCTCGCCGAGCGGACCGGCTCCGCCCAGCTCGGGTACGACGGGTTCTGCCGGGAGCGGGGCCTGGGCTTCGAGGCGGGCCGGGCGCTGCGCTTCCGCACGCCGGACGAGGGCGTCACCGTCGTGGTGGACCTGATCCGCGGGGAGCCGGCCTTCCCGAACTCCGCCCTCGAGGACTTCGTGATCGCCCGCGGCGACGGCAGCCCGGTGTTCCTGCTCGCCAACGTCGTCGACGACCTCGAACAGGGCATCAGCCAGGTCATCCGCGGCGAGGAGCACCTGTCGAACACGCCGAAGCAGCAGCTGCTGTGGGAGGCGCTCGGCGCGACCCCGCCGGTGTGGGCGCACCTGCCCGTGATCGTGAACGAGAAGCGGCAGAAGCTGTCCAAGCGCCGCGACAAGGTGGCCCTGGAGGACTACCTGACGGAGGGCTACCTGCCCGAGGCGATGGTGAACTACCTGATGCTGCTCGGCTGGGGGCCGAAGGACGACGTCGAGATCCGCCCGTACGCCGAGCTGGAGCAGCTGTTCCGGGTGGAGGACGTGAACGCCGCCTCGGCGTACTTCGACGTGGCCAAACTGCGGGCCTTCAACGGCGAGTACCTCCGGGCCATGGGGGTGGCGGAGTTCACCGCGGCGTGCGGGCCGTGGCTGGCCGCGCCGCGGGCGCCATGGCCGGCCGACGCGTTCGACGCGCGGGCCTTCGCCGCGCTCGCCCCGCTCGCGCAGTCCCGGATCGCGGTCCTGGGCGAGATCGTCGAGCAGGTCGACTTCCTGTTCCTGTCCGAGCCCGTCCGCGACGAGCCCTCCTGGGCGAAGGCCATGAAGGACCGGGGGAGTGCCCTCGCCCTGCTGCGCACCGCCCGGGAGCGGCTCGCCGCGGTGGCGGCCTGGGAGGCGGCGGCGCTGAAGGAGGAGCTGGCGGCGGTGGCGGCCGAGCACGGGCTGAAGCTCGGAAAGGCGCAGGCGCCGGTACGGGTGGCGGTGACCGGCCGGACGGTGGGCCTGCCGCTGTTCGAGTCGCTGGAAGTCCTGGGCCGTGAGCGGACATTGGCCCGCCTGGACGCCGCCGTCGAGCGCCTGGCCCGAGGTGCCTGACTCCGACCGCTCGCCGACGTCGCGCGGAAGGGCCCGTCAGTCGGGTCCTTCCGCGCGACGCGCTCGGGCGGTCCGGTGAAGCGCGCCGGTCGAGCCGGTCAGTGCCCGGCGACCAGCTCCTCCAGTCGCGTGACCAGTGCCGCCGGGCTGGGCCGGGAGGCGATCTCGGCCTGCACCTCGCGGGCGGCCTGTCGGTGGTCCGGCGCGTCGAGCAGCCGCAGCAGGCCGTCCTTCACGGCGGTCGCGGTCGCCTCGTGTGGGGCGAGGGCCAGGCCGACGCCCCGGGCCGCGATCACGGCGGCGTTCGCCGGCTGGTCGGCGAGCCGCGGCACGACCAGTTGCGGGACGCCGTGGACCAGCGCGGTCAGCGCGGTGCCGGCTCCGCCGTGGTGGACGATGGCGGCGCAGGTCGGCAGCAGCGTACTGAGCGGCACCCAGCCGGCCACCCGCACGTTGTCCGGCACCGGGCCCAGGGCCGCCGCCTGGTCCTCTCCCATGGCGAGGATGAGTTCGACGTCCAGGCCGCCGCACTCCTGCAGGAACGCGCTGAGCTCGTCGAGCTCGCCGGAGAGCGGCAGCACACTGCCCAGGGTCAGGCAGACCCGCGGCCGGGACGGCGCCGCCAGCGCCCACTCGGGCAGCAGCCGGCTCTCGTTGTAGGGCACGTACCGCATCGACCACTCGGCCGCGTCGTCGTGGCCTCCCATGCTCGGCGGTCGGACGTCGATCGCCGCGGCCGCGGCGGCCGGCTCGTCCAGGCCCAGCTTGGCCCGCGTGGGTTCCAGGTACTGGGCGATGGACCGGCGGTACGTCGTCGCCTGCTCGTCGCTGCCAGCCCAGGCCAGCCGGACGCTCTGCTCCACGTACGGGACGCCGAGCGCGGTGGCCACCAGCGGCCCGGCGCCCTGCTCCAGGGTGGACAGCACGAGGTCGGGCCGGAACTCCTCGGCGACCTTCAGCAGGCCCTCGGCCATCTCCTCGCCGAACAGTCCGAGCCCGCCGCGTCGGGGCCGCGGTTCGCCGGGCGGCGTCATGTTGATCGCGTGGCTGGCCGCCATGAACTCGCCGAACACGTCGCGGCCGGGGCACACGTCGACCGCCGGGAGTCCGGCCGCGACCAGCGTTTCGGCGGCCTGGCCGTTGTTGGCGACCAGGACCTCGTGCCCGGCGGTCCGCAGCGCCCAGGCGAGCGGCACGGTGGGCAGGAAGAGGCCGGAGCCCGGGGCGGCCATGGACAGTACTCTCATTGCAGGTTCCCTTCCGAAGCGTGCGCGTCGTCGACGAGCAGCCGGGGCGTTCCCGGGCTGCTGCCGTCGAGGCGTTCGACGAGGCCGGTCGTGGTGATGAGCAGGGCGGGACGCGCATCGGCGAGCATGAATGCGATGCGTTCGGCCGGATAGCCGGGGTCGATCGGCAGGTAGGCCGCGCCGGTCTTCAGGACGGCGAGCATGGCCACCACCATCTCGGTCGACCGCGGCACCGCCAGGGCGACGATGGCCTCGGGCCCGATGCCCCGGCCGCCGAGGTCGGCCGCCAGTCGGTTCGCCCGGTCGTCCAACTCCCGGTAGGAGGTGGCCTGCTGACCGTAGCGGACGGCGACGCTGTCCGGTGTGGCGGCGGCCTGTGCGGCGAACAGCTCGGCCACCGAGCGGTCCGGCACCGGACGGGCCGTGTCGTTCAGCCCGACGATCAGCCGGTGCCGTTCCTCCGCCGTCAGCACGTCGATGTCGCCGACGGCGGCGTCCGACGCACCGGTGGCGAAGCCGCCGAGCAGGTGGACGAAGCGGTCGGCGACGCGCCGGGCCGCGGCGCCGGTGAGGAGGTCCGGGCGGTAGCCGAAGCAGAGCACGAGGGTCTCGCCCGGGTGGGCGATCAGGCTCAGCGGGTAGTGGATGCTGTTGTGCGCCTCCGTGCCCGTCACGCGCACGCCGGCGACGGAGTCGACGGTCCGGTCCAGCGGGTAGTTCTCGAACACCACGAGCGAGTCGAAGAGGTCACCGTCGATGTCCGACAGGCCCTGGATCTCGGTCAGTCCGAGGTACTGGTGGGCGCCGAGCCGGGACTGCTCCTCCTGGAGCCGCGCGAACAGTCCGCCGAGGGTCTCCCGCGGGTCGATCCGGACCCGCACCGGCACGGTGTTGACCAGCATCCCGACCATGGCCTCGACGTCGCGCAGCTCGGGTGCCCGGCCGGCCACCGTGGTACCGAAGACGACGTCGTCACGGCCCGTCAGACGGGACAGCAGCAGGCCCCAGGTGCCCTGGACCACCGTGTTGACGGTCAGGCCCAGCAGCCGGGCGCGTTCGGCGACGGCCGCGGTCAGGTCCCGGGGCACGGTGACCAGCACCTGCTCGGTCGGCACTGCCGTACGGCTGTCCGCGTTCGGCGCCACCCGGGTGGCCTCCTCCAGGCCGGTCAGCGCCGCGCGCCACGCCGCCCGGGCCTGCGGAGCGTCCTGGTGGGCCCGCCAGGCGAAGAACTCCTGCAGCGGCACGGCGGCCGGCAGCGCCGACGCGCCGCCGCCGGCGCCGTAGACCTCGAAGAGCTCGCGCAGCAGCAGCCCGGTGGACCAGCCGTCCAGCACGGCGTGGTGGTTCGTCAGCACCAGCCGGAACCGGTCGGACCGGCGCCGGATCAGCGTGAACCGCAGCAGCGGGGCCGCGGCCAGGTCGAACCGGCGGGTGCGGGCCTCCCGGGTGATCCGTTCGACCTCGGCCTCCCGGTCGCCGTCGGCGACCGCGGTGAGGTCCGCCTCCTCCCACGGCAGCGGCACCTCCGACTGGACCACCTGCACGGTGTCGCCGGTGGCCCGGCGCCGGAAGCTCGCCCGCAGGGTCGGGTGGCGCCGTACCACGGCCTCCACCGACCGCCGCAGCACGGCGGCGTCGAGCGGTCCTTCCAGGTCCAGCACCACCTGGACGTTGTACAGGGCCGATCCGTCCTCGTCGTACGCCGCGTGGAACACCAGTCCTTCCTGGACGGGCGTCAGCGGTAGGACGGTCTCGATCCTGGGCGTGCGCTTCGTTGCCGTTGTCACAGGTCCCCCTCCAGGGCCAGTTCTTCCTGAAGCTGGTCGATCTCGTCCTGGGAGAGCGAGACCAGTGGCAGGTCGGAGGGGCTCTGGCCCCCCGAGTCGGGCCGCTGGGCATGGTCGACCAGGGCCCGCAGGACGCGGAACCAGGTGGCTCCCAGGTCCTCGACCTCCGCGGCCGTGAACAGCTCAGCCGCCCAGGACCACTCGGCCACGAGCACCGGCTCCGCGCCGTCGTCCTCCCGGACGAGCGTGTTGACCTCCACCGCGTGCGCCAGCGGCAGGCCCGGGTCGGCGCCGCCGGTGAACCCGCCGACCTCGTGCGCCGGCGCCCACGCGCCGGACCCGGCGGGCGTGCCGAACCGGCCGAGGTGGTTGAAGCCGATCTGCGGCACCGGCAGCCCCGCGAGCGCTTGCCGGGTGCGCGGGTTGAGGTGGCGCAGCAGGCCGTAGCCCAGACCGTGGTCGGGGATGGCGGCCAGCTGCTCCTTGACCCGCTTCAGCACCCGTCCGGTCTCGGGCCCGGCCGCCCACAGGTCCGGCCACTCGACGGCGCCCGGGTCCAGCCGGACCGGGTGGACGGTGGTGAACCAGCCCACGGTGCGGGACAGGTCCACGCCGCCGACCGCGTCCTCCTCCCGGCCGTGGCCCTCGACGTCCACCAGCACCGGCGCGGCGGGACGGCCCCGCCGACGGGACCAGTCCTGCACGGCCAGGGCCACCGCGGTGAGCAGGACGTCGTTGACCGTGGCGTGGAAGACGGTGGTCACGTCGGTCAGCAGCGCCTTGGTGGCGTCCGCCGGCAGCGTCAGCTCCACGGTGCGCCGGGAGGCCACCACGTCCCGGGCCGGGTCCGGCGCCCGGCGGCCGAGCGGCGCGTCGGCGCCGTCCAGCATCGCCGTCCACAGGCCGAGTTCCGCCGTCCGCCGGTCGCTGCCGGCCTCCTCGGCGAGCAGCCTCGACCAGCGGCGCAGCGAGGTGCCGACCGGGGCCACCGCGGTGTCGGCGCCGCGCCGCAGCGCGTCGGCGGCCTCCGCCAGGTCGCCGAGCAGGATGCGCCAGGAGACGCCGTCCACCGCGAGGTGGTGCACGGCCAGCAGCAGGTGTCCGGGCGCGGCCGGTCCGGCGTCGAGCCACACGGCCTGCCACACGGTGCCGTGCTCGGGGGCCAGCCGGTCCCAGGCGCGCTCGGCCTGGCGCCGGGCGGCCTCGCGCAGCGCGTCCCCGGTCAGCCCGGCGACGTCGTGGCGGGCGAACCGGTCCGCGAGGTCTTCGCCCGGCTCGGTGATCTCCAGGTCCCAGCGGGTGTCGTCGTCCTTGCGGTGCAGCCGCAGCCGCAGGGCCTCGTGACGGTCCACCACCGACCGCAGCGCCGCCGTGAGCGTCGGCTCGTCGATGCCGGCGGGCAGCCGGACGAACATCGACTGGTTGAACCGGTCGACCGGGCCGCCCAGTTCGCGCAGCCACTCCATCACCGGAGTCGGTGCCAGCGGCCCCGGACCGGCCTCGGTGTCCTCCTCGGCCACCGGGTCGGCCTGCTCGCGCGCCACCCTGGCCAGGTTCGCCGGGGTGCGGTGGTCGAAGACGTCCCGGGGGGTGAACTCCAGGCCCTGGCGCCGGGCCTGGCTCACCAGCTGGATCGAGGTGATGCTGTCCCCGCCGAGCGCGAAGAAGCTCTCGTCGGGCCCGACCAGCGGCACGCCCAGGGTCTGTGCGAAGAGTCCGCACAGCAGTTCCTCGCGCGAGGTCCGCGGGGCCCGGCCGGTGTCCGGGGCGTGCTCGCCCGGGTCGGCCGCCGGCAGGGCGGCCCGGTCCAGCTTTCCGTTGGCGGTGACCGGCAGCCGCTCCAGGAGGACGTAGCCGGCCGGGACCATGTAGCCGGGCAGCTCGCTCGCGGTCCGCTCCGCGAGGTCGGTGACGTCCGGTTCGGCGCCGGGACGCGGGACCACGTAGGCGATCAGCCGGGTGGTGCCCGCCGAGGTGTCGCGGGCCAGCACGACGGCCTGGGCCACGTCCGGATGGCGGGCCACCACCGCCTCGATCTCGCCGAGTTCGATCCGGTGGCCGCGGACCTTCACCTGGGTGTCGGTGCGGCCCAGGTAGTCCAGCGCGCCGTCGGGCAGCCGACGGGCGAGGTCGCCGGTGCGGTACATCCGGCTTCCCGGCGCGCCGTACGGGTCGGCGACGAAGCGGTCGGCGGTCAGCGCGGGCCGGTTGAGGTAGCCGCGCGCGACACCGGTGCCCGCCAGGTACAGCTCGCCGGGCACCCCGGCCGGGACCGGGCGCAGCCAGCGGTCCAGCACGTAGGCCCGGGTGTGCGGCAGCGGGCGGCCGATGGGCGGGGCGAGCACCTGGTCGTCGGCGCACGTCCAGTCGGTGGCGTACACCGTCGCCTCGGTCGGCCCGTAGAGGTTGACGATCTCCGTACCGGGCAGCGACTGCCGGATCCGCCGCACCAGGGGCTCGGGCAGGGCCTCACCCGCCAGGACGAGCCGCCGGGCCGCGAAGGTCGGCGACGGGTCGGCGAGCAGCGCGGCCAGCGCCGACGGGACGCCGCTGATGAGCGAGCCCTGCCAGGGCCGTTCGGCCAGTTCCAGCAGATCGCGGACGATCTCCAGCTGCCCGCCGGCGGCCAGCGGGGCGAACAGCTCGAACACCGAGACGTCGAAGGAGAGCGAGGTGGCGGCCAGGACCCGCTGCAGTCCCTCGCCGCCGAAGCGCTCCACCGCCCAGCCCACCAGCGCGTTCATGGCCGCGCGCGACACGGCGACGGCCTTGGGGCGGCCGGTGGACCCGGAGGTGTAGATGACGTAGGCGAGCGAACCGTCGGGCGCGGACGGGAGGGCGCCGGACGGGAGGGTGCCGGACGGGACGGCCGCGTCGCCGGGCGTGCCGGGGTCGTCCAGCGCGAGCCGCGCCAGTCGGTCCGCCGGCGGCAGCCCCGGCACCTCCTCGCCGCTGGTGAGCACCAGCACCGGCGCGGCGTCTCGGACCATGAACGCGGTCCGCTCGGCCGGGTGCCGGTGGTCCAGCGGCAGGTAGCCGGCGCCGGTCCTGAGCACGGCCAGCAGCGCGACCATCAGTTCGGCCGAGCGCGGCACCGCCACCGCGACCAGGTCCTCCGGTCCGACGCCGCGGGCCCGCAGGTGCCGGGCCAGCCGGTCGGCCCGCTCGTCGAGCTCGCGGTAGGTCAGCGTTTCGGCCGCGCCGACCACCGCGATGCGGCCGGGTTCCCGCGCCGCCCAGTCCCGTACGGCCTCGGCCACGGCGACCGGGGCCGCCGGGCGGCCGGTGTCGTTCCACTCCTCGGTGAGCTGCCGTGTCTCGGCCGGCTCCAGGGCCTCGATCCGGTCCGCCCGGGTGTCCGGGCCCGCCTCGGCGATCTCCCGGAGCAGCCGGGTGTAGCGCCGCACGATCTGCTCGGCGTCGGCGGCCGCGAACAGGTCCGGCCGGTACGTGAACTGCAGGTCGAGCGAGGGGTCAGGGGTGGCGATCAGGGCCAGCGGGTAGTGCACGTCGTTGTGCGTGCGGACGGCGCCCACCCGCAGGCCGGTCCGCGCGCCGCGGTTCAGGGCGTCCGGGTCCAGCGGGTAGTTCTCGAACACGGTGAGCGTGTCGAAGAGTTCGCCGTCGACGCCGGTCAGGCGCTGGATCTCGGCGATCCCGAGGTGCTGGTGGGCGGCGAGGCGGGACTGCTCGTCCTGAAGCCTGGCCAGCAGCGCGCCGATCGGCTCGTCGGGGCGCAGCCGCAGCCGCACCGGGACGGTGTTGATGAAGCAGCCGATCATCGTCTCGGTGCCCGGCAGCTCGGGCGGCCGTCCGGAGACGGTGGTGCCGAAGACGATGTCCTCGCTGCCGGTGAGTCGGCTCAGCAGGAGCCCCCAGGCGGCCTGCACGACCGTGTTGAGCGTGACGCCGTACTCCCGGGCCCGCCCGGTCAGCGCGGCGGTGACGGATTCGGGCAGCCGGACGGAGCGGGAGTCGGGCTGGACGGAGGCGTGCACGTCACCGTGCGGAGCCAGCCGGGTCGGCGCGTCGAGTCCGCCGAGCGCCGCCTGCCACGCCTGCTCGGCCGCGGTACGGTCCTGGCCGGCCCGCCAGTCCAGGTAGGTGCGCCAGGAGCCGGCCGGCCGCGCCGGTGCGTCGGCGCCCCGGGTGCCGTAGTGGGCGAACAGCTCCTGCAGCAGCAGGGGCATCGACCAGCCGTCCAGGACGATGTGGTGGTTGGTCACCGCGAGGGTGTGGCGGCCTTCGCCGAGGCGCAGCAGCGTCAGGCGCAGCAGGGGTGCCTCGGCCAGGTCGAAGCGGCGGCTCAGGTCGTCCCGGAGCGCCGCCTCGGCCTGGGCGGCCCGCTGCTCGGGGTCGAGCCCGCTCAGGTCCAGGTACCGCCACGGCGCCGGGACCTCGGCCCGGACCACGTGGACCAGGCCGCCGCTCGCCCGGTGCCGTACGCAGGTGCGCAGCACCGGGTGGCGGCGCAGCAGGGCCTCGGCGGCCTCGCGCAGCGTCCCGGGATCGATCTCGCCGTCCAGGTCGAGGGCGATCTGGACGTGGTAGACGTCCGGCGCGTGGTCGTCGTACGCGGCGTGGAAGGCCAGGCCCTCCTGGAGCGGCGTCAGCGGCAGGACGTCCTCGACGTCGGGGCAGACGGCCTCGATCTCGTCGATGTCCTGCTGGTCGAGCCGGGTGAGCGGGAAGTCGGACGGCGTGTGGCCGCCGGCGCGCGGTCGGCGGGCGTGGGTGGCCAGCGCGCGCAGGGCGGTGGACCAGGTGTCGGCAAGGTCGCGGACCTCGTCCTCGGTGAGCAGGTCCGCGGGCCAGGACCACTCGGCGGACAGCCGGGGGCCGTTCTTCCCGTTCTCCCCGTCGTGCCCGTCGTGCCCGTCGTGCCCGTCGTGCCCGTCCTTCCGGCCCTCGCCGTCCTCGCCGTCCTCGTGGACGAGCGCGTTGATCTCCAGCGTGTGGGCGAAGGGCGTGCCGGGGTCGGTGTGTCCGGCCAGTGCGCTGCCGTCGCGCACCGGAGTCCAGGTGCCCCGGCCGCGGGTGGTGAGGGAGCGGCCGAGGTAGTTGAAGAGGACGTCCGGGCTGCCGAGGTCGGCCAGGGCCGTGGCGGCCTGCGGGTTGAGGTGGCGCAGCAGCCCGAAGCCCAGTCCCTTGCCGGGCACCGCCGCCAGCTGCTCCTTGACCGAGCGCAGCGCCGTTCCGACGGCCTGGCCAGTAGCCCAGGTCTCGGCCGGTTCGGTCACGCCGGGGTCGAGGCGCACCGGGAAGAGGCTGGTGAACCATCCGACGGTGCGGGACAGGTCGGCTCCCGGGACGGTCTCCTCCTCGCGGCCGTGCCCCTCCAGGTCGACCAGCACCGGCGCGGTCTCGTGCCCGCGCCGCCGGCGCCAGTCCTGCAGGGCCAGGGCCAGGGCGGCGAGCAGGACGTCGTTCGCGCCGGCGTGGAAGGCGGTGGTCACCTCGGTGAGGAGCGCCGCGGTGGTGTCGGCGTCGACGGAGGACACCAGGGTGCGCCGGGTGGCGAGGACGTCCCGGGTGGGATCGAGCGCGCGTGCGCCGAGCGGGGCGGTGGCGCCGGAGAGCGTCTCCCGCCAGTGGTCGAGCTCGCCGACCACGTCGGCGGTGCCGGCCCGCTCGGCCAGCTGCTGCGACCACTGCCGCAGCGAGGTGCCCACCGGGGCGGGTGCGGGGCGCCCGCCCTCGGCGAGGGCGGCGTAGGCGTCGGCCAGGTCGGGCACCAGGACGCGCCAGGACACCCCGTCCACGGCCAGGTGGTGGACGGCCAGGAACAGCCTGCCGCGGCGGGTCGGGCCGGCGTCGAACCAGACGGCCTGCACCAGGACGCCGCGCTCGGGGTCGAGCCGGTCGAGGGCGGCTTCCTCCCAGGTCCGCAGCTCCGCCTCGGTGGGTTCGCCGGTCTGGGTGACGGCCACCCGTTGCAGGCACCCGGCGGCGTCGACGGCGCCGGCCGGCCGTACCGTCAGCGACCACGCGTCGTCGACGTCCCGGTCCAGCCGCAGGCGCAGCGCGTCGTGGTGGTCGAGCACGGTCTGCAGGGCGTCGCCGAGGGTCTCCAGGCGCAGTCCGGCGGGCACGTCGAGACGCATCGACTGGCTGAACCTGCCGACCGGGCCGCCGAGTTCACGCAGCTGGTGGACGATCGGCAGCAGCCGAACGGGACCGACTCCGGTGCCGGGCACCGGGGCCTGGGTGTCCTGGGTACGGGCCACCTCGGCGAGCCGGGCGACCGTCCGGTGCTCGAAGACTTCGCGCGGGGTGAACAGCACTCCGGCGCCGCGCGCGCGGCTGACCAGCTGGATCGCGCCGATGCTGTCGCCGCCGTGGTCGAAGAAGCTGTCGTCGGCACCGATGCCGGGCAGGCCCAGGACCTCGGCGAACAGCCGGCTCAGCAGTTCCTCGCGCGGACCCCGGGCCGGTCGGCTGCCGCCGGTGGCGCGGAACTCCGGTGCGGGCAGGGCGCGTCGGTCCAGCTTCCCGTTGGCCGTGGTGGGCAGCGCGTCGAGCACCATGACGGCGGCCGGGACCATGTAGTCGGGCAGGTTCTCCCGCAGGTGCTCGCGCAGGGCGGCGGCGAGCCGGCCGGCCTCGCGGCCGACCGCGGGGTTGTTGGTCAGGGCCGGCGGCGCCGCCGCGGCCGGGAGGAAGACGTCGGTCAGGGCCGCGGTGGCGGCGTCCGTCCGGGAGCTCAGGAAGAGCACGTCGAGTTCGCCGTCGGAGCCCTCGCCGGACCAGGTGACCACCGTGCGGTAGCCGAGGTCTTCGCCGAGCGCGTGGAAGGCCTCGGGCAGCGGGCCGGCCGGGACGTCGCCGTCCACCGCCTGCCGGACGTCCGCCATCGGCGCCCCGGCGAACAGCTGCCGGGTGGCGGAGACCTCGGGCGCCAGGCAGGCGTTGGGCACGCCGGTGATCCGCAGCCGGGCCGGCGCGTCGGTGGCGAGCCGGTGCCGCAGCGCGGTCAGGTCGGCGACCTCGGTGCCCCAGTCCGCGTCCGGCACGTCGAGCAGCGAGACGGGCCGGTGCTCCGAGCGCTTGTGCAGGACCACGTCGTAGCGGTAGCGGCTCAGTTCGGTGTCGTAGTCGCCGCGCTTGACCCGGATGTCGACGCCGGCGAGGTCGTCGGTCTCCTGCTGGAGCGCGGTGAAGAACCGCGGGTCGACCAGGAGTTCGTTCTCCTGCCGGGTCCGCTGTTCCACGGCCCGGCGCACGGCCTGCGGGTCCGCGTCCGCCGGGCTGTGCGCGAGTTGCACACCGGTGGCGAGGTACTGACGGAGCCTCAGATCGCGGACGTCTCCGAGGAACACGGCGCCGCCGGGGCGCAGCAGGCCGAGCGCTCCGCGCAGGACGGTCCCGAGGTACTCCGCGGTGGGGAAGTACTGCGCCACGGAGTTGATGACCACGGTGTCGAAGAAGTCCTCGGGCAGCCCGGCCGGGTCGTCGGCCGGCTGGGTGCGCAGCTCCACCCGCCCGGCCAGGTCCGGCCGGGTGTCGAGGTGCCGGCGCAGCGCGGCGATCGCCGCGGGGGAGAAGTCGGTCGCCCAGTACCGCTCGGTGTCCGGCGCGAGCCGGGCGAGCAGCAGGCCGCTGCCGACGCCGATCTCCAGTACCCGGCGGGGCCGGAGGGCGCGGATCGCCTCCACCGTCCGGTCGCGCCACTGCCGCATGTCCTCCAGCGGCAGCGGGCGGTCGGTGTAGCTGCTGTCCCAGCCGGCGAACTCCTCGCCGAAGGCGGCCTCGGACTGCGCGCCGTACATCGACTGGTACAGCTGCTGCCACTGGTCGACGTGCTCGCCGTGGGTCCGCTCCTGCACGGAGGCGAGGCGGTTGCGCTCGGGCACCACGTAGCCGACGAGGTACTTTCCGGACGAGCGGTCGTCGCGGGCCACCACCACCGCCTCGCCGACCTCGGGGTGCTCGCCGAGGACCGAGGCGATCTCGCCGGGTTCGATCCGCACGCCCCGGATCTTCACCTGGTCGTCGGTCCGGCCCAGGTAGGCCAGCTGCCCGTCGGCGTCCCACCGGGCGAGGTCGCCGGTGCGGTACATCCGCTCACCGGGCCGGCCGAACGGGCAGGCCACGAAGCGCTCCGCGGTGACGGTGGGCCGGCCGAGGTAGCCGCGCGCGAGGCCGGTGCCGGCCAGGTAGAGCTCGCCGGGCACGCCGTCGGGCACCGGCTCCAGGGCCTGGTTCAGCACGTACACCCGGGTGTTGGCGATCGGGAGTCCGATCGGCGGGGCGCCGGTGCGTGCCGGGTCGCACTGCCAGGACGTCACGTCGATGGACGCCTCGGTCGGTCCGTACAGGTTGTGCAGCTCGCAGTCGAGGACGGCGAAGAACCGGTCGGCGAGTTCGGCGGGCAGCGCTTCACCGCTGCAGATCACCCGGCGCAGGCCGGTGCACCGGGCGGTCTCGGGCTCGGCCAGGAAGGCCTGGAGCATGGCGGGGACGAAGTGGACGGTGGTGACCTGCTGTTCGCGGATCACCGCGGCGAGGTAGCCCGGGTCGCGGTGCAGCCCGGGGTCGGCCATCACCAGGGTCGCGCCGCTCACCAGGGGCCAGAAGAACTCCCAGACGGAGACGTCGAATCCGCAGGACGTCTTCTGCAGCACCCGGTCCTGCGCGGTCAGCCGGTAGCGGTCCTGCATCCACTGCAGCCGGTTCGCCAGGCCGGCGTGGGTGTTGACCGCTCCCTTGGGCCGGCCGGTCGAGCCGGAGGTGTAGATGACGTAGGAGGGCGAGTCCGGCGTGAGCGGGCGCGGGCGGTCGGCCTGGGTGACGTCCCGGCCGGGCGCCGCTTCCAGGGCCGTCGCCGGCTCGGCGTCGTCGAGCAGCAGCTGCGGGGTGGCCGTGGCATGGGGCAGCCGGGGCACGGTGTCCTGCGTGGTGATCAGCAGCGCCGGCCGGGCGTCGTCGAGCATGTACGCGATGCGGTCGGTCGGGTAGTCCGGGTCGACCGGCAGGAACGCGGCACCGGACTTGACCACGGCCAGCAGGGCGGTGACCAGGTCCACGGACCGCGGCACCGCGAGCGCGACGACGTCCTCCGGGCCGAGGCCGCGGGCGAGCAGCAGCGCCGCGAGCCGGTTCGCCCGCTCGTTCAGCTCCCGGTACGAGAGGCCGTGCGGCCCGTGCACCACGGCCGGGGCGTCCGGGGTGGCCGCCACTCGGGCCTGGAACAGGTCGACGACCGTCTCGGGGCCGGTCGGCCGCCCGGTGTCGTTGCGGCCGACGAGTAGCCGTTCCAGGTCGTCGGTCCGGAAGACGTCGAGCTCGTGGCACGGGGTGTCCGGGTCCGCCTCGGCCATCTGTTCCAGCAGTCGCAGCAGGCCCTGGCCGTGCACCCGCAGATCGGCGCGGCGGTAGAGCTCGGTGTTGCCGTCGACGTCGATCCGTCCGCTTCCCCGCCGGACGTCTCCGTAGAACACGAAGGCCAGGTCGTCGACCGGTCCGTTGGTCAGGTTGTGGATCGTCGTCGCGCATCCGGCGAGATCCACGTCCTGGTCGAAGAACTGCAGGTTGACGTGCGGCCCGACCAGCGGGCTGCTTTCCTCTCCCGCGCCGAGGTCGTTGCGCAGATCCTCATATCGGTAGCGCTGGTGCCGAAGGCCGAGCAGCATTTCCGCGGAGACGTTCTGCAGCAATCCGGACAGCGGCAGCTCCGGTCCCGCCATAACGCGCAGCGGCACCACGTTGGACATCATTCCGGGAATACCGCGTATGGCCTTGCCGAACCGGGCGGTAACGGGCAGCCCGAGCACGACGTCCGTTTCACCGGTGAGTCGTGCGGTGTAACGGGCGGCGGCCGCGGCGTAAACGGCCGCAGGTGTCACGCCGCAACGCTGCGCCAGTTTGCCGAGTGCCTCGCTCAGCTCGCTCTCGATTTCCACCGTCTCGCGGGTCCGGCCGCCCTGACGATTCGGCTCGGCCTGTCCGAAGGTCGCCGGCGCCGGGCTGTCCGCCAGTTTCTCCATCCAGTACGCACGGTCCGTGTGGAATGCCGCGGACTCGCGATAGGCACGATCCGAGCGCAACATCTCCCCGAAATGGCCAAGGCCGTTCACATCGGCCCGGCCGGTCGCCAGCGCGGTGTACCGGGAGGCGGCTTCCCGTACGAACAATGCGCCGGAGAAGCCGTCGATGGCCACGTGGTGGGCCCGCAGGTACCACAGGTGACGGTCCTCGCCGATCCGCAGCAGCGCGAAGGAGTACATCCGGCCGCTGTCCGGGGCGAGCGGCACGGCGAGCTCGTCCTCCATCCAGGCCATCGCCGCCCGGTGCGGCTGCTCCTGGTCGCGCAGGTCCAGGCAGGGCATGACGAGTTCGGCCGAGTCGTCGACCACCTGCACCGGCTCCGGGCCGGACGCCACGATGCGGGCCCGCAGGGTCGGGGTGTCGGCGAAGGTCCCGCGGGCCGCCCGCACCAGCAGGTCGACGTCGAGCGGGCCGACGATGTCGGCGTACAGCGCGACGCTGTAGTCGAGGCCGTCCCGCGCGAAACGCTGGGCCAGCCATATTCCGGTCTGCGCGGAAGTAAGAGCGAATTCTTGACGCGCTGTTGCGGGCATGCAGAGTCCTTCGCAAAGCTGTTGGCGGTTGCAGTCAACTCACGAACAGGCGAGGTCCCGAGGATTGGATGGCGGTACCGCGTTGCGGCGGGCGCGCGCGTCCGGCTGTTTCCTTCGGGATCTCCGCGAGTTCCAGCGAAGCTTCAGCGCGAAGGCCCGGCGCGGTCCCAGCATCGACAAAACTGCACGATCACGTGCACATCCCCCGTCCCCCGTGTCTCGTGCCGTGCGTCCCGTTCCTCGACGTTCTCGAACAACAGTCCCGCAGGCACCGTTCCGCAGCGTACCCCGGCCAATAGAGTTCGCAAAGGCCTGGCCGGAACGCCGCCCTCCTGGCCGGAACCGTGCCCTCCGGTCGGGAAATCGGCGAAGACGGCACCGTCGGCGCCGTTCTCCCAGGTCAGACGACCCGTACCGACGCGCGGTCCTGACGTACCGTCGAAGATCACTCTTGACACTGCCGAGACAGGCTACCTAGGCTCCAGTTCCGTTGGCGTCAATTCGGGCTGCCCCTTCCGGTACTCGAATTCGACGATTCAGGGCGGTACGGGGGACTCCGTCTGAGTGGCCAGGCAAGCACGGCAGCCGGCCACTTTCAGCTCCTTTCGTCGCCGGCCCTCGTTAACCATTTCCTGCTCGCGGGGGCTATCTCATGACCGATCTCGCAGCTTTGACGAGCCTTTCCTACGACCAGCGCACCAAGGCGTTCCTGGAGTACCTGGACCGCGGTCGCGCCGCCGGCCCGGTGGCCAAGAGCTACCAGCCGGGTGTGTGGGAGGTGTTCGGCTACGACGAGGCACTCCAGGTGCTCGGCGACCACCGGACCTTCTCCAGTGACATGAACGACATGATCCCCGAGGACGAGCGGGAGCTGGCCAGCGCCGCCCAGGGCAACTTCCTCGGCGTCGACCCGCCCCACCACACCCGGATGCGTGAACTGGTGCGGCGCGCGTTCACGCCCAACGTCATCGCGAGTCTCGAACCGATCATCATCGAGACCGCGAACGAACTGCTGGACCAGATCGAGCTGTCGGCCGACGGCACCGGCACCTTCGACGTGGTGGCCGAGTACGCCGCCCCGCTGACCGCCCGGGTGATCGCCAAGCTCTTCGGCATCCCCGAGAAGGACCACGGGATGTTCACGGTCTGGGCGGACGCCCTGCTCGGCGCCAGGCCGGCCGGTGAGCTCGGCCGGGCCGACGAGTCCGCGGTGCGCGAACTGGGCGAGCTCGTCCGCTTCGCCTCCGCCTACCTCCTCGAGATCATCCACCAGCGCCGCGCCGAGCCCCAGGACGACCTGATCAGCGCCCTGGCGCAGGCGGAGGTCGACGGACGCTCCCTGGACGACCACGAAATCGTCGGCGTCATCGGCATGTTCGTGATCGCCGGACACCTGCCGTCCTCCGTGCTCGTCGGCAGCACCGTGATGAGTCTGGACAGCCACCCCGATGTCCTCGCCGAGGTCCGCTCCGACGTGGACCTCCTGCCCAAGGTCGTCGAGGAGGTGCTGCGCTGGCGCCCGCCGCTGGTGCGGGACCAGCGGGTGACGGCGTGTGAGACGGAGCTCGGCGGGGAGCGCATCCCGGCCGGCGCGGTGGTGTGCGTGTGGCTGCTCTCCGCCCAGCGCGACGCCGCCCACTTCGGCCGGGCCGAGGAGTTCGACATCCACCGGCCGAACCAGGGCCGGCACGTCGCCTTCGGCAAGGGCATCCACTACTGCCTGGGCGCGCCGCTGGCCCGCATGGAGGCGCGTATCGCGCTCACCGCCCTGCTGCAGCGCTTCGAGCAGATCGAGGTGCTGCCGGAGTCCGGCATCCAGTTCCACCCCTCGATCGGCGTCCTCGGCCCGGTCCGGCTGCCCGTCGCCGTGCGCCGCGCCACCCAGGCCGGCTGACCTCGCCGGGCCCGGGCCGCGACCGGCCCGGGCCCGGCGACCTCCGCACCGCTCTGTGCTCCACCCTGCCGTCCTCAGCGAGGGATCCCCATGGCGAATGACCGTCCCGCCCGCCCGCACCCGCTCAGCCCCGCGTATGTGATCTACACATCCGGCTCGACCGGACTGCCCAAGGGCACGGTGATCCCGGGCGAGAACCTCGTCAACCTGCTGACGGACTTCCAGCAGCGGCTGGACTTCGGCCCCGACGACCGCATGCTCGCGGTCACCACCTTCGGCTTCGACATCGCCAACCTGGAACTGCTGCTGCCGCTGCTGTCCGGCGGCGAACTGGTCCTCGCGGGGCAGGACGGCGCGCACGACCCGCAGACGCTCAAGCAGCTGATCACCGACGCCGGAGTGACGGCCGTCCAGGCCACGCCCACACTGTGGCGCAGCATGCTGGATCACGGCCCGGACGGCCTGGCGGGGCTGAAGGTGCTGGTCGGCGGCGAGGCGCTGCCCGAGGGCCTGGCCCGGGAACTGGGCGAGGCGGCCGCCGAGGTCACCAACGTCTACGGCCCGACCGAGACCACCATCTGGTCGACGGCGGCCACCGTCGACCCCGGAACTCCCGGCCGTCCGCCGATCGGACGCCCGCTCGCGAACACCCGCACCTACGTGCTCGACCGCGCGCTGCGCCCCGCGCCCACCGACGCCACCGGCGAGCTGTTCATCGCGGGCGCCGGCGTGGCCCGCGGGTACCTGAACCGGCCCGGGCTGACCGCCGAACGCTTCGTGGCCGACCCCTTCGGCCCGCCCGGATCCCGGATGTACCGCACCGGGGACCTGGTCCGCCGGCGCGACGACGGCAGCCTGGAGTACCTCGGCCGGACCGACGGCCAGGTCAAGGTCCGGGGCTTCCGGATCGAGCTCGGCGAGGTCGAACACGCGCTCACCGACCACCCCGAGGTGGCCCAGGCCGCCGTCGTGGTCCGGGACCTCGGCTCCGGCGGGCCGGTCCTGACCGGCTACGCGGTGCCCGTCCCCGGCACCGCCCCGGACCCGGCCGTGCTGCGCGACCACCTCGCCCGCCGGCTGCCCGGCCACATGGTCCCCACCGTCCTGACCGTCCTCGACGCGCTGCCGCTGACCCCCAACGGCAAGCTGGACCGCAAGGCGCTGCCGGCCCCCGACCTCGGCCCGGCCGGGCCCGGACGCCGGCCGCGCACCCCGCAGGAGGAGATCCTCTGCGAGCTGTTCGCCGAGGTCCTCGAAGTTTCCCGGGTGGGACTGGACGACGACTTCTTCCAGCTCGGCGGCCACTCCCTGCTCGCCACCCGCCTGGTGAACGCCCTGCGCTCGCGACTGCGCGTGGAGATCCCGGTGCGCACCCTCTTCGAGGCGCCCACCGTCGCCGCCCTCGCCGCGCGGATCGACGGCTCGGCCGGCGCGCGCACGCCCCTCGCCCCCGCGGCACGACCCGCGCGGATCCCGCTGTCCTTCGGGCAGCGCCGGCTCTGGTTCATCAACCGGCTGGCGGACGACGGCTCCGCGTACCACATGCAGAGCGTGCTGCGGCTGCGCGGCGAACTCGACCGCACGGCGCTCGCGGCGGCCCTCGCCGATGTCGCCGCGCGCCACGAGGCCCTGCGCACCGTCTTCCCCGAGGTCGACGGCGAGCCCCACCAGCTCGTCCTCGACCCGCAGGAGGGTCGCCCCGTCCTGACCGTGACGGAGAGCGGCGAGGCGGACCTGCCCGGCCGGCTGCGCGCCGCCGCGGCCGAGGCCTTCGACCTCACCCGCGAAGCCCCCCTGCGCGCCCACCTGTTCGCGCTGTCGCCGACCGAGCACGTGCTGCTGCTCGTCCAGCACCACATCGCCGCCGACGGCTGGTCCCTGACCGTGCTCGCCCGTGACCTCGCCGCGGCCTACCGGAGCAGGAGCCGTGGCCAGGAGCCCGGCTGGCGTCCGCTCCCGGTCCAGTACGCGGACTACACCCTGTGGCAGCGCGAGGTCCTCGGCCGGCCCGACGACCCGGCGAGCGTCCTCGCGGCGCAGACCGGCTACTGGCAGGACGCGCTGCGCGCACTGCCCGAGCAGACCGTGCTGCCCACGGACCGGCCGCGCCCGCGCGAGGCCGGCTTCCACGGCGAGACGGTCGCCCTCAGCCTGGACGCCGAACTCCACCGGCAGCTGCTCGACCTCGCCCACCGGCACAACGCCAGCCTCTTCATGGTGCTGCAGGCCGCGCTGGCCGCCCTGTGCACCCGGCTCGGCGCGGGCACCGACATCCCGATCGGCTCGCCCATCTCGGGGCGGACGGACGCCGCCCTCGAGGACCTGATCGGCTTCTTCGTCAACACCCTGGTGCTGCGCACCCGTACCTCGGGCGACCCCCGCTTCACCGAACTGCTGACGGCGGTCCGGGACAACGCCCTGGCCGCCTACGCCCACCAGGACCTTCCCTTCGAGCGCCTGGTCGAGATCCTCAAGCCGGAGCGCTCGCTGTCCCAGCACCCGCTCTTCCAGGTCTTCCTCGCGCTTCAGAACACCCCCGACGCCGACCTCCGCTTCGCCGACCTGGACGTGACCCTGGCCGAGGAGCCGCTGCCGTCGGCCAAGTTCGACCTGGCGTTCAACCTCTCCGAGCGCTTCCGCGAGGGCCGGCTGGCGGACGGCGTCCAGGGCACCGTCGAGTACCGCACCGACATCTTCGACCGTGCCACCGTCGAAACCGTCGTCGAGCGGCTGACCCGCTTCCTCCGGGCCGTCGCGGCCGACCCGCGCCGGCGGATCGGAGCCGTGGAGATCCTCGGCGAGGACGAACGCCGTCGGCTGCTCGCCGGTACCCCCGCGCAGGTCACCGGCGCCGAGGAGGTGCTGCACGTCCGGTTCTCCCGCACGGCCGCGGAGCACCCCGACGGGGTCGCCCTGCGCGCCGGGGACCGGGAGCTGACGTACCGGGACGTGGACCGGCGGGCCGACGCGTTGGCCCGCTCCCTGAGGGCTCAGGGCGTCGGACCGGAGAGCCGGGTCGCCGTCTTCCTGGAGCGCTCCCCGGAACTGGTCGTGTCGATGCTCGCCGTCTGGAAGGCCGGCGGGGTCTGCGTCCCGCTGCACGAGGCGTACCCGGCGGAGCGGCTCGAATACGTCATGGCGGACACCGCGGCGTCCGTGCTGCTGACCGACCGGGCCATGCTCGCCCGGGAGTTCCGGCACGAGGCGCGGGTCGTCGTGGTGGAGGCCGGCCGGGTGTCGGCGGATGCCGCCGCGACCGGCCCCGACCTGCCGGTCGTCCACCCGGACCAGCTCGCCACCATCATGTACACCTCCGGCTCCACCGGTCTGCCCAAGGGCGTGGCCGTCGCGCACCGGGACGTGGTGGCCCTCGCCGACGACCCGTGCTGGGACTCCGGCAACCACGAGCGCGTGCTCATGCACGCCCCGTACGCCTTCGACATCAGCGACTACGAGCTGTGGGTGCCGCTGCTGGCCGGGAACGAGGTGGTGCTCGCCCCGCCCGGACCGCTGGACACCGCCGCCATCGCCCGGCTGATCGCGGACGAGAAGATCACCGCCGTGCACTTCACCGCCGGGCTCCTGCGGGTCGTGGCCGAGGACGCGCCCGAGTGCCTGGCCACCGTCCGCGAGGTGCTCACCGGTGGCGACGTCGTCTCGCCGATCGCGGTCCAGCGCGTCCTGGAGCACGCGCCCGGAGCGGTCGTGCGCCAGCTGTACGGGCCCACCGAGATGACGCTGTGCGCCACCCACCACGAGCTGCGGTCGCCGTACACCGCCGACGTCCGGGTGCCGCTCGGGCGGCCGCTGGCCGGCACCCGGGTCTACGTGCTGGACGAGTGGCTGCGGCCGGTCCCGCCGGGAGTGACCGGCGAGGTCTGGCTGGCCGGGACCGGTCTCGCCCGCGGCTACCTCAACCGGGCCGGCCTGACCGCCGAGCGGTTCGTCGCCGATCCCTTCGGGGCGCCCGGAAGCCGGATGTACCGGACCGGCGACCTCGCGCGCTGGAACGGCAGCCGGCAGCTGGAGTTCATGGGCCGCGGCGACGACCAGGTCAAGATCCGCGGCTTCCGGGTGGAGCCCGGAGAGGTCGCCGCGGTGCTGGCGGACCACCCCGAGGTTTCCGAGGCCGAGGTGCTGGCACGCACCGACCACCGCGGCGAACGGCAACTGGTCGCCTACGTCGTCGCCGGCGGCCTGCGGCCCGCCGAACAGGAGGCCGGGGCGGTCCAGCACGTCGCCGAGTGGCGGCAGATCTACGACGGCATGTACGACGGCGCCCGCTCCGCCGCCTTCGGCTCGGACTTCTCCGGCTGGGAGAGCAGCTACGACGGCCGGCCGATCCCGCTGGACGAGATGGACGAGTGGCGCCGCTCCACCGTCGAGCGGATCCGCGAACTGCGCCCGCGGCACGTGCTGGAGGTCGGGGTGGGCAGCGGCCTGATCCTGTCCCAGCTGTACGACGAGTGCGAGTCGTACTGGGCCACCGACTTCTCCGAGCAGGCGATCCGCACGCTCCGCGCCCACCTGGGAGCCCACCCCACCGTACGGTTGAGCACCCAGACCGCCGACGACCTCACCGGCCTGCCCGCCGGGCACTTCGACACGATCGTCATCAACTCGGTGGTGCAGTACTTCCCCGACGCCGACTACCTGCGGCGCGTGCTGACCGCACTCACCACCCTGCTCGCCCCCGGCGGTTCGCTGTTCGTGGGCGACGTGCGGAACCTGGACCTGCTGCACACCTTCCACACCGGCGTCGAACTGGTGCGCGCCGACGACGCCGAGGACGCCTCCGAACTCCGGCGCCGGGCCCGGCGCCGGGCGGAGCGCGAGAAGGAACTCCTGGTGGCGCCCGGCTACTTCCACAGGTTCGCCCGGGCCGCCGACGGCCTCGCCGGCGCCGACGTCCGCGTCAAGCGCGGCCACGCCCACAACGAACTGACCCGCTACCGCTACGACGTCGTGCTGCACGCCGCCGTGGACGCGCCGGTGCCGCCGGTCGAGGCGACCACCCTGCGCTGGACGCAGGACGTCACCGACCTGGCGGACCTCCAGGCCCACCTCGCGCAGCACCGGCCGGCGAACCTGCGGGTGACCGGCGTGCCGGACGGCCGTACCGGGCCGGAGACGGCGGCCGCCGCCGCCCTGGACGCGGGCGAGCCGCTCGCCCGGGTGCGGGCCCGGCTCGCGCAGGCCGTCGGAGTCGACCCCGCGCTGCTGTACGAGCTGGGCGACCGGCTCGGCTACCGGACGGCCGTCACCTGGTCGCCGTCCGGCCCCGGCGGCCTGCTCGACGTGCTCTTCGCCGACGCCTCCGGGCCCACCGGCCCGGTCCTGCCGACCGGATGGGCCGAGCCCGCCACCGAGGACGAGACGGCCCGCGACACCAACGCGCCGCTGCTGTTCCAGCAGGCCGGGCGGCTCGCCAAGGCCCTCCGGGCGCACGTCGGCACCCGGCTGCCGGCGTACATGGTTCCGGCGGCGTTCATGGTGCTGGAACGCCTTCCGGTCACCGCGAACGGCAAGCTCGACCGTGCGGCCCTCCCGGAACCCGACCGGGAGGTGCAGGCCGGTTCGGGCGCGCCGCGCTCGCCGCGCGAGGAGACGCTCTGCGCGCTGTTCGCCGACGTGCTCGGGCTGCCCGAGGCGGGCATCGAGGACGACTTCTTCCAGCTCGGCGGGCACTCGCTGCTGGCCATCCGGCTGGTCAACGCGATCCGTTCCGCGTTCGGCGCCGAACTGGACGTGCGGACCGTGTTCGAGGCCCCCACCGTCGCGGCGCTCGCCGAGCGGCTCGACCGGGCCGCCCCGGCGCAGGCCCCGCTGGTCCCGATGGACCGGCCGGACCCGCTGCCGGTGTCGTTCGCCCAGCGCCGGCTGTGGTTCCTGCACCGGCTGGAGGAACACGGCGGCGCCTACAACATTCCGATCGCGCTGCGGCTGTCCGGCCCCGTGCGGGAGCGCGAACTGCGCCTGGCCCTGCACGATCTGGTGGTGCGACACGAGTCGCTGCGCACGGTCTTCGCCGAGGTGGACGGCGAACCGGTGCAGCGGATCCTGGACCCGGCGCAGGCGCGGCCCGACCTCGCCGTGGTGGACACCGACGCCGACGCGCTCGAACGGTCGCTGTCGGCCGAGGCCGCCCGCGGCCACGACCTCGGCGCCGAACTCCCGTTGCGCGCGACGCTCTTCCGACTGACGCCCACCGATCACGTGCTGCTCGTGGTGCTGCACCACATCGCCGGCGACGGCTGGTCGATGGACCCGCTGGCCCACGACCTCGGCACCGCCTACGCGGCGCGCCTGGCCGACCGGGCACCGGAGTTCCCGCCGCTGCCCGTCCAGTACGCCGACTACGCGCTGTGGCAGCGTGCCGTGCTCGGCAGCGAGCAGGACCCGGACAGCCGGATCAGCGGCCAGATCGCCTACTGGCGCGACAGGCTGGCCGGGCTGCCGGAGGGCCTGGAGCTGCCGACCGACCGGCCGCGGCCGCCCGAGTTCAGCTACCGGGGCGCGGAGGTCGCCTTCCGGCTGCCGGCCGAACTGCACGCGGACCTGCTCGGCCTGGCCCGCGAGCACGGCGCCACCCTCTTCATGGTCCTGCACGCCGCCCTCGCGGCGCTGCTGACCAGGCTGGGAGCCGGCACCGACCTGCCGATCGGCACCCCGGTCGCCGGGCGCGCCGACGCCTCGCTGGAGCGGCTCGTCGGTTTCTTCGTCAACACCCTGGTCCTGCGCACCGACACCGGCGGCAACCCGGTCTTCGGCGACCTGCTCCGGCAGGTGGCCGCGGACGACCTGGAGGCCTACGCCCACCAGGACGTCCCGTTCGAGCGGTTGGTCGAGGTGCTGGCGCCGCCGCGGTCCTTGGCGCGGCACCCGTTGTTCCAGGTGATGCTGGCGCTGCAGCCCGGCGGCGGCGACGCGGTGACCCTGCCGGGGCTCGACGTCACCGGGCAGCGGATCCCCCAGCGGACGGCCAAGTTCGACCTCGACGTCCAGTTGCGCGAGACCCGCTCACCGGCGGGCGAACCGGCCGGTGTCGAGGGCACCCTGGGCTACTGCGCGGACCTGTTCGACGCGGCGAGCGCTGCCGCGCTGGCCGACCGGCTGATCCGGTTCCTGAGCGCGGTGGCCGGCGACCCGGCCCTGCCGATCGGGGACGTCGACATCCTGACGCCCCAGGAGCGGCCCCGGCCCGCCGACGCGCAGCCGTCCGGCCCGGCGCACTTCGACCCGGTGCCGCTGCGCTTCGCGGCGCAGGCCCGGCGCACGCCCGCGGCGCCCGCGGTCAGCTCTGCGGGCCGCACCCTGTCCTACGCCGAACTCGACGCCGAAGCCGACCGCCTGGCCCGGCTCCTGGTCGCCGGCGGCGCCGGTCCGGAGCGCGTGATCGCCGTGGCGCTGCCGCGCTCGGAGCGGATGCTGGTCGCGGTGCTCGCGGTGCTGAAGTCCGGCGCGGCGTACCTTCCGGTGGACCGTGCCCAGCCGGCCGAGCGGATCGCCTTCGCCTGCGCCGACGCCCGGCCGATCCTGATGATCACCGAGGGCGAGCCGGTGCCGGGGATGCCCGAGCCGTCCGTGCTGCCCCGGGTCCGGCTGGACGACCCCGCGGTTCTGGCCGCCCTCGCCGACGCGCTCTCCGCCGACGCCGACGCCCGCTCCGCCGTGGAGCGGTGCGCGGCGATCGCGGCGGACTCGCCCGCGTACGTCATCTACACTTCCGGCTCCACCGGGCGGCCCAAGGGCGTCGTGGTTCCGCACGGCAGCATGGCCCGGCTGCTGGACTGGGCGGCGGACCGCTTCGGGGCCGAGGGACTGGCGGACGTCCTGGCCGCCACCTCGCTCTCCTTCGACGTCTCGGTGTTCGAGCTGTTCGCGCCACTGCTGACCGGCGGTCACGTCGAGATCGTGCGCGACCTGCTGGAACTGGCCGAACGGCCCTGGTCGGGCAGCCTGGTCAGCGGCGTGCCGTCGGTGTTCGCCGCGCTGCTCGCCGGTGGCGAGGTCGCCTTCTCCGCCCGGACCCTGGTGATGGCCGGCGAGGCACTGCCGGAGCACCTGGTCCGGGAGGTGCGCCGCCTGCTGCCCGGCACGCGGCTGGCCAACATCTACGGCCCGACCGAGGCCACCGTCTACGCGACCGCCTGGTACTCGGAGGACGAGGAGGCCACCGGCGAGGAGACCGCCGCGCCGCCGATCGGCCGGCCCCTGCCGCACGTGCGCGCCCACGTCCTGGACGAGCGGCTGCGACCGGTCCCCACCGGGGTCCGCGGCGAGCTGTACCTGGCGGGCCCGGGTCTGGCCCGCGGCTACCTCCGCCGTCCCGCGCTGACCTCCGAGCGCTTCGTCGCCGACCCCTTCGGCGGGCCGGGCGCCCGGATGTACCGCACCGGCGACCTGGTGCGCCGCCGCCCGGACGGCGCCCTGGACTACCTCGGCCGCACCGACGACCAGGTCAAGGTGCGCGGCTTCCGGATCGAACTCGGCGAGATCGAGAACGTCCTGACCCGCCACCCGGCGGTGACCGCCGCCGCGGTCAGCGCCGTGGCCGACCCGGCTGGCGAACGGCGCCTGGTGGCCCACGTGGCCGTGCGCCCGGGCAGCGGGGCGACCGGCGCGGAACTCGCCGCGCACGCCGCCGCCGCGCTGCCGGAGTACATGGTGCCGACGGCGTTCGTCCTGCTGGACGCGCTGCCGACGAACGCCAACGGCAAGCTCGACCGCAACGCCCTCCCGGCCCCGGACCTCACCGCCCGCGCCGCCGGCGGCCGGGCGCGCGACCCGCGCGAGGAGCTGATGGGCGAGCTGTTCGCCCAGGTGCTCGCGGTGCCCTCGGTCGGCCCGGACGACGGCTTCTTCGCGCTCGGCGGGCACAGCCTGCTGGCCACCCGGCTCGGCAACGCCGTCCGCTCCGCGTTCGGGGTCGAACTCCCGCTGCGCGCCGTCTTCGAGACGCCGACCCCGGCCGGCCTGGTGGCTCGGCTGGACACCGCGGACAGCGCCCGCCCGGTGCTCGTCCCCGCCGACCGCCCCGCGGTGATCCCGCTGTCCTACGCCCAGCAGCGGCTGTGGTTCCTCAACCGGCTCGACGGCGGCTCGGGGGCGTACAACATCCCGCTGGCCCTGCGGCTGTCCGGGGAGCTCGACCCGGCGGCGCTGGACGCCGCACTGCGGGACGTGGTGGAACGGCACGAGGCCCTGCGCACCGTCTTCCCGGACCACGACGGCGACCCGCACCAGCGGATCCTCGCCGCCGAGGACGGCCCGGTCGCCCTCGTCACGGTGCCGGTCACCGACGCGGAGCTGCCCGCCGTGCTGACCGCCGCGACCCGCGCCGGCTTCGACCTCGCCGTCGAACCGCCGCTGCGCACCGCGCTGTTCCGGCTCTCGCCGACCGAGCACGTCCTGCTCCTGGTGCTGCACCACATCGCCGGCGACGGCTCCTCGTACGCCCCGCTCGCCCGCGACCTCACCACCGCCTACCGGGACCGCTCGGCGGGCCGGGCCCCGCAGTGGGAGCCGCTGGCGGTCCAGTACGCGGACTACACGCTCTGGCAGCGGGACCTGCTCGGCACCGAGGACGACCCGGACAGCGCCATCGCCCGGCAGCTCGCCCACTGGCGGAACGCCCTGGCGGACCTGCCGGAGGAGCTGACGCTGCCCGCCGACCGTCCGCGCCCCACGGTGCCCGGCCACCGGGGCGGCCACGTGCCGCTCGACCTGGACGCGCGGCTGCACCGGAAGCTGACCGAGCTGTCCCGGCGCGAGGGCGTCACCACCTTCATGGTCTTCCAGGCCGCGCTCGCGGCGCTGCTCACCCGGCTCGGCGCCGGGACGGACATCCCGATCGGCAGCCCGCTGGCGGGCCGCGGCGACCAGGCGCTCGACCAGCTGGTGGGCTTCTTCGCCAACACCGTGGTGCTGCGCACCGACACCTCCGGCGATCCGGACTTCGTCACGCTGCTGCACCGGGTCCGCACCGCCGCGCTGGCCGCCTACGCCCACCAGGACGTGCCGTTCGAGCGGCTGGTCGAGGTGCTGAGCCCGACCCGCTCGGTGTCCCGGCACCCGCTCTTCCAGGTCCTGCTGGTGCTGCAGAACACCGAGCCGCCGCGGTTCGACCTGGACGGCCTGACGATCACCCAGCCGGAGGTGGACCCCGGCACTGCCAGGTTCGACCTGGACGTCTCCCTCGGCGAGAGCCACACGCCGGAGGGCCTGGCGGCCGGCGTGCGGGGCAGCATCCGGTACAACGCGGACCTGTTCGACGAGGCCACCGTGACCGCGCTGGCCGGCCGCCTGGTGGCCCTGCTGGCCGCCGTGGCGGACGACCCGCGGGCGCCGATCGGCTCCCTGGACGTGCTGCTGCCGCCCGAGCGGCTCGACCTCGAGCGGTGGTCCGCCGCTCCGGAGCCCCCGGTCCCCGCGCGGACGATGCCGGAGCTGTTCCAGGGGCAGGTGGCGCGCACGCCGGACCGTACGGCGCTGCGCTCCGGCGACGACACCCTGTCGTACGCGGAGCTGAACCGCCGGGCCAACCGGCTGGCGCACCACCTCCGTTCGCTCGGGGTGGGCCCGGAGAGCACCGTGGCGCTGCTGCTGCCGCGCTCGCCCGAGCAGGTGACCGCCGTGCTGGCCGTGCTCAAGGCGGGCGGTGCCTTCCTGCCGGTGGACCCGGACTACCCGGCCGAGCGGATCCGGCACATGCTGGCCGAACCCCGGCCGTCCCGGGTGCTCGCCCTGCGCTCGACGGCCGACCGGCTGCCGGAGCCGGCCGCCGCGCTGGTGCTCGACGACCCGCTCACCGCGCGGACGCTCGACGCGGCACCGGACACCGACCCGGCCGACCAGGACCGCACCACCGCGCTGCTGACCGCCCATCCGGCGTACGTCATCCACACCTCGGGCTCCACCGGCCGCCCGAACGGGGTGGTGGTGACCCACGAGGGCATCGCCAACCTGGCGGCTCGGCAGATCGACCGGTTCCAGGTCACCGCGGCGGACCGGGTGCTGCAGTTCGCCTCGCCGAGCTTCGATGCGGCCTTCTCCGAACTGTGCATGGCGCTGCTGTCCGGTGCCGAACTGGTGCTGGCCACCAGGGAGGAACTGATGCCGGGCCGCCCGCTGGCCGAGCTGATCGCCCGGCACCGCATCACCCACGTGACCCTGCCGCCGGTGGCGCTGTCGGTCCTGCCGCCGGACGGGCTGGCGACGGTCCGCACCCTGGCCGTGGCCGGCGACGCGATGCCCGCCGACGCGGTGCGCCGCTGGGGCTCCGGACGGCGCCTGATCAACGCGTACGGGCCGACCGAGACGACCGTGTGCGCCACCATGAGCGAGCCGCTGACCGGCCAGGACCGCCCGTCGATCGGCCGTCCCATCGGCGGCGCCGGCGTGCGGGTCCTCGACGAGCGGCTGCGGCCCGTGCCGCCGGGAGTCGCCGGGGAGCTGTACGTGAGCGGTCCCGGCCTGGCCCGCGGCTACCTCGGCCGGCCCGGGCTGACCGCGCAGCGGTTCCTGCCCGATCCGTTCGGCCCGCCGGGCTCGCGGATGTACCGCACCGGTGACCTGGTCCGCTGGGACCGCGAGGGCCGCCTGCACTTCCTCGGCCGCGCCGACCACCAGCTCTCGGTGCGCGGGTTCCGGGTGGAGCCGGGCGAGATCGAGGCCGCGCTGCTCGACCATCCGGCCGTCGCCCAGGCCGTGCTGACCGTCCGCGAGGACGGCCGGGGCGAGCCGCGGCTGATCGGCTACGCCGTACCGCACGGTGACGCGCCGGACCCGGCCGCACTGCGCGCGCACGCGGCCGAACTGTTGCCCGCCCACATGGTCCCGGCCGCGGTGATCGTCCTGCCGGCCCTTCCGGTCACGCCGAACGGCAAGCTGGACCGGGCCGCGCTGCCGGAGCCGGACTTCTCCGGACAGCCGGACCGCGCCGCACGCAGCCCCCGCGAAGCCGTCCTGCGCGAGCTCTTCGCGGAGGTCCTCGGCGCCCCCGCCCTCGGGGTCCACGACAGCTTCTTCGACGCCGGCGGCCACTCCATGCTGGCCGCCCGGCTGATCGACCGGGTCCACACCGCGCTGGGCCTCGACCTCGGCCTGCGGCTGCTGTTCGAGTCCCCGTCGGTCGCGGAGCTGGCGGCCGCCCTGGACGCTGCCGCGGACGGGTCCCGGCGCGGCGACGACTGGGACGTCCTGCTGCCGCTGCGGCCGGACGGCGCGGGCGCCCCGGTGTTCTGCGTCCATCCGGCGGCCGGCCTCGGCTGGTCCTTCGCCGGACTCGCCCGGTACCTGGACGCCGGGCACCCGCTGTACGCGCTGCAGTCGCCGGGGCTGGACGGCGGCCCGGACCACCTCCCGGCGACGGTGGCCGACACGGCGGCGGCGTACGTCGCCGAGATCCGCCGGGTCGCTCCGCAGGGTCCGTACCACCTGCTCGGCTGGTCGGCGGGCGGTCTGATCGCCCACGAGATGGCCGTGCAGCTCCAGGCGGCCGGCGAACAGGTGGGTCTGCTCGCGGTGCTGGACGGCTACCCGCTGGCCGACCTGGCCCCGGTCGCCGCCCCGTCGCCCGAGGAGGTCGCCGAGGCGGTACAGCGGGAGACCGCCGGCCTGCAGCTCGACGACCGGGTCCGGGACAACCTGGCGGCCGTGTACCTGGGCGTCGCCCGGGCCGCCCAGGCGTTCACCCCGGGCGTCTTCCACGGGGAGCTGTTGCACTTCGCCGCGACGCAGGACCGGGATCAGGGCCGAGGTCAGGACGGGGATCAGGACCGACTCGAGGCGAAGCTCTGGGAGCCGCACCTCGACGGCCCGCTGCGACGGCACGAAGTCGCCTGCGGGCACGAGGAGATGACCCGGCCGCAGGCCCTCCGCGTGATCGGCCCGGCACTCGCGGACCGGCTCCGGGAACTCACCGCATCCGCACACCACACAGGGGGAACCAACCGATGACCAATCCCTTCGAGGACGACGACGCCACCTACCTCGTGCTGCGCAACGCCGAGGGCCAGTACTCGCTCTGGCCCGCGTTCGCCGAGGTGCCGGCCGGCTGGGAGGCCGTCCACGGCGAGGCCGACCGCCAGTCCTGCATCGACCACGTGAACGAGCACTGGACCGACATGCGTCCCGACAGCCTGATCGCGGCGATGGACGCCGCCGCGAGTGGGAGCGCCGCGCTGTGAACACCGACCGCAGCCACTTCGAGAATCTGACCGTCGATCACATCCGGTTCTGCGTCGACGACCTGGACGCCCGGACCGCCGAGTTCGTCCGCGGCTACGGGCTGACCGTCACGGACGAGCCGGACCCGACCGGTGCGGAGCACACCGCCGTCCTCGCCCGGGGCGACATCCGCCTGGTGCTCAGCCGGCCGCCGCACGACGAGCATCCGGACGCCGTCTACACCCGGCGCCACGGCGACGGCGTCGCGGACATCGCGCTGGGCACCGCGGACGCCGCCGGCGCCTTCGCCGAGGCGGTTCGCCGCGGCGCCCGTCCGCTCGCCGAGCCGGTGGAGAAGGACGGGGTCGTCACCGCGTCCGTGGCCGGATTCGGCGACGTGGCCCACACCTTCGTCCAGCGGCCCGCGGCCCGGCCGGCCGCCGACGTGGCGGCGACGACCGACGCGGCGGTGACCGACACCGGCCTGCGGTACGTGGACCACTTCGCCGTGTGCGTGGAGGCCGGCGAACTCGACGCCACGGTGGAGTTCTACGAGCGGGTCCTGGACTTCCGGATGATCTTCGAGGAGCGGATGGTCATCGGCGCCCAGGCCATGAACTCCAAGGTGGTGCAGAGCGGTTCCGGCCTGGTCACGCTGACCGTCATCGAGCCGGACACCACCCGCGACCCGGGACAGATCGACGGGTTCCTCAAGAACCACGGCGGCGCCGGCGTCCAGCACGTCGCCTTCGCCACCGACGACATCATGCGCACCGTCACGACGATGCGCTCGGCCGGCGTCGAGTTCCTCGACACCCCCGACGCGTACTACGGCAAGCTGCCCGAGCGGCTGGCGCTGTCCCGCCACTCCTCCGAGCAGCTCGGCAGTCTGCGCATCCTGGCCGACGAGGACCACGCCGGACAGCTGTTCCAGATCTTCACCCGCTCCACGCACCGGCACCAGACGCTGTTCTTCGAGGTCATCGAACGAGCCGGGGCCACCACGTTCGGCAGCGGCAACATCCGCGCGCTGTACGAGGCCGTGGCAGCGGAGGACGAATGAGGAGCGGCATGCAGGATCCGGCCGCCACGGCGCCGCCCGGCCTGGCCGGCCTGCGGAGCGCGGCGCACGCCGCCACGGCGCCCGAGGTGTGGGACTTCGTCGAGGGCGGCAGCGGCTGGGAGACGACGCTGTCCGCGAACCGGGCCGCCTTCGACGCGGTGACGCTGGTGCACCGGGTGATGACCGACACGGCCTCCGCCGACTGCGGCGGCCGGCTGCTGGGCACCGACGCCGCCATGCCGCTGCTCGTGGCGCCGATGGCCTACCAGCGCCTGCTGCACCCCGACGGCGAACTCGCCACCGCCCGGGCGGCCCACGCCGCCGGGGTGCCGTTCATCCTCAGCACCCTCAGCAGCCACCCGATCGAGGCGGTCGTCGAGACCGGCGCCGACGTGTGGTTCCAGCTGTACTGGCTGCGCGAGCGCCAGGCACGCGAGGCGCTGGTCGACCGGGCGGAGCAACTCGGTTGCCGGGCCCTCGTGGTGACCGTGGACGTGCCGGTCATGGGCCGGCGCTGGCGGGACGTGACCAACGGGTTTACGCTGCCCCCGCACGTCCGGGCCGCGCTGCTCGAGCCCGGACTCGACGACCTGGCGCACCGCCCGGCGTCCGGGGTGTCCGCGGTGGCCGCACACACCCGCGCGCTCTTCGGCGTCCCGACCCTGGCGGAGCTGGAACAGCTGCGCCGGCGGACGGAACTGCCCCTCGTGGTCAAGGGCATCCTGGACCCGCAGGACGCCCGACGGGCGGTGGAGTGCGGCGCGGACGCCGTGGTGGTGTCCAATCACGGCGGGCGCCAACTCGACGGCGCCGTACCGAGCATCGCCCAGCTGCCCGCGGTGGTCGAGGCGGTCGGCGGGCAGTGCGAGGTCCTGCTGGACAGCGGGGTGCGCACCGGCACGGACGTCCTGCGCGCGTTGGCACTCGGGGCGGCCGGGGTGCTGCTGGGCAGGCCCGTCCTGTGGGGCCTGGCCGCCGACGGTGAGAAGGGAGTCTCCGAGGTGCTGTCCGTCCTGCACGACGAGCTGCGCGAGGGCATGCTGCTCGCCGGCTGCGCCGACCTGGCCGCCGCGGCCGCTCTGCACGCCCGCAGGTGGGTGCCCGGTGACTGACGACCGCCGCGCACCGGAAGCCGCCGGCCCGCAAGCCTCCGCCCCGGACCTCGCCGCCCTGGACGTCGCCGACCTGGACCTCGCCGACCTGGACCTCGCCGACCTGCACGCCTCACTGGAGGACCCGGCGCTCGCCTCCATGACCTTCCTCAACGAGGTCACCGCGCGCTACCCGAACGCCCTGTCCTTCGCGCCGGGCCGGCCGACGGAGACCCACTTCGACGTCCGGGCGGTCCACCGCCACCTGGAGCGGTTCTGCGACCACCTGTCGACGGACCTCGGCTACGGCCCGGCCGAGGTGAGCCGCACGCTGTGCCAGTACGGACGGACCAGCGGCATCGTGCACCACCTCATCGCACGCCACCTCGAGGCGGACGAGGGGATGCAGGTCGATCCCGAGTCGATCGTCGTCACCGTCGGCTGCCAGGAGGCGATGTTCCTGGCCCTGCGCAGTCTGCGCCGGGACGAGCGCGACGTCGTCCTGGCCGTGGCACCGACCTACGTGGGCCTGACCGGCGCGGCACGACTGGTCGACATGCCGGTGGTGCCGGTGGCGAGCGGTACCACCGGCATCGACCTCGCGGACCTGGCCGTGACGCTGCGCCAGGCCCGCGAGCGCGGACTGCGCCCCCGCGCCTGCTACATCGTGCCGGACTTCGCGAACCCGTCCGGGCTGCGCCTGGACCTCGGGACCCGCCGCGAACTGCTCGACCTGGCCGCCCGCGAAGGGATCCTCCTCCTGGAGGACAACCCGTACGGAATGTTCCACGACGGCTCCGGGCGCCTGCCCACGCTGAAGGCGCTCGACACCGACCGGACGGTGGTCTACCTCGGATCGTTCGCGAAGACCGTCCTCCCCGGCGCCAGGGTCGGCTACCTGGTGGCCGACCAGCGGGTGCGCGACGGGCGCGGGCAGGTCGGCGGATTCGCCGAGCAGCTCTCGCGGATCAAGAGCATGGTCACCGTCAACACCTCGCCGATCTCGCAGGCCGTCATCGGCGGCGCCCTGCTGGAGAACGACTTCAGCCTGGCCCGGGCGACCTCCGGCGAACAGGAGATCTACCGACGCAATCTGGCGCACGTTCTGCGCGGCCTGGAAGCACGGTTCCAGCGGTGTCCGGACGTTTCCTGGAACACCCCGCACGGCGGTTTCTTCGTCGTCGTCAATGTGCCGTTCACCGCCGACGACGAATTGCTCGAAAGGTCCGGTCAGGAGTTCGGCGTGCTCTGGACTCCGATGTCGCATTTCTACGACGGAAAGGACGGCAAGAACCAGCTCCGGCTGTCCTGCAGTTCACTCTCCGGTGAACAATTGGAAGAAGGGTTGAACAGGCTTGCGACCCTTTTTGCCGACCTCGGTGTGCGTCATGTTGACAGGGACACCGCCTCGATGCCTGACTGTAGTAGCGTGAGCGCGGAGATCACAGTCGGGAGTTGAGTTGTTACACTGCAAAGCTGTCTGCAAACGCTACGGTGCAGGACGGTGGATCCTCAGCGATGTGGACATGAAGGTCTCCGCCGGCGACGCCGTCGCAGTGGTGGGCACCAACGGTTCCGGGAAGTCGACCCTGCTGAAGATCCTGGTCGGACTCTCCCAGCCCACGTCCGGCACGGTCTCGGGCCGACCGCCGACCGTCGGCTACGTACCGGACCGCTTCACGGCGCACGAACGCATCTCGGCGATCTCCTACCTCACCCACATGGGCCGCATCCGAGGCATGTCCACCGCCGCCGCCCGCGCCCGCGGAGGCGAACTGCTGGAGCGGCTCGCCCTCGTCGGCGGCCCGACCGCGTCGCTGCGCACGCTCTCCAAGGGCAACGCGCAGAAGGTCGCGCTGGCCCAGGCCCTGCTCGTCCGGCCCGACCTGCTCGTCCTCGACGAGCCCTGGTCGGGCCTGGACGCCTCGGCCCACAGCGTCCTGGGCGAGTTCATCGACGAGGTGGCCGGCCAAGGCGGCGCGGTGGTCTTCACCGACCACCGCGAGGCGATCACCGGGACGCACGCCACCGGCGCCTACGCCATCACCGACGGCCGGGTCACCTGGCGCGGCGGTGTGCACGCCGAGGGCCCCGCCCCGATGGTCGAACTGGTCCTGACCGTGCCGGCCACCGGCGCCGTCCCGGCCCAGCTGGACTGGTACGCGCTCCCGGGCGTGGTCGACGCCGCCCGCCGGGGCCAGGGCATCATCCTGCGGGTGACCCGCGAGCACTCGGACACCGTACTGCTGACGGCACTGCAGCACCGCTGGTCGGTGGAGGCGGTGGCCAGGGCCGCGCACGACCACGGCTCCCGTACCGACGCCAGGAGTGTCGCCCTGTGATCCCCCTGGTCCGCTACATGTTCACGGTGCTGCTGCTCTCCCAGCGCTACCTCGCGCCGCTGCTCCTGTTCATCGGCCTGGCCGCCGTGCTGACCAGCAGCGACACCGGCCCGCTCGCCGCCACCTACTCCGCGGTGGCCGGGGCCATGCTGCTGTGCTCCACCTGGCTCACCATGGCGCTGATCGGCCTGGAGGACCCGCCGCACCGCGCGATCGTCGTCGTCAGCGCGGGCAGCCATCGCAGGGTCCTGCTCGGCTCGGTCGCGACCGCCGCCGCCTGGTGCCTGCTGCTGACGGTGGGCGGCCTGGCGCTGCCGCTGCTGTTCGGCACCCACACCGTCCGCTTCGCCGATCTGGTCCTCGGCACGGAGGCCCAGCTGATCTGCGCCTTCACCGGCATGGCCATCGGGCTGGTCTGCTCACGGCTGGTGTTCCGCCGGCAGGGCTACGCGCTCGTCGTCGCCCTGGTGCTGCTGCTGGCCGTCATGCTCGGCAAGGGCGTGTCGCCGGTCAACATCATGCTGACCGACCTCCAGCACACGACGAACTCGGCGGACGCCCTGGGCTCCACGGGTGTGCTGGTCGCCGCGGCCGCGGTGCTGCTCGCGGCGGGAACGGCCGTCACCCACGCGATCACCGTCAAGAAGAGCTGAGCCGAGAAGAATCCTGAAGGGACGTCCCGCGCGGGTGCGGGACGTCCCTTCGTTCGCTCACCCGCTCACGCTGCCGACTCGCTCGCGACACCGGGGATCTCCCGCACCGAGCGCAGTTCGGAGCGGAGCAGCACGACCGTCGCGGCCGCCGACGCCAGCCCGGTCAGCACGAGCGCCCATCCGGTGCCGGCCTTCGGGCCCAGGGCGCCGCCCAGGACATCGGTGGCCACCCCGCCCAGCAGGGCTCCGAGCGGCATCGCGCAGAAGTTGATGGTCCGTGACGTCGCGTGCACCCGGCCGAGCAGATCCGGCCTGATCACCGACTGCCGCAAGGTGGTGATCGTGGCGTTCCACACCGGCACCCACACCGAGGCTGCCGCGCCGACCACCACCAGGGTCGGCACGGCCGGCAGCCACAGGGCCAGCGGGGCGGCGGCCCACACGGCTCCGGAGGCGCAGGCGGCGGCGAGGGTCGTCCCGAGGCCGAAGCGGGCCAGCAGCCGGTCCGCCATCCACGCGCCGCCGACCCCGCCGAGGCCCACCAGGGTGAAGAGCACCCCGACCGTCCCGGGCGGGAGCCCGAGGGTCCGGTAGGCGAAGAGCAGCGACACCGTCGAGGCGGCCGCGTTGCCCAGGTTCCGCAGCACGGCGGCCACCGTCGTGGGGCGCAGCAGCGGGTGCTGCCACAGGGCCGCGACGCCCTCCTTCATCTCGGCGAACATCGAAGCCCCCGGCTGCCGTGGCGGCGCCGGGGGCTCCGGGGTGCGAAGGCTCATGAGCGTCAGGATCGGGAGGACGAAGGTGG
Source organism: Kitasatospora sp. NPDC034023 (assembly GCF_055575795.1). Lineage (NCBI taxonomy): Bacteria > Bacillati > Actinomycetota > Actinomycetes > Kitasatosporales > Streptomycetaceae > Kitasatospora > Kitasatospora sp. NPDC034023. The sequence continues at coordinate 179,564 of NZ_JBVIRY010000003.1, forward strand.
CGGCGACCACCGCCAGCGCCGTCGTACCGGAGAGGTACTGGCCGAGCAGGCCGCCCAGGGCGGGCGCGCCGAGCATGGCGAGGGAGGTGGACACCTCCAGCCTGGCGTTCGCCCGCGGCAGCATCTCCCTCGGCAGCAGGGTCGGCAGGTGCGACTGGTTGGCGACGTCGTAGAGGACGCCGAACGAACCGGCGGCGAGCGCCGCCACGCACAGTTCCGCCATGCCCAGCACCCCGGCGGCGGCGGCCAGGGGGATCGCGGCGAGCGCCAGCATCGTGCCCGCGGTCGACCACATCATGGCCGGCCTGCGCCGCCGCCGGTCCATCACGACACCGGCGAAGAGCGCCAGCACCGGATAGGGAGCAGTGCCCACGGCATTCAGCAGGCCGACGCCGAGATCGGACGCGTGGAACAGGACGATGGCGGTGGTCGGAAAGAGAAAGATCGCCACCTGGTGGCCCATGACGCTCACGGTCTGGCCGAGCCAGTACGCGCGGAAATCACGGCGGGCCGAAAGGTTTGTCCGTTCGGTGGAAAGGTTCGGATCGCCGGCCGCCACGCGATCCGCGAGGGCGTCGTTATCCGCCCTTTCCGCCCTTTCCGTCCTTTGCGGGCTGGTCATTTTCCCTCCCCGTTCCGGTCGGTGTCCACCGACACGTCCGGGAAATTCAAACACGCGACATCGGAAACGTCGACCGGGTCCTGGAAATGCGGGATAAAGCCGGTGAACCCGATTCGGAAGACGATTCGGCCCGGGTGCGGGACGAACGAGGCTCCCCGGCGGTCGAGTGAGCTGTCTGACGTCTCAACTGTTCCGCCGGGGAGCCTCGTTGGTCACCCGTCCTGCCGTACGCGCTCGTCGAGTGGGCGGTGTCGGGCGATCAGCGCACCGGCAGCGTCAGCTCGGCCGGGTCGGCCGTGGTCGAGCCGAAGGTCACCTGGGAGCCGAGCGGGGTCTCCCCGCCGTACAGGGCGTCCCGGGTGCCCAGCACCAGGGCCAGGCGGTGGCCGGCCGGCACGTCGTACGCCGTGGCGAAGAGCGGGACGTCCAGCGGGAAGGGCTGCCCGGGCGTCCGTCCGGACCAGCTCTGCGGCGCGTGCGAGACCAGCCGGCCGATGCCGAGCGCGTCCACGTCATAGAGGTAGGCGACGACCGTGCCCTGCGGGGTCGACGCGGTGACCGTGCTGTGCACCCGGGCGACGCCGCGCAGCGACAGGCCCTGCGGGTAGGGCTGCGACGTCCGGACGACGGCGGCCGAGCGGGCCAGCAGCGGGACGGCCACGGTCGGCGGCTGGTGCACCGCCTGGTCGACCAGCCCGGACAGCAGGGCGACGCCGCCGCTCGCGCCGGAGGGGGTGCCGCCGAGCACGGTGCTCTGCCACGTGACGGAGGCCGGATCGCCGTGGGCGTCGGCGCCGAGGGTGTCGGCGCCGACCGCGAGGCGCTCGGTGCGGGAGCTGACGGACTGCCAGTCGGCGTGGCTCTCGGGCACGCCGGAGGGGCGGACGTCGAGCTGGACCGGCTGCGTGCGGGTGCCCGGGGCCGGGGCTCCCTTGACGTACTGGTCGAGCCACGAACGCGCGCTGTCCCAGGTGGCGTTGGACAGTCCGAGCAGTCCGGTGAACTCCTGGCTCGCGTGGTCGCCGGGGCGCAGTTCGAGGCGCTTGGGCACGGTCAGCCGCTGGTAGAAGTCGGCGACCTGGCTGGGGTTGAAGAAGCTGTCGCCCCAGGCGTTGGCCATCAGGACGGCGGTGCCGTTCGCGTTGATCCGGTCCAGGTAGCGCGCGGGGGAGCGGGTGTCCGCCCAGTCGATGACCTCGGGCAGGTCGCGGTCGGCGAAGAGGTCGTCCAGCACCCGCGCGAACTCGGGGCTCTTGCGGCCGGTCGGAGCCTGGATGCCGGCGAGCACGGCCGCCGCTTGCAGGTGCCGGGTCTGCCCGCTGTAGAGCGAGTCGGTGAGGTCGCCCCAGCCGCTGAGCGAGGCGACGGCCTTGATCCGCGGATCGAAGGCGGCGCCGAGCAGGGTCAGGCCGCCGCCCAGCGAGAGCCCCACCATGCCGACCCGGTCCGGGTCGGCCGGGGTGTGCGCGAGCGCCCAGTCGATCACCGTGGAGATGTCCGCGACGTCCTTGGGCCCGGCGACGTCGACCTCCCCGCCGGAGCCCCAGAAGCCCCGCACCGTGTAGGTGACGACGACGTATCCTTCGGCGGCGAGCGCACGGCCCTGGGCGACGTACTCCAGGTCGTTCTGCCCCCAGCTGGCCGGCTGCACCACCAGCGGGTAGCGCCCCTGGGAATCGGCCCACGGCGTCCCGGGGGCCGGGGTGAACACGTCGGCCTTGAGGACGACGCCGTCCTTCGCCGGGATGTCGGCCAGCCGGAACGACCCGACGCCCACCGCGGCCCCGGACGGCGCCTCCGCGACGGCGGGCTGTGCGACGGCGGGCTGTGCGACGGCGGCCCCGCCGAGGGCGAGCGTCGCCGCGAGGACGGCGCTCGCCGTCCGGCGTCCACGGCTGGGGGTGGGTCGTTCCATGACGTGCTCCATCTGTGCTCGTACTGCTTGACTGCCGGAGCGTAGCCAGCTGACGAAACCTCAGGGGAGATGATGATCAGCCAAATTACCAGCCAGTAACACCGGTGATGCCCGGACGGTCCGGGAGAGCCGAGAGCCAGGACATTCCGATCACATGCCGGCTCCGGGGCCGCCCGGCTGGCGGCCGGGAAGCGAGGCGGGACGATGGAGTGAACCCCATCCATCAGGTGCGGCGGGAGGAGGTGGCCGGATGGACGCCGGGCACGCGGAGCCGTCGGGTGCCGTCCCGCCGGAGCGGGATCCCGGACTGGAGGCCGGTGGGCTGCTGGACGTCCTGGGCGTCGCCGCGGTGGTGCTGGACGCGGAGGGGCGGATCGTGCTGTGGAGCCCGCAGGCCGAGGACCTCTTCGGCTACCCGGCCGCGGAGGCCCTCGGGCACCCGGCCGCCCGGGTGCTGGTCGAGGAGCGGCTCCTGGACCGGGTGCTGGAACCGTTCGCGAAGGTGATGGCCGGCGGCGGGGCGTGGGCCGGGGTCCTCCCGGTCCGACACAAGGACGGGTCCACGCTGCTGGTCGAGTTCCGCAACATGCGCCTGGAGGACGAGAGCGGCCGGTCCTACGCGCTCGGCCTGGCCTCGGACCAGGCCACGCTGCGGCGCCTCGAACGGGACCTCGCACTGTCGCTGCGCCTGGTGGAGCAGTCCCCGATCGGGCTGTCCGTGATGGACACCGAGCTGCGCTTCGTCCTGGTCAACCCGGCGCTGGAACGCATCAACGGACTGCCCGCCGCCCGGCACCTGGGCCGCACCGTCCGGGAAGCCCTGCCGTTCCTGGACACCGAGGCGATCGAGGCGGCCATGCGGGAGGTGCTGGCCACCGGGTCGCCGCTGCTGAACCAGTTCACCACCGGACACACCCGCGCCGACCCCGGCGTCGAGCACGCCTGGTCGGCGTCCTTCCACCGGCTGGAGGACCCCGCGCACCGGGTGATCGGCGTCGCCGTCTCGGTCGTCGACGTCACCGAGCAGCACCGGGCGGCCACCGCCGCGGCGGCGGCCCGGCGGCGCCTGACCGTGATCGCCGACGCCTCCGAGCGCATCGGCACCACCCTCGATCTCGACGTCACCGCACGCGAGCTCGCCGACGTCCTCGTCCCGGAATTCGCCGACATCGCGGCCGTCGACATCCTGGAGGACATCCTCACCGACAGCGCGCCGACGGAGGACCGGAAACGTCCGGCCCTGTTCCGCGCCCTCGCCGTCAAGGCCGCCCACCCCACGCCCGCCGTCGAGGCCGCCGATCCGGTCGGGCAGATCGCCCGCTACGACGCGACCCGCCTGGTCACCCGCTGTGCCCGTACCGGCCGCCCGATCCTGCTGGCCCGCGTCACCGACCGTGACCTGCCGCGCATCGCCCGCGACGCGGAGGCGGTCGAGCTGCTCCGGCAGGCCGGGATCCACTCCTACCTGGCCGTGCCGCTGCGCGCCCGCGGCCAGGTCCTGGGTGCGCTCGATCTCAAACGGGCCCGCAACAAGCAGCCGTTCGACCATGACGACGTGGTCCTGGCCGGTGAACTGGCCGCCCGCGCCGCCGTCGCCATCGACAACGCCCGCTGGTACCAACGCCAGCGCCACGCCGCGCTCGCCCTCCAGCGGCACCTGCTGCCCGGCCCGCCCCCGCAGCCGCCCGGGCTGGAGGTCGCCTACCGCTACCAGCCGGCCTCCGGCGTCGGCGAGGTCGGCGGCGACTGGTTCGACGTCATCCCGCTGACCGCCGACCGGACCGCGCTGGTCGTCGGCGACGTGATGGGAAGCGGCATCACCGCCGCCGCCACGATGGGCCAACTCCGCACCGCCGCAAGGACACTGGCCGGCCTCGACCTGGAGCCGGCCGCCGTCCTCACCCACCTCGACAGCATCGCCGCCGGTCTCGGAGAGTCCATCGCCACCTGCGTCTACGCCCTCTACGACCCGCGCCACCACCGCTGTCGCATCGCCATCGCCGGCCACCTGCCCCCGGTCCACACCCACCCGGGCCGCCGGCCGGTCCTGCTCGACCTGCCCACCGGCGCACCCCTGGGCGTCGGCGGGATCGCCTTCCACGACACCCCGATCGACCTCAGGACCGGCGACGAACTCGTCTTCTACACCGACGGGCTGGTGGAGACCCGCGACCACGACATCGACGTGCGGCTCACGGCCCTCACCGACCTCCTCGGCCGGCCCCGCAGTTCCCCGGAGGAGACCTGCGACCTCCTCCTCGGCGCCCTGCACCACCAGGGTGGGAACGACGACATCGCCCTCCTGGTCGCCCGGGTCCGGCCGCTGTCGCACGCGGCCGGACCCGCGCGTCGCTGAACCGGTGCGTCGATGAACCGGCGCGTCGCTGAACCGGTGCGATGCCTCGGGCGGGGCGGGTGGACGGGTGCGTCAGCTGTCCCGGCGGCTGTCCCGGCGGGAGAGACGGCTCCGCACGGAGTCCAGCGTGGTGGCGATGAGAAGCGACTCCTCGAGCGGGACGAGGTGGGCGGAGGTGTCGCCGTCCGCCGCGGCGTCCATCGCCTCGACCATGAGGCGGTACGGGTCCTGGGCCAAATAGTGGCGCCGGCCCCCGACGGTGGACGTGAGCGTGCTGGGGGCGGCGCCGGCGCAGAAGGCCGGTGGGGTGAGGGTGATCGAGCCGCTCGTGCCGGTGGTGGTGAAGGTCTCGGCCATGCCGCCCACGAGCGAGCAGCCGACCTCGGCCGTCCCCCGGTCGGGGAACTCGAGCAGGAAGCGGGTGGCCGAGTCGGCGGAGCCGGGCCGCCAGTGGTCCTGCTCGGCCCGGACGACCCTCGGGGTCCGCCAGCCGAAGGCGGCGAGGGCGGCCGAGACGGCGTAGTAGCCGACGTCGTAGAGGGCGCCGCCGCCGAGGGCGGCGTCGAGGCGGTAGTTGCCGGGAGCGGGGGCGAGGCCGTCGAACCGGGCGGTGACGGTGTGGACGGTGCCGATCGCGCCGCGGGTGATCATGGACTCGAGGTCGCGGGTGCGCGGGTGCCAGCGGTTCCAGGCGGCCTCGACGAGCAGTCGGCCGGCGGCGCGGGCGGTGGCCGTCATGGCGGTGACCTCCGCGGCGGTCAGCCCGAGCGGCTTCTCGCACAGGACGTGCTTGCCCGCGCGCAGGGCGCGGTCCACCCACGGGCGGTGGGCGCTGTTGTGGAGCGCGACGTAGACGATGTCGACGGCGGGGTCGTCCAGCAGCTCCTCGTAGCGGGTGTACACCCGCGCGGGGTCGAGCGCCCGGGCCCGCCGGGAGTCGGTCGCGGCGACGGCGTGCAGGCGCGGCCCGTCGGCCGCGTGGACGGCGGGTGCGAGGCTGGAGGCGGCGATCGAACCGGCGCCCAGGAAACCCCAGTTGGCCATGGTCAGTCCTCCTCCGTCGTTGCCGTTGCCGTTGCCGTCGTCGTCCTCGTGGTCGCTGTCGTCATGGCGGAGGCCAGGTCCAGGACGAGGGAGCTCCAGCCGAAGGAGCGCGCGCCGTGCCCGGCGGCGTCCTCCGGCCCGTAGCACTCCCGGGTGCCCGAGGCCGCGACGAGCGCGCAGGTGCGGGCCGCGAGGGTGTCGGCTTCCGTGCGGTAGCCGCGCTTGCGCAGCCCCCAGTACAGGTACCAGTTGAGGTTGACCCAGCTGGAGCCGCGGAAGATGGCGCCGGTGCGGAACGAGGCGTCGTACGACGGCTCGGTGGCGGCGACGCTGGGTATCGGATGGGGACGCCAGAACTCCCGCTCGTTCAGCAGGTGTTGTTCGATGACCCGGCGGGCGGCGGTTTCCGGTACCGAGTCGAGGAGGATGGGCAGGAGCGAACTGGCGGTGAGGACGTCACTGCGTTCGCCGGCGACGAGGTCGAGGTCCTGGAAGGCGCCGGTGGCCTCGTCCCAGCAGTGCCGCATCAGCGCGGTGCCGATCGCGCGGGACTCCCCGGCCAGCCGCTCCGCCGTACGCCCGTTCGATTCGACCGTTCGGGCGAGGCGGGCCAGGCAGGCCAGCCCGTCGGCGTAGACGGTGTTGACGAGCACGTCGTTCCAGACGAACAGCCTCCGGTCACGGAGCGGGGTCTCGGGCGTGCGGGAGGGGGAGGCGTAGGCCGTGATGAGCGACCGCATCGCGCGGTGCCAGGCGGTGTGCACGGCGTCCTCGGCGGCCGACTGGATACCGAGGGCGGCGTCGTACTTGGGACTGCTGTCCAGTCCGGACTCGTCGGGCTGGTAGATCTCGAGGAGTCCGGTGCCGGGGCTCGTGCGATGGTCCCTGAGCCAGCCGAAGAAGGCGAGCGTCGGTGGCAGGACGCGACGCAGCCAGAGGTCGTCGCCGGTGGCCCGGTACACCCGCTCGACGGCCCGGGCCACCACGGGCGGTGCGATGGTGACGGACCGCCACCCCTCCCAGAGGTCGATCCTGAAGTCCGCGGTGGCGCGCGGCCGGAGGTCGTCCTGCCACAGGACCATGTGCGGGAGGAAGCCGGTCGGGGTGACCGCGCCGAGCAGGGAGCGCAGTTCGTCCCGGGCCCGGACCGCGTCGACGTGGGTGAGGGCGATGGCGTGGAAGCTGCTGTCCCAGGCCCACTGGAAGGGGTAGCTGTCGGGGGAGGGGCAGGTGAAGTCGTAGGGGCGCTGGGCCGCCCGGGAGAAGCCGGTGCGGTGGTTGCGGGCCAGGGTGTCGCGGGCCACTGCGGAGCTCCGGGCGATGCTCTCGGAGCTCTCGGCGCGGCTGTCCGCGCTCTCGGTGCGCTCAGTGACGGACATGCGGGGTGACTCCCGTGGAGGACACATGGGCAGGGGCGGTCGTGGGGGCGGGGCGCCGTCGCCGGGCGGCGAGCAGCAGTGCGGCGAGCGGCAGCAGGCAGCCGGCGAGGCCGAAGGCCGAGCGGACGCCGAGGCGGTCGGACAGCGTGCCGAGCAGCAGGGGCGCAAGCATGATGCAGGTGCTGACCGCGAGTTGGACGCGGGCCGTGGCCTGGTCGGTGCGGCCGGGCGCAGCGCTCACCGCGAGCGCGAGGGTCAGCGGGAAGAGGTTGGCGACCCCCAGTCCGCCGATGATCAGGCCCAGCAGGGCGAGCCAGGTGGTGGAGGCGAGCCACAGCAGGAGGAACCCGGTGGCGGCGACGGTCAGGGAGCCGGCGACCAGCGCGGCCGAGCGGGCGGAGCGGGCCCCGGCCGTCAGCCTGCTCCCCGCCAGGCGGCCGGCCAGCTCGCCGCCGTAGAACAGGGCGAGCGCCGCCGATGCCTGACTGTCCGTCAGATGGACGGCGTTGGTGAGAAGGGGCGCGGCGTAGTAGGCGAGGCAGAACTCGAAGCCCACGACGAGACCGCACAGGGCGGCGCGGAGCGGGAACGCGCCCGTCGGCCGGTCGGCCTCCGCCGGGTGGACGGCGGTGGTGGTCGGGGCAGTCGGTGCGTCGGGTGCGTCGGGGACGGCGGGGGTGCGTGGGCGCAGCGGCTCGTTGCGGAGCGCCGGGTACATGGCCGCCAGTGCGAGGACGGGCAGCACCAGGCACCAGTTCCAGGCCGCCCCGGCACTCTCCAGGCCGCTGATGACCAGGGGCGCGGCGAGTGCGCTGACGCTCGCGGCGGCGTTGGCCTCGACCAGGGCCCGCGCCCGGAGTGACTCGTCCGCGCCGTGGTGCTCGGCCAGCACCGCCAGGGCCGTGGTCTGCAGCAGCGCCCCGCCGATGCCGCCCAGGACGGCCGCACCGAGCGTGACGGCGGCCGACAGCGCGGTCGCCAGGAGGAGCGACCCCAGGGCGAGGGCCGCGAGCGCGGACCAGAACAGCATCCGGTGGCCCACCCGCGTCCGGAGCCGGCGGAACAGCAGGTTGGTGAGGATCGCACCGGCGGCGAAGGCCGTGGAGTGCAGGCTCATCAGCGCGTAGCTCAGCCGCAGGTCGTGGCGCAGGAGCGGCAGCAGTGGGCCGAGCGCGTACAGGAGGTAGGCGTACACGGCCAGTCCGCCGTAGGCCGTGGTGGTCAGCCGGTCCCGGACGAAGGCGGGGGGCCGGTGAACCGGGGCGACCGGTAAGTCGGTGCCGGGGTCGGTGCCGGTCACCCCGGTATCCCGGTCTGCTCGGCGAAGGGACCGTCGGCCCGGACGGCGTCGGCGGGTAAGCCGACGGGGACGGAGTCGGCCGCGGCGGCCGTGCGGCGCACGTGGTCGAGGAGGACGGACGGGGCGAGCAGCGAGGTCTTCATCGAGGCGCCCCGCCCGTAGCCGGTGAACGCCTCGCGGACGGCGTCCTCGTCGTCGATACAGGCACGGGTGGTGATCAGTGGGGCGGGGTCGACCAGGCCCGACTCGACGAGCCGCAGGGCCACGGCGGTGACGTGCGCGGAGCGGGCCATCGGGAACGAGCGGACGTCGAAGGGGGTGGAGAGCAGCTTGAGGCCCTTGGCCAGGATCATCCAGGTGTTGAGCCGCTGCGGGACGGCCGTCGCGCCGTAGATGACGTACGAGCCGCCGGGGCGCAACAGGCCCATCGCGATCTCCCGGATGTCCTTGTCCGGGGCGTCGGCCTGCCCGGCCGAGCGGGCCGGCGCCGAGATGTGGGGCAGCGCGTCGAACACGTAGTCCGCGTACTGGTCGTGGTGCTCGCGCACGTACGCTTCGAGCTCCGGCGCCTGGGTGTCCGTGTTGAAGGCGTGGGAGGCCCCGTGCCGCAGCGCGACAGCCATCCGGTCGCTGTTGCGGTCCAGCACGGTGATCGAGCCGGCGCCGAGGTGGCGGTGCAGCACCTGGACGGCAAGCTGGGCGCTGGGGCCGCAGCCGAGGACGACGCAGGTGTCGCCCGGCTTCGGCGGGTTGAGCAGTAACGACCGCAGGACCGAGGTCAGCGGCTCGATCACGGAGGCCAGGTCCGAGGGCACGTGCGCCGGCAGGACGACGGCCGCGGCCTGGTCGGCGTCGTAGAAGTTGCGCCCGGTGTACCAGGCCGTCTCCACGCCGAGCCGTCCCGGGAAGAGCGGCCGCAGCGCCCGGTACTCGGCCATCCCGCCGAAGTCGGTCTGTCCCCAGTAGGTCACCCGGTCGCCCGGTAGTACGTCGTCCCGGAGTCGCTTGCCGACCTCGACGACCCTTCCCACGTATTCGTGTCCGGGAATGATCGGCCAGGCTTCCGGAAAGAGGTGGCCGCGGAAGTAGGAGACGTCGGTCGAACAGATGGAAACCGCCTCGGTCTGCAGCAGGATTTCGTCCTCACGGCATTCCGGATCAGGCATCAGGGTGCGGTTGATTTCCCCGGGAGAGGTCATCAGGTACGCGTACACGGCTTTTCCCTCCACGCATGAAAGTGTCTTCCACTACTGGAATCGGATCGGGTCGTATCGCCCGCTCGGGCCGTACTGCCCGCCGATCGTGCAGTTCCCCGTCGGAAATTTCTCCCACGTGGTCGACATCCGCGTCATCCGTGCGGCCCGAGAGCCGCACGGATGACGGGATGACCAGGTGATCTCGGCAGATCGCCTCAGGAATCGCCTCAGGAATCGACCTCGAAGGCGACGTCCAGGGCGTATCTGTCGCCCACGTACCGGGATTCGGTGAGTTCCAGGGGCTGTTCGTCCTGGTCCACGATGAGGCGCTGTTCGACGAGCAGGGCGGTGCCCGGAGCCACCGCCAGCAGCTCCGCCTCCCGCTCGCCGGCCGCGGCGGCCCTGATGGACGCGTGTCCGCGGGTCGGCGTCCGGCCGAGCCCGGCGAGCGCCTCGTGCATCGACGCCGTGCGGAAGTCGACCTCCAGCAGGGCGGCGAGGGCCTCGGGGAACACCGCCCGCTCCAGTGCGGTCGGGACCCCGTCGGCCAACCGCACCCGGCTGACCTCCACGACCTGTGCGGATTTCCGCAGCCGGAGCCGGTGGATCTCCTCCGGCAGGGCAGCCCGGAGACTCGCCGAAATCAGTTGTGACGAGGGCTTGCGGCCCTGTCTGCGCATTTCCTCGCTGAATCGGACCAGGTTTTCCGCGCGACGGTGGGTCGGCGGTTCCGCGACAAATGTCCCGCGCCCGGGGATCCGGTACACCAGGCCTTCCGTGACGAGCCCTTGAACGGCCGCTCGGGCAGTCATGCGGCTCACCCCGAATTCCTCGCACAAATCCGTCTCCGACGGGAGCGGGTCGTGCGGTCGATGCTCGGCGATCCGGTTTCGGAGGGCCTGTTCGATCCGGTGGTACCTGGGCGCGAAATCCGTTTCCAAAAGGGGCCCTCCGAAATTGAGAATACGCCGTCTAGCTGTCTAGTCAACCAGCGTAGACCAGTACAGAGCGGGACATTCCACGGTGAAATACGCCAAGGGCAAGAGGCGTGCACTGTGATGTCCGCCACATGTGTTCCTGCCCCGATCTCCGGGTCGGCTGTATAGACAGCTAGACAGCCTGAGGTTACCGTCGGACTGTCCGCGCTGTCGCGCCCTGACCGGTGCGACGCGAAACGCCTCACCCCTAGGACAGGCTCATGGACTCCACCGGCATCGACGTCCGGCAGCTCGCCAAGATGATCGACCACTCGCTCCTGCGGCCCGAACTGACCACCGCCGAGGTGCTGCGCGGCTGTGAGCTCGCCGCGGCCTACGACGTCGCCTCCGTCTGCGTGCGCCCCGCCGACGTCCCCCTGGCGGTCAAGGCGCTCGCCGGCACCGCCGTCGAGGTCGGCACCGTCATCGGCTTCCCCCACGGCGGTTCCACCACGGCGGCCAAGGCGGGCGAAGCCGTCGACGCCCTGGCGGCGGGTGCGACCGAACTCGACATGGTGCTCAACATCGGCCTGCTGCGCGGCGGGGAGGACGACGCGGTGCGGGAGGACATCGCGGCGGTCGTCGATGCCACTGCGGGTGCCGGCCTCACCAAAGTGATCTTCGAGAACGCCTACCTCGATGACGAGGACAAGCTGCGCGCCTGCCGGCTCAGCACGCTGGCGGGCGCGGACTTCGTCAAGACCTCGACCGGCTTCGCGCCCGGTGGCGCGACCCTGGAGGACGTCCGGTTGATGCGGGCGAACGTCCCCGCCCACATGAGGGTCAAGGCAGCCGGAGGGGTCCGCACCCTCGACCGCATGCTGGAGTTCGTGGCCGCCGGCGCCGAACGCTTCGGTGCGACCGCCACCGCCACCATCCTGGACGACCTGGCCGCCCGCCAGGCCGCTGCCTGATCCCGCACCCGGCCGCCCCCGCCCCGGGCGGCGGGCGGACGACCCTGGGTCAGCCGTCGGACGTCGGCCGGGTGTTCGGGGCGGTCGGGGCGGTCGGGGCGGCCGGTAGGCGGGTGCGGAAGGTGGTCACGCCGGTCACGCCGGTCACGCCCGTCACGCCGAGGACGGTGAGGGTGCCGCCGTGGAGGGCGGCGATGTCGCGGGCGATCGGCAGGCCGAGGCCGGCGCCGCCGTCGTCGCGGCTGCGGGCGTCGTCGAGGCGGGTGAAGCGTTCGAAGATCTTCTCGCGGTCGGCGGGTTCGATCGGGGGCCCGTCGTTGGCCACGTCCAGGACCGCAAGGCCGGTGGCCCGGTCCGTGCCGAGGCGGACGGTGACCGCGTGCCGGGCATGGCGTTGGGCGTTGTCGAGCAGATTGGTCAGGAGCCGGCCCAGCCACAGGGGATGGCCGGACACCGTGACGGGGACGGGCGTGTGCACGGTCACGGGGTGGGGTTCGGCGCCGCGAGCCGCGATCGTGGTGTGCACCAGCGCGGCGAGGTCGACGGGTTCCCCGGGCCGGTCGCGGCCGGAGGAGTCGAGGCGGGCGAGCAGCAGGAGGTCGGCGGCGAGGGCCTGGAGGCGTTCGGTGTCCTCCAGCGCGCCGGCCGTCAGGTCGGTGCGCACGTCGGGGTCGGGGTGGGCGAGGGCGACCTCGAGCTGGGTGCGCAGCACGGTCAGGGGGCTGCGCAGTTCGTGGGAGGCGTCGGCGATGAAGCGGCGCTGCCGGACGCCCGCGGCTTCGAGGCGTTCGAGCATGGCGTTCATGGTGCCGGCGAGGCGGGCGATCTCGTCCTCGCTGCGGGGTTCGGGGACGCGGCGGTTCAGGTCGCGGTCGCCGATGGCGGCGACCTCGGCGCGGATGGCCTCGACCGGCCGCAGGGCACGGCCGGTCGCCCGCCAGGTGAGGACGCCGACCGTGATCAGCAGGACCGCGCTCAGCGCGGCGAGCGCGGCGGTGGTCAGGTCCTCGGCGGCGTCGACGGTGCGCAGGGACGCGCCGACGTGGACGGTGACGCTGCCGCTCGGAGTGGCGGTGGTGATCGTGGTGACGCGCTGGTGGTGCTGGTCGCCGAGGGTGCGGAGGTTGAAGGTGGTGTGGCCGTCGCGGTGGCCGGTGGGGGCGACCGAGGGGTGACCGGTCAGGTTCTGACTGGCGGCGACCACCGTGCCGTGCGCGTCGACGACCTGGATGAAGTCGGTGCCGTGGTCGAGGGGGAGCTGGCCGGGGAGCCGCCCGTCCTCGGCGAGGCGGGCGACGGCCTGGGCCTGTTCACGGGCGCCGTCCTCGACGGTTCGTTCCAGGTTGGCGCGCAGCAGGAGGACGACGGCGGCGGAGGCGACGGCGAGGACGACGGCGACGCTGAGGCAGGCGGCGAGGGTGGTGCGGGCGCGGACCGAGCGCGGTGTCAGCCGGTCGGCGAGGGCGGCGGCCCGGGGGTGGCGGGCGAGGCGCCGGTGCAGTGCCGCGCGGATCCGGCGGCGCGCCGTGGTCGGGTCAGCCACCAGCGGGTCAGGCATGGTCGGGTCAGGCATGGTCGGGTCAGCCACCAGCGGGTCAGGCATGGTCGGGTCAGGCATGGTCGGGTCAGCCACCGTCGGCCGCCAGCCGGTAGCCGGTGCCGCGCACGGTCTGCACCGCAGCCCGCCCGAACGGGGTGTCGATCTTGCGTCGGAGCGCGCTGACGTGGACCTCGACGGTGTTCGGGTCGCTGTCGGGGCCGCCGTCCCAGACGGCGTCGAGGATCTCCCGTTTGGACACGGCTTCGCCGGCCCGTCGGGCGAGGTGGTCGAGGATGGCGAACTCCCGGGGGGTGAGGGCGACGCCCGTGCCGGCCCGCGTGCAGGTACGGGCGGCGGAGTCCACGACGAGGTCGCCCAGGACGGTGCGCCGGGGCGCGCGGCTGCCGATCCGGCGGGCCAGCGCCCTGAGCCGGGCGACCAGCACGACGAACGAGAACGGCTTGGACAGGTAGTCGTCGGCGCCGGTGTCCAGTGCCTCGGCCTCGTCCCACTCGCCGTCCTTCGCGGTGAGCATGAGGATGCCGACGTCGCTGCCGGAGGCCCGGAGGCGTGAGCACACCCGGTAGCCGTTGAGGCCGGGCAGCATGATGTCGAGCACGACGACGTCGTAGGCGTGGTCCATGGCCTTGGCGAGGCCGGACGGGCCGTCGTGGGCCGTGTCGACCGTGAACCCTTCGGCGGTCAGCCCGTGCTGCAGGGCCAGGGCCAGCCGGCGTTCGTCCTCCACCACCAGTACACGCATGCCCACCAGGGTCGCAGGTCGCCGGAGCGGGTGGCCGGGGGTGCTTCCTGGTCTTCAGCCGATCTTCAGCAACGCCCCGCCATCCTGACGCAGTCGCCCGGGGACGGTCCGGGCCGGGTCGAGGAGCGGTGCGGGTACGTGAGCGAGCCCAGAGAAGGCGTGGAGTCCCAGCAGAACGACGTGACGAGCGGCGCGGGCAAGGCGCGTGCGGGCCTGGGGCGGGCCGGCCGGTGGGTGCGCGGCCGGTGGGTGCGCGGTCGGTCGGCGCGCTGGGTCGTGGCCGGTGCGGCCGTCGTGGTGATCGGCGGTGGCGCGGCCGCGGTGGCGGTCCACCACGAGCACGAGGGCCACGGCGGCGGCCGGTGGGCGGCGGCGGGTGACCAGGAGCGGTACGACGGCCGGGACGGCGGTCAGGGCGAAGGCCGTGACGGCGGCCGCGAGGGTGGTCAAGGCGGCGGGCAGGGCGCCGGCCGGGATCGCGAGGGTCACCGGGGTCACGACGGCCGCACGGCCCCCGGCCACGGGAACGAGGACGGCCGGGCCGGGCACGCCGCACCGGCGCCGCTGCCGTCGACCAACGCCGCCGACGCGCTGGCGAAGGCCGCGTCCGTCGTCACGGGCGGCAGGGTCGAGTCCTTGACCACGGTCGCCGAACAGGGCGGTGGCCGGGCCTGGCGGGCCGTGGTGATCGGCGCCGACGGCGTGCGGCATGCCGTGACCGTGGACGGGGCCACCGGCTCGGTCACCGGCAACACCGTGCTGGGCGGCTGACGCATCGACCGGGCGCGGCCAGGCCGCGCCGTAGCGAGGCGCGGCCACGCCGTGCCGTAGAGAAGGGAGCGCCGCCGTCATGGGCGCCACGACAACCCCCCGAGCGGCCCACCGCGGCCCGGCCGTCCCCGGGCGGCCCGTCCCCGCACGGTCCGTGTTGAGCAAGGTCCCGCAGGTCACGGCGGTGTTCTGGGTCGTCAAGATCCTCACCACCGGTATGGGCGAGACCACCTCCGACTACCTCGCCCGGGTCCTGGGGCCGGTCCCTGCGGTCGGCTCGGCGGGGCTGCTGCTCGTCGCCGCGCTGTTCGTGCAGGCCCGGGCCCGCCGCTACGTCCCGGCGGTGTACTGGACGGCGGTGATCATGGTGAGCGTGTTCGGCACCATGGCGGCCGATGTCGCGCACGTCGCCGTCGGGGTGCCGTACGTCGCCTCCGCGGTGGCGTTCGCGGTGCTCCTCGCCCTGGTGTTCGCCGTGTGGCGGCGGACGGAGGGGACGCTCGCGGTGGAGACGGTCGGGGGCGGGCGGCGCGAGGTCTTCTACTGGTGCGCGGTCATGGCCACCTTCGCCCTCGGCACGGCCGTCGGCGATCTGACCGCGGCCACCCTCGGGTGGGGCTACCTGCCCTCCGGGCTGCTGTTCGCCGCCCTGATCGTCGTGCCCGCGCTCGCCCGCCGCTTCTCCGGGCTGTCGCCGGTCCTGACCTTCTGGTGGGCCTACGTCCTCACCCGGCCGCTCGGTGCCTGCTTCGCGGACTGGGCCGGTGTCAGCCGGGAACGCGGGGGTCTGGACCTCGGCACCGGGCCGGTCAGTCTCGTCCTCGCCGTGGTCATCGTGGCGGCCGTGGCGTGGCTGAGCGCCGCCGAACGGCGAGCGCCCCGGGCGTCGGCCTGAGGTCCCGTCCGGCGGCCTGAGGTCCCGTCCGGCGGCCTGATGTCCCGGCCGGCGGGCTGCCGCCCCGTCCGGTGGCCTGTCGGCCGCGGCCGCGCGGTGCGGAGCCCGCGCGGTGTGGTGGGTGTCAGGCCGCCGCGCGTGACTGCCAGTAGGTGAACTGCTGGAGCGGATCGCCGATGAGTGTCCACGGCCAGGCGGTGACCGTGTTGTCGATCCGGCGGAACGCGTCACCGCTCTCGCTCGGGCGGCCCGCCTGGACCAGGGCGAAGGCCAGCAGATTGAGATCGGCCAGCGCCGCAGCGTGGACCAGTCCGCCGTGCCGCGGCCACTCGTGCAGAGCGGTGTCGAGCGCCTTGACCGCCCGGTTGTGCGTCCACTGGCGGCGGACCAGCAGGGCCTCGACGCCGCCCCCGGCCGCCGTGCGGGTGTGTTCGTCCACGAGCGCCGTCAGTTCCACCCCGGCGGTCGGCGCGGTCGGCGGCGCCGAGGCCCGGACCGTGTCCACGAAGTTGAGCTGGGCGCTGCGTGACCCGCACTCCTCCGGTGACAGGTAGCGCAGCATCTGCAGGTGGGCCTCGCGGTTCCACGGGTCGCGTGCGGCGGCCTCGTGCCAGACGGCGATCAACTCACGTGATTCGGCACGCATCAGGCGCAGAATTCCGAGCAGTACCACCCACGGCGTCGGATCTTCGGGCAGGAGGTCGGCCGCGTCATAGCAGTTCTCGGCTGCCGCGCGGGGATCTTCCATCCGTCCCGCGTACCGGCCGCGGAAGAGTTCGACCCACGCCTCGAAAATCAGCGCGTCCGCATTCCGCGGGCGACGCAATCGCCAGTTGCGCGCGAGGGCGGAGGGCGCCGCCGTCTCGGCGAGCACGCCCAAACGGTGCCCGCGACGGTCCCAGTCCGTGCCGGTGTCCCGCAGCAGCCGTTCGACCTGGTCGGCCTGGATGGAGCTCTGACCAGGCAGGCCCGAGGACTTGAGCTGTCGCCGGACACGGCCGAGTTCGACGTCGTCGAGCTCGGGGCGCAGGCCGGGGGAGGCGGCGCGAATTCTTCGGAGGAATGACACGGGCCGCAGCCTAGGCCCCAAGAGGATTTTCGGACAGCCCCCGGAATGAATCGGAATGAAATCGTCGGCCCCCGGTGAATTCGGTGAACCTACCGCTCCGTACGGCGATCGATCGAACGGTAATGGCCGGGCAGCTGTCTGCGGCATTACCTCGGTAAGGGGGCGCCGATTCCCGGCCGCGCGCAATTCCGGCCGCCTCGCGGCCCCTCGCGCCCCTCGCGGGAGCGGGGGCGGTGCGCTCGGCGGTCGCGGAGACGACGGCGGGCGCGTGGTAGTTGACGCCCAGCCAGTCCGGTGGCTGGTGAGCATGGCGCTCCGGCTCGGCGGTGGCGACGTGCTCGCGATGTCTGGACAGCCGTGCGGGAGTCGGCCAGTGTTCACCACCATGACCATCCCGCTCCCTGAGCACCGCCTCGGCGCCGCGCGCAGCGCGCTCTTCGAGGCGGTCACCGCCGTCGGAGACGATGCCGTCGCCCTGCTCGCCGGCTGCCGTGGCGACACCCCGATACCCGGCGCCGAGTGGACGGTCGCCGAGGCCGCCGCCCACCTGGCGATGGCCAACGAGCTGATGGCGGCACTGGCCGCCGGCAGGGAACGGCGCTACGGGGACGGCACCCCGGGCTCGCTGGCCGCGGCGAACGCGGCCTCGCTGGCCGCGCGGCCGGAGCGGGACCCGGGCGTGCTCGCGGGGGAGATCGCCCGGTGGGCAAGGGAGTTCACGGCGGCAGCCGGCCCGCGGGCCGGCACCGAGCCGGTGCTGACCCCGCTCGGCCCGATGGACCTGGACACCCTCGGCGCCTACCTGCTGACCCACATGCTGGGCCACCTCTACGACATCGCCGTCGCCCTGCGGCGGCCGCACCCGATCGACCGGCACCGCGTCCACCTGACGATGCCGTTCCTGCGGGCGGCCATGCCGTGGGTGGTGGACGCCCGCGCCGCGGCCGGCCACCACGCCTGCTACCGGCTGCGGGTGCGCGGCCTGGGCGGGTTCACGGTGACCTTCACGGACGGCGCCGCCGTGGTGAGCCAGGAGCCACCGCGGCGCCCGGACTGCACGATCCTCATCGAGCCCGTGGCGTTCCTCCTCATCGCGCTGGGCCGCTGCACCGCGACCGCCGCCCTCACCCGGGGCAAGGTGCTCGCCTGGGGCCGCCGGCCGTGGCTGGCCCCGGCCTTCCCCGGGCTGTTCGCCGCTCCCTGAGCACGGCCGGCGGGCCTGCCGCGCCGACCCGTACCCGGCCCGGTCTGAGTACCGCTACTCAGGCGGCCGGGCGGCGGGCTCCGAGAGGATGGCGGAACCACTTCGCCGAAGGCCACGAAGGAACCCGCCCATGCTCAGCCGGATCGCCAGCGCACTGGTGCCCGTCCTCGGTCGTCTGACCGTCACCTGCGAGGTGGCGGGCCCGGTCGCCCCGGGCAGCATCGTCGCGGCCAACCACAGTTCGCTCGCCGACCCGGGCGTGGTGCTGGCCGCACTGCGCCGGCTGGGCACCGAGCCGGTCGTGATGGCGACCGCCGGGCTGTGGCGGGTGCCCGTGCTCGGCGGAGTGCTGCGGGCCGGCGGCCACATCCCGGTCCATCGTGGGACGGCCCGGGCGGCCGAAGCCCTCGACTCGGCCGCGGCGGCGCTCGCGGCCGGCCGGGTCGTGCTGATCTACGGCGAGGGCGGCCTGCCGAAGCACCGGGACTCCCGTGACGCGGAGCCCGGCGCCTTCCGCACCGGCCTGGCCCGGCTCGCGGCGGCGAGCGGCGCCCCGGTGGTGCCGCTCGGCCAGTGCGGCGCCCGCCGCCTGAGCTCGGGCAGCACCGCCAAGCAGCTCGCCGGGTTCGCCACCGCCCCGCTGCGGCGCCCCGTCCTGTACGTCCACCTCGGCGCCCCGGTCCACCTGGAGGGCGACATCACCGAGGCGACGGCCACCGCCCACCGCGCCGTCACCGCGGCCTGGCGCACCGCGGAGCGGCGACGTGGTGGACGAGACGGCCAGGAGTGAGGTCACGCCGGTCGAACGGGCTCGGGCGTTCTTCCGGCCGCCGCACGAGAACGGCTGAGCCGTCGGCTCTGCCGGTGGCGAATCTGCGGTGGGCAGAGAAACCACGTTCGGGGACCTCCCCGGGGCAAGAGTGGAGCCGACGGCATCCCCGCCTCGACAAGGAGACCTGATGACTCCACTCACCTCGCTCCCGCCCCGCGCGGACGAGGGCGGCACCCCGCCCAGCCCCTTCGACGACCATCTCGCGGGTCAGCTGCTCGCCCAGCGGATCGTCCTCCTCGGCACCCAGGTCGACGACGTGTCGGCCAACCGGGTGTGCGCGCAGCTGCTGCTGCTGTCGGCGGAGGACCCACGCACCGACATCTGCCTGTACATCAACAGCCCCGGCGGGTCGGTCACCGCGGGCCTCGCCATCTACGACACCATGCGGCTCATCCCGAACGACGTCTCGACCCTGGCGATGGGGTTCGCCGCCAGCATGGGCCAGTTCCTGCTGACCGTGGGGGCGTCCGGCAAGCGGTTCGCGCTGCCGAACGCGCGGATCATGATGCACCAGCCCTCGGCGGGCATCGGCGGCACCGCCGCGGACATCGAGATCCAGGCGGAGAACCTGCAGTTCACCAAGAAAGCCATCGAGCGGATCACCGCCGAGCACACCGGGCAGAGCGAGGAGACGATCGCGCGGGACGGCGACCGGGACCGCTGGTTCACGGCCGAGCAGGCCAGGGAGTACGGGATCGTCGACCGGGTGGTGGAGTCGTTCGCCGACATCCGCCCGGCCGCGTCGCGCCGACGGATGGGGCTGTGACATGGGGTCGTACACGGTTCCCTACGTGATCGAGCGGACCGCCCAGGGCGAGCGGTCCTACGACGTCTTCAGCCGGCTGCTGAACGAGCGGATCATCTTCCTCGGCACCGAGATCGACGACGGGGTCGCCAATGTGGTCATCGCGCAACTCCTGCACCTGGAGTCGGAGAACCCGGAGCGCGAGATCTCGATCTACCTCAACTCGCCCGGGGGATCGTTCACTTCGCTGATGGCGATCTACGACACGATGACCTTCGTGCAGGCGCCGATCTCCACCTTCTGCGTCGGCCAGGCGGCGTCGACGGCGGCGGTGCTGCTGGCCGGGGGAGATCCCGGGCGACGGTTCGTGCTCCAGCACGCGCGGGTGCTGCTCGGCCAGCCGGCCAGCGGCGGTCGGCAGGGGACGGTCTCCGACCTCAGCCTCGCGGCCAAGGAGATGGTCCGCATCCGCTCGCAGGTGGAGGAGGTCCTGTCCCGGCACACGCAGCACGACGTGGCGACGCTGCGCGCGGACATGGACCGGGACAAGGTGCTCACCGCCGAGGAGGCCGTCTCCTACGGGATCGCCGACGAGGTACTGAGCCGACGGCACGCGTTCGGCTGACTGCGCGCGGCCGTGGCCGGTGCGGCGGTGGGGCGCCCCGCCGTACCGGCCGTCGTACCGGCCGTCGTACCGGCCGTCGTACCGGCCGTCGTGCCCGCTGTCGTGCCGGCCCCCGGTTCGGTCAGGCGGCGAGGCAGAGGCCGTCGTACCGCGCCGTCGGCGACGTACGGCCGCGACCCACCTGGCTCCGGCTCACCTGACTCTGGCTCACCCGGCTCCGGCCCACCGGGCTCGGGGCGTACCGGGCCAGTTCGTCCTGGGCGAGCGAGAGCAGGTCGGCGAGACCGAGCCCGAGGGCCCGGGCGGCGGCCGCGAGCACCTCGGAGGAGGCCTCCTTGCGTCCGCGCTCCAGCTCCGACAGGTACGGCACCGAGATCCGGGCCGCCTCCGCGACGTCCTTCAGCGTGCGCTCCTGCGCGAGCCGCTCGCGCCGCAGCGCATCGCCGACGAGGTCGCGCCACAGGGGTTCCTTCGGCGCGGGTGTCAGGGGTGCCCGGGGAGTTCCGGCCGGTCGTTGCGGGGAGCGGGTCGCCCCACCGGAAACGGGCGGCGAGGCCTGCGGGCGCAGGGGGATGACGCGGGCTTCGTTCGGCGCATGAGTGCTCACCCCTTCAGCCTAGGGATTCGGGGCGCCGGGGGAAGGGAGCGGCGTTCTGCCCTGGGTGAAGCCCCGGGGAAGCCGTGGGGGAACTCCTCCCGGCCGCTGCGCCCAGGATTCGGGTCCATCGGCAGGCCGGGCGCCATGGTGAGTGGCCGTCAAGCGGGAACGCGCCGCAGCCCCGACCGCCGTCTCCTCTGTGGGTTCGGCGTGCGGGGCTTGTGGTGCTGGGGCTCGCGGTGCTTCAGGCTGCGGTGGTCAGAGCGGCCTTCTGCGGCTCGGGACGGACGGCCTGGGCCGGCAGTCGGCGCTCCAGGCGGAGCAGGAGGCCGGCTCCGGCCAGTGCGGTGGCGGCGAGCACCAGCCAGGGCAGCCGGTTGTCGAGGGCCAGCAGGCCGGTGAGCAGGGAGGGGGCGAGCGCCGCGGAGAGCGACCAGGAGAGCTGGTAGGTGGCCATGTACCGGCCGCGGACGGCGGCCGGGGCGGTGGCGGTGACCAGGGCCGAGGCGGCGGGGTTGTGGACGATCTCGCCGAGGGTGATCACGACCACCACGGCCAGCAGGCCGGCGGTGGTGAAGCGTCCGGCGGCGGGCACCAGCAGCGCCTGGGCGAGGAATCCGGCGGCGAACAGCGCGGCGCCGGTGGCGGCGGCCCGGTTGCGGGTGGTGAACCGGCGGACGGCGAGCCCGGCGGGGACGCCGAGGGCGGCGCAGAGCACGGTGTTGACGGCGAAGGCGAGGCCGGGCAGCGCGGCGGAGGCGTGCAGGACACCGGTCACGTACACCGGGAGCAGTACCGCGAGCGAGGCGTAGCCGAGGGAGATCAGCAGGTTGGCGGTGGCCAGGCCGAGGAACGGCCGGTCGGCCAGGACCGCGCGGTAGCCGACCTGTCCGGTGTCGCGCGGGGCGGGGCTGTCGACGGCCTCGGCGCTGCGGTCCGGGACGCGGCGGACCAGGGCGGCGGCGGCCAGGAAGCTGGCGGCGTTGAGCAGTGCGGCGACGGTGTAGCCGCCGTCGCCGGCCAGGCCGACCAGCAGGGCGGCGAGCATGCTGCCGGCGCCGAGGCCGGCGTTGGCGAGGCTGCGGCCGAGGGCGTTGATGCGCTCCAGGCTGGTGCCGGAGGCGAGTTCGCCGATCCTGGCCTGCTGGACGGCGGGGTAGCCGCGGGTCGCCACGGCGGTGACCAGGGTGACGGCGACGAAGGCGGGCAGGGCCGAGGCGAAGGGGTAGACGGCGAATCCGGCGGCCCGGATCAGGTGGAGGGCGATCTGCATGCGGCGGGCGCCGAACCGGTCGACGGCGGTGCCGACGAGCGGGAGCGCGACCATCGCCAGCAGGCCGGTGGCGGTGAGCACCAGGCCGATGACGGCCAACGGCAGGCCGGTGACGTGGCGGAAGAAGACCAGGCTGAAGGGCACGTACATGCCGTTGCCGAGGGCGTCGATGGCCAGGGCCGCCATCAGGCTGCGTTCGCCGGGGAAGCCCGGGCTCCTTTTTGAAAGCATGTAAGTAACTTAGCAGTGAGCTAGTTAAAGTCAAGCTTCTTTGTGACAAGCAATCTTGTGCCACACTGAACCCATGACGAGCACCGCAGATTCCGCCCCGAACCCGCGCCCCACCACCGCCGACCCGGTGGACGCGATCGCCGCCCAGTGGCGCCAGGAGCGGCCCGACCTGGGGGAGAGCCTGCAGGCCATGGAGGCCTTCGGGCGGATCTACCGGCTCGCGCGCGGCATGGGCGATCGCATGGAGCGCGCGTACGCCCCGTTCGGCATCGGGCGCGGCGAGTTCGACGTGCTGGCCACCCTGCGCCGGGCCGGTGAGCCGTTCTCGCTCTCGCCGCGCGAGCTGACCGCCACCCTGATGCTGACCACGGGCGGCATGACCGGCCGCCTGGACAAGCTGGAGCGGGCCGGCCTGGTCACCCGTTCCCCCGACCCGAACGACCGCCGCGGCCTGCGGATCAGCCTCACTCCCGAGGGCCGCTCCACCATCGACGGCGCGGTGACCGCCGGCCTCGCCGTCCAGCGCCGCGCCGTGGACGCCCTCGGCCCCGAACGGGCCGCCCAACTCAACGACCTGCTGCGCGAACTGCTGACCTCCCTGGACGACTGAAGCCGGCACCAATCCACCCGCCGTCCGCCACGGTGGCCTTGTGAGCGCTAACGGACGCCCTCGGGCCCGACGGTGGCGGCGATCCGGCGTACGCCCGGGCGTTCTGTCCGGGCGTACTGCCCGGGTGTCCTGCCCGGGTGTCAGGCCTGCACCGTGGGCCGGACGACGATCTCACTGACGTCGACGCCCTCGGGCTGTTCGATGGCGTAGCCGATCGCGGAGGCGACGGCGGAGGGCGGCATGGCGATCTCGTCGCGCTGCCGGGCCAGCGCGGCCGCCGCTTCGGGACTGGCTCCCTTGCCCACGCCCTCGGTGTCGGTGAAGCCCGGTGAGACGAGGGTGACGCGCAGGTCGGGCCCCGATTCCTGCCGCAGGCCCTCGGTCAGGACCTTCACCGCCGTCTTGGTCGCCGCGTAGACGGCCTGGGGGGACTTGACGACGTAGGCCGCGGTGGAGGCGATGTTGACGAACTGGCCGGAGCGCTGTTCCCGGAAGACGGGCAGCGCCGCCGCGATCCCGTTGAGCAGGCCGGTGATGTGGGTGGCGACCATGGCGTCCCAGTCGTCCTGACGCAGCTCGTCGAACGGGGACACCGCCATGGTGCCGGCGTTGGAGACCAGCACGTCGAGCCGGCCGTACCGGTCGAGCGCCGTGTCCGTCAGGCGCCGCAGGTCCTCGCGGCGCGTCACGTCGACGACGGTCCCGACGGCGCTGCCGCCCTGCGCCGCGATCTGCGCCACGACCGCGTCCAGCCGGTCCTGGCGTCGCGCCCCGAGCACGAGCCGGGCCCCTCTCCCGGCGAGATGGATCGCCGTCGCCGCTCCGATGCCGCTGCTGGCTCCGGTGATCGCCACGACCTTGCCTTCGATTCCCGACATGGGCACTTGTTCCTTTCCGCAGGTGAGCAGCCGGAAGGGCGACCCATGGCACAAAATGGGGAGCCCTCCACTTGACCTCACGTTAAGTGGAGAGGTCCCCATTTTGCAATCGGGCGAGATGACCGACGGCAGCTCAGGCCGCCTGCCGCCCGCCGCCCACTACGCGCTGACGCACGACGCGAAAGGAACAAGACCGGCCGGCGGGTGCGGACCGGCTGTCACGGACTGGCTGTCACGGACTGGGGAAAGGCGAAGACGCCGTCCGGGTCGTAGTGGTGGGCCACGTCCTTCAGGCGGGTCAGGTTCCTGCCGTAGTAGGCGTTGCCCCAGTCCGGCAGCGTGTTGTCGATGTAGTTGACGTACGCACCGTGCGCGCCGAGCCCGGCCAGTCCGTCGCGGATCGTGTCCACGGTGGCGCGGACCCGGTCCTCGCTGAGCGGCGTGGCACTGGCGTAGACCTGGGCGCTGGCGAGCGAGTCGCGGTGGGGGAAGGCGGTGGCTCCGGGGGCGAGTTCGCCGACGGCGCCGCCGAGGGAGTCGAGCAGCAGGTCGACGCCGGGGCGGCCGGCCATCAGCGCCGTGACCTTCGCCGGATCCAGCGGTGCCGGGCCCAGCATCCGGGAGACCGCGACGAAGCCGGCCCGGGGCAGGACGCCGCCCTCCCAGGTGGGGTGGCACTGGGCGATGGTGTCGTTCGAGCAGCCCGCCATGAACTTCATCGCGCCCAGGTAGTCCTTGGGGGAGACGGTGCGCGAGCTCGGGGTGGTGCCGGCCGCCTTCACCAGGCGGTCGAGCAGGACGTCGGCGCCGTCGGGATCGCCCACGTAGCAGCCGACGATCCGGCAGGTGGGCGGGGAGCCGCCGGAGATCTGGCAGCTGGCCCAGAGTTCGAACGGGGCCCCGGCCACCCACTGCTGCCAGGCCCCGAGCACCTGGGTCACCGAGCCGGCCGGGAAGCCGAGCACGAAGACGGTCAGGCCGGGCGCGGGGGCGGTGGCGAAGCTGAACCGGGTGACCACTCCGAAGTTGCCGCCACCGCCCCCGCGCAGCGCCCAGTGCAGGTCGGGCTCCTGGGCGGGCGAGGCGGTGAGCAGGCGCGAGTCGGCGGTCACCATGTCGGCGGCGGCCAGCCGGTCGCAGGTGAGCCCGTACCTGCGGGTCAGCACGCCGATGCCGCCGCCGAGGGTCAGGCCGCTGACCCCGACGGTCGGGCAGCTGCCGCCCGGGAGCAGCCGGCCCGCCTGGGCGAGCGCCGCGTACACCTCGATGAGGCGGGCGCCGGCGCCGACCTCGGCGGTGCCGTCGGGGTGCACCCGGACGTCGGCCATCCCGCGGAGGTCGATCACCAGGCCCTGGGCGGGGATGCTGTAGCCGAGGTAGCCGTGGCCGCCGCTGCGGGCCGCGATCGGGATCCCGTGCCCGCGCGCCACGTCCAGGCAGGCCCGCACGTCGTCGGCCGACACGCACTGCGCCACGGCGGCCGGGAGCTGACCGTCGTTCAGTTTGTTGTAGCCGAGCCGGGCGGTCCCGTACCCGGGGTCGGCCGGGAGCACCAGCCGACTGCCCAGGCGGTCCCGCAGCGCCCGCCAGTCCGGGGGTGCGTCCGCCCAGACCCGGGACCGGGCCGGGAAGGCGGCCGGCGCGCGGGCGGGAGTGGCGCCGGCCGTCACCATGGCGGCGGCGCCGAGGGTGGTGAGGAAGCGTCGTCGGTCGATGGTCATGGCGCGCCCTTCTCCGGGGTGGCCGGCGCACGGGGGTGCCGTCCTGCCGATCGTCACGCAGGCGCTACGAGCGGGCCCGCCGGACTGCGCCTTCCGACGCACCGGCGAGCGGGAGGCGCCGGCACCCCCTCGCCGATCGTCAGCCGTCGGGCCGTGGGTGGCATCGGGGGCATCGAAGGCGCATGGTTCCGGCCGTGCTGAGGTGATCGGCCGTCCGAGGTAGCGCTGGGTAGAGATGGCATGTACGCTGCGTGTCGCTGGTTGAACAGCATGCGGGCCCAGCCGCTGCTCCGTGGGGGGAGTCGCGCCCAGGCCCGGTGGCCGGCTGGGGCCCGGTTGAACTCGTGGGGGAGTTTCAGCCGGGCCCGTCGCCAGATGTCGGTGATATGCCCGCCGAGCTTCCGCTCCAGACCTGACAACCGTCCAGCGGGCGACCGGTTTCGGGCGCGTCCGTCCAACGGCGGGGTGGCTACGGGGCCGGTGATGCCGACGTAGCAGCGGTGTCATCGGGCGCCCCGGCTCGGTCGTGTCGGCGGACGCGACGGGACGTACGGTGCCGGCCGGGCCGCGATCGGGGGTGCCGTGGTGTCCTGGTCCAGCGTTCCGCGCGGGACTATGGGCGTATGGCCAGAACCACGGGCCGCCCTCTCCGGCCGCCCCCGCGCCGATCCGAAAGCCGTCGTGGGCGGCGAGACTCACGCCCGCTGCCGTGGGGGTCGTCGCCGCAGCGCCTGCGGTCGATGATGAGCATCCGGAGTGTCGCCGGGCAGATGTTCGTCCTGCAGGTGCTGATCGTGCTGTTGCTCGTGGTGGCGGCCGTCGTCGCGCTGCTGATCCAGTCCCGCAGCGACCGGTTCGACGCGGCGCGTGACCGCTCGCTCGCCGCTGCCCAGGCCTTCGCCCACGGCCCCGGCCTGGTGGCGACGATGCAGGGCCCCGATCCCAGCGCGGTGCTCCAGCCGCTGACCGAAGCGGCCCGCAAGGAGGCCCACGTCGACTTCATCGTGGTGACCGACCGGAACGGCATCCGCTACACCCACCCCGAGCCGGAGCAGATCGGCAAGAAGTTCGTCGGCACGATCGGGCCGTCGCTGCAGGGCCGGGTCACCGTCGAGCAGGTGCACGGCCCGCTCGGCCTGGAGTACCAGGTGGTGGTCCCGGTGGAGGACGATCACGGTGCGGTCGTCGGCATCGTCTCCTCCGGGATGAAGGTCGCCAACGTGAGCAGTGCGTTCGACCGCCAGCTCCCGGTCGTCCTGGGTGCCGGCGCCGTCGCGCTCGGCCTGGCCACGGCCGGAACGGCGCTGGTGGGCCGGCGGCTCCTGCGCCAGACCCACGGTCTGGGGCCGGAGGAGATGACCCGGATGTACGAGCACCACGACGCGGTCCTGCACGCGGTGCGCGAGGGCGTGGCCATCGTCAGCGGCGACGGCCGGGTCCTGCTCGCCAACGACGAGGCCGGCCGACTGCTGGACCTGCCCCCCGATGCCGAGGGACGTGCCGTCACGGACCTCGGTCTCGACCCGCGGACGACCGGACTGCTGCTCTCCGACAGTGCGGTCACCGACGAGGTGCTCCTCGTGGGCGACCGGCTGCTGGCCGTCAACAACCGCCCCATCGCCGCCGGCGGTGGCCCGCCCGGCCCGCCCGGCAGCGTGACCACCCTGCGTGACTCCACCGAACTGCGCGCCCTCGCCGGGAAGGCCGAGGTCGCCCGCGCCCGGCTCAGGTTGCTGTACGACGCGAGCATGGCCATCGGTACCACCCTGGACGTCCGGCGCACCGCGGAGGAGCTCGCCGGGCTGGCGGCTCGGGAATTCTGCGACTACGTCACCGTCGACCTCGCCGAGGAGGTCCTGCGCGGCGAGGAACCGCGGACCCTGGCGGTCGGCTCGACGGTGGAGCTGCGGCGGGTGGCGGTCACGGGCCTCCGGGACGATTCGCCGCTGTACCCCCAGGGGACGCTGGTCCGGTGGGCGGGCAGTACCCCGCAGGCGGCGGGCTTCGTCAGCGGGCGATCCGCGCTGGTCCCCGAGCTGGCGACCGATGCCGGGTGGCGCCGGCAGGATGCCGAGCGCACGCAGGCGGTGCTGGAGTTCGGTCTGGCGTCGCTGATCGCCGTTCCGCTGACGGCGCGGGGTGTGCTCACCGGCATCGCCTGCTTCTGGCGTGGCCGGGGCAGGGGCCCGTTCGAGGAGGAGGACCTGTCCCTGGCCGAGGAGCTGGCCGCCCGGGCCGCCGTGTCCGTCGACAACGCCCGCCGCTTCACGCGCGAGCACACGATGGCCGTCACCCTGCAGCACAGCCTGCTGCCGCGCGCGTTGCCCGAGCAGAGCGCCCTCGACGTCGCCCACCGCTACCTGCCCGCCCAGGCGGGGGTCGGCGGCGACTGGTTCGACGTCATCCCGCTGCCGGGTGCCCGGGTCGCGCTCGTCGTCGGCGACGTGGTCGGCCACGGCATGCACGCCGCCGCGACCATGGGCCGCCTGCGCACCGCCGTCCAGACCTTCTCCACCCTCGACCTGCCGCCGGACGAGCTGCTCGGACACCTGGACGAACTGGTCGCCCACATCGACCAGGAGGCGGCGGCAGCCGGGGGTGAGCTCGCGATCACCGGCGCCACCTGCCTCTACGCGATCTACGACCCCAGCACCGCCGGCTGCGCGCTGGCCCGGGCGGGACATCCCCCGCCCGCCGTCGTCCGACCGGACGGCACGGTGGAGCTCCTCGACCTTCCCGCCGGTCCGCCGCTCGGGGTGGGAGGGATGCCCTTCGAAGCCGCGGAGGTGAGTCTGCCGCAGGGCAGCAGCCTGATCCTCTACACGGACGGCCTGGTCGAGGACCGCACCCGCGACATCGGTGTCGGCCTGGAGGTCCTCACGGCCGCCCTGGCCCGCCCGGGCCGGTCGCCCGAGGAGGTCTGCGAGGCCGTGCTCGAGGCCCTGCTGCCCGTCCGCCAGACCGACGACATCGCCCTCCTCGTCGCCCGCACCCGCGTGCTGGACCCCGACCGGACCACCGAGTGGGAGGTGGCCTCGGCTCCGGAGGCGGTGGCCGAGGCCCGGGCCGAGGCCACCCGACGGCTCGTCGCGTGGGGCCTGGACGAGGCCGTGTTCGTCACCGAACTGGTGCTCAGCGAACTGGTGACCAATGCCATCCGCTACGGGACCGGACCGATCAGGGTGCGGCTGCTGTGCGACCGCACGCTGATCTGCGAGGTCTCCGACACCAGCAGCACCGCCCCGCACCTGCGCTACGCGGTCGAGGAGGACGAGGGCGGCCGCGGCCTGTTCCTCGTCGCCCGGCTCACCGAACGCTGGGGCGTCCGGTACACCCCGGAGGGAAAGATCATCTGGGCCGAGCAGTTCCTGCCGCGGACCTGAGGGACGGGCCGGCGCGGCTGGTGGACGATGTCGGGAGGGGCGTTCAGGAGTCGAAGCCGAGGCCGACGCGGTCGAGGGTGCGCAGCCAGAGGTTGCGGTGGCCGGCGTTGGCGTCGGCGCGGGTGAGGGCCCGCTGGGTGATGCCGATGCCGATCGAGCGGGCGGGCTCGGGTGGGAAGGGCAGCGGCTTGCGGCGGACCAGCTGCAGCGCGGTGCGTTCGGTGCGGGCGCCGTCCAGGAGGTCGAGCATCACCTCGGCGCCGAAGCGGGTGGCGCCGACGCCCAGGCCGGTGTAGCCGGCGGCGTAGGCGACCCGGCCGTCGTGGGAGAGGTCGAAGAAGGCGCTGAACCGGGTGCAGGTGTCGATCGCGCCGCCCCAGGCGTGGCTGAACCGGACGCCTTCCAGCTGCGGGAAGGTCCGGAAGAAGTGCCGGGCGAGGGTGGCGAAGGTCTCCGGGCGCTGGTCGCGTTCGGCGCGCACCCGGCTGCGGTACTGGTGGACGACGTCGTAGCCGCCGAACAGGATGCGGTTGTCGGCGGAGAGCCGGACGTAGTGGAAGTGGTTGGCGCTGTCGGAGAAGCCCTGGCGGCCCTGCCAGCCGACCGAGCCGAGCTGCTGTTCGGTCAGCGGCTCGGTCATCAGCGCGTAGTCGTAGACCGGCACGGTGTACGGGCGGTGGCGGCGCAGCAGGGAGGGAAAGGCGTTGGTGGCGAGCGCGACACGGCGGGCGCCGACGCGGCCGTACGGGGTGCGGACGGTGATTCCGCGCGGGGAGCCGGTGAGGCCGGTCGCCCGGGTGTGCTCGTGGATGCGCACGCCCTGGTCGAGGCAGGCCCGCCGGAGCCCCCAGGCGAGGCGGGCGGGGTTGAGCATGGCGACGCCGTCGCGGTCGCGGAGGCCGCCGAGGAAGGTGGGGGAGTCGATCTCGGCGCGGACGGCCTCGCGGTCGAGGACGTCGAGCCGGCTGCCGTAGCGGGCGGCGAGGTCGGCGAACTCCCGCAGGCCGTCGACCTGGTAGGGCTCGGTGGCGACGGTGAGGGAGCCGGTGCGCTCCCAGTGGCAGTCGATGCCGTAGCGCTTGACGGTGTCCTCCATGGCCTGGAGGTTCGCGGCGCCGAGCCGTTCGAGCGTGTGGAGTTCGTCGGGCCAGCGCTGGTGCCCGTTGGCGAGGCCGTGGGTGAGGCTGGCCTCGCAGAAGCCGCCGTTGCGGCCGGAGGCGGCCCAGCCGGTCTCCTGCGCCTCGATGAGGACGACGTCGAGCGAGGGGTCGCGCTCCTTGGCGATGAGCGCGGTCCACAGGCCGCTGTAGCCGCCGCCGACCACGAGCAGGTCGCACCGTACGTCCCCGACCAGGGCGGACGCAGCCGACGGCCGGTCGGGGTCGTCGAGCCAGAACGGTACGGGCTGGGCGTCCTGGAGGGCGCGGACGGGGTCGGCCATGGCGGGCGGCTCCTTCGGTGCATGGAGGGTCGGGCCTCCGGATGCCGCCATCAGACCGCCGCGTCGCGCATAACGTCAATGGCGTTGACATAAGGCTGTTGACATAAGGCTGGAGCGGGCGTGAGCCTCAGGCGGCCGTGATCTCGATCCGGTCCAGGATCTCGGCGGCGATCGCCTCGGCGTCCGGCTGGTAGCGGTGCGCGAGGGTGTGGAACAGCTGCTCGGCCGCCTCGGCGGGCCAGTCGGCGGGCAGGTGCTCGGCCGGCAGGTGCGGATCGCCCCGGACCACGTCCAGCCAGTCGGTGTGCAGCAGCAGCTGGCGGGCCAGGCGGTCCTCGGGCAGCTGGACCTCGGGCAGGTGGGTCTCGGCGGGGTCGCCGGCCTCGGGGTCGTGCCAGCGGTCGAGGAAAGCGCGGTAGCGGGCCGCGATGGCCGGGACGTCGAAGGCGGCGAGCAGGTCGGCGGCGTCGGTGGGGGCGGCGGCCCGGCCGTGGAAGACCCGCAGGTGGCCCTCCAGTCCGAGCCCGTCGACCAGGGCGGCCACGTCGACCTCGCCGGGCGCCGTCCAGAGCCCGCTCTGCAGCGGTGCGAACCCGCCCCAGACCAGCCGGGAGCGCAGGTCGTGGCGCTCGCGGCGCCAGGCGTCGGGGAGCGAGAAGCCGACGACCGTCCAGCTGCCGTCCCAGGCCCGGTTGACGGCGCCGGTGCGCCAGATCCGGTCCTGGCCGTCGGTGAGCACGGCCTTGGCGCGCCCGGTCAGGGCGAAGTACATTTTTCGCCCCCGGCGGTGACGGTCCAGCAGGCCCCGGCCCACCATGCGGGTGAGGGTCGAGCGGACGGCCTCCTCGCTGATGTGGACCCGGGCGAAGGCGTCGATCACGCTCCCGGAGGACAGGGCGATGTCCCGGCCGAGCACGTGGATGCCGAAGAAGCTCAGCATCAGGGACTGCGGTCGCGGCGCAGCGGTGTCCTGGTCGGCGGGCACGGTCTTCCTCCTGGAGTCCGGACGGGGATGGGGCGGGCATCGGGTGGGTGTCGGGCAGGGTCAGGGCAGGGTCGGGCGGGTCGGGGCAACAGCGTAGTCAGCGGCAATGTTCGGCAGTCTGTTGACCGTCGACAGAATTATGCCTACTTTCTTCAGCAGCCGCCGGTGGCGATGCCTGGTCGCGAACACGCGCCTCCGCCCCGGCCGGGCGAAAGGACTTCCCCATGGATCGCAGGGACCGCATCGACCTCTCCGGCAAGGTGGCCGTCGTCACCGGCAGCGGACGCGGGCTCGGCCTCGCCTACGCCAGGGCGCTGGCCGCCGCCGGAGCGGCCGTGGTCGTCAACGACGTCGACCCGCAGGCCGCCGCTGACGCTGTCGAGCTGATCGCCGACGCCGGCGGCCGGGCCGCCTCGCTGGCCGTGCCGGTCGGCACCGCCGAAGCCGCCGAGGCACTGGTCGCGTGCGCGGTCGAGCACTTCGGGCGACTGGACGCGATGGTCACCAACGCCGGCGTGCTGCGGGACAAGGTGCTCTGGAAGATGACCGACGAGGACTTCGACACCGTCGTCCGGGTGCACCTGCGCGGCACCTTCACCTGCGTGCGCGCCGCCGTCGAGCGGATGCGCGAGCAGGGCGAGGGCGGCCGGATCGTCGTCGCCGGCTCCCCGGCCGGGCAGCGCGGCAACTTCGGCCAGACCAACTACGCCGCCGCCAAGGCCGGGATCGCCGCCATGGTGCGCACCTGGGCGATGGAACTGGCCCGGGCCGGCATCACCGCCAACGCCGTCATCCCGGTCGCCGCGACCGCCATGACCAAGACCATCCCCGTCTTCGCCCCGCACATCGAGGCGCTGGAGCAGCACGGCACGCCCTTCCCGGACAGCCTGCGCAAGGGCGAGGGCTTCGGCACCCCCGAGGACGTCGCCGGTCTGGTCGCCTTCCTCGCCTCCGAGGCCTCCGCCGGGATCACCGGCCAGTGCGTCGGCGTCGGCGGCGACAAGCTGGCCCTGTGGTCGCACCCGGAGGAGGTCGCGGTGGCCTACGCCGACGGCGGTTGGAGCGCGGAGGCGATCGCCGCCGCCTGGCCGGTCTCGGTCGGCCGGGTGCAGCAGACCTACGGCATCCCGGCCCCGCAGCTGTGACGGGCACCGCAGCCGTGACGGGAGCCGAGCCGAACGGCGCCGCGATGAACCTCGACGACCTCGTGGCGATCGACGTCCACACCCACGCCGAGGTCTCCGCGAAGGGCGCGGCCTCCCTGTCGGCCGAACTGGACGGCGCCGCGGGGGCCTACTTCAAGGCCGAGCACCGCCACCCCACCCTGCCGGAGATCGCCGCCCACTACCGCGAGCGGAGGATGGCCTGCGTCGTCTTCACCGTCGACGCCGAGTCCGCCACCGGCACCCCGCCGGTTCCGAACGAGGAGATCGCCGAGGCCGCGCTGGAGCACCCCGACGTGATCATCCCCTTCGCCGGGGTCGACCCGTACAAGGGGAAGGCCGCGGTGCGCCAGATCCGCCGCCTGGTCCGGGAGTTCGGGGTGAGGGGCTTCAAGTTCCACCCGAACATCCAGGCCTTCCACCCCAACGACCGGCTCGCCTACCCGCTGTACGAGGCGATCGAGGAGGCCGGCGCGATCGCCGTCTTCCACACCGGTCAGACCGGGATCGGCGCGGGCGCGCCCGGGGGCGGCGGCATCCGGCTGAAGTACTCCAACCCGATGGACGTGGACGACGTCGCCGCCGACTTCCCCGGGATGCCGATCATCCTCGCCCACCCGTCCTTCCCCTGGCAGGACGAGGCGTTGGCGGTGGCCACCCACAAGCCGCAGGTGTACATCGACCTGTCCGGCTGGTCGCCGAAGTACTTCCCGCCGCAGCTCGTCCGGTACGCCAACAGCCTGCTCAAGGACAAGGTGCTGTTCGGCTCCGACTACCCGCTGATCTCCCCGGACCGCTGGCTCGCCGACTTCGCCGAGCTGCCGATCAAGGACGAGGTCCGCCCGAAGATCCTCAAGGAGAACGCGGCGCGGCTGCTCGGCCTGTCGGCCGGCCCCGACGGGAAGTGAGGGAGCCCATGCGCGCACCCGCGTGGAACCAGGGCATCGGCTCCTGGCCCGGTCGCCGCGCCCGCCGCTCGCCCCGGCGCACCGCGCTGGTCCACGAGGGGGCGGCCGTCGACTACGCCCGGCTGCACGAGCGGTGCACCAGCCTGGCGCACGCGCTGCGCCAGGCGGGCGTCCGGCGCGGCGACCGGGTGGCCTTCCTCGGCCCGAACCACCCGGCGTACCTGGAGACCCTGTTCGCCGCCGGCCTGCTGGGCGCCGTCTTCGTGCCGCTCAACACCCGTCTCGCGGCGCCCGAACTCCGGTACCAGCTGGCCGACTCGGGCAGCGTAATTCTCCTGACGATACGTCAGGACAGCGGGGTCGTACGCCTGTTGGCCGACGGGGCCGAGATCTGGCAGGCGGAGGGTGAGGCGTACGAGCAGTTGCTCGCAGCCGCGCCCCGGGAGCCGATCGACGAGGAGGTCGGCCCGGACGACCCCTGCCTGATCATGTACACCTCGGGCACCACCGGCCGGGCCAAGGGAGCCGTCCTCACCCACGGCAACATCCTCTGGAACAGCCTCAACGTGCTGGTCGACACCGACCTCGCGAGCGACGAGGTGGCCCTGGTCAGCGCGCCGCTGTTCCACACCGGTGCGCTCAACATGAGCTGCCTGCCGGTGCTGCTCAAGGGCGGCACGGTCGTCCTGGAGTCGACCTTCGACGCCGCCCGCACCCTGGAACTGGTCGAACGCCACCGCGTCACCTGCATGTTCGGCGTACCGACCATGTACGACGCGGTGGCCGCCGCCCCCGGCTGGGCGCGGGCCGACCTGTCCAGCCTGCGGAACCTGCTGTGCGGCGGCGCACCCGTGCCGGCCCGCACCGCGCGCGCCTACCTCGACCGCGGGCTCGCCTTCGTCCAGGGCTACGGCATGACGGAGGCCTCGCCCGGCGCGCTGATCCTGCACCGCGCCGACGCGCAGGCCCACGCCGGTACGGCCGGGGTGCCGCACTTCTTCACCGAGGTCCGCGTGGTGGACCCGCTCGGCGAGGAGACCGAGCCGGGCACGGAGGGCGAGGTGCTGGTCGCCGGGCCCAACGTGACCCCCGGGTACTGGAACCTGCCCGACGCCACGGCGGAGGCCTTCCACGAGGGCGGCTGGTTCCGCTCCGGTGATGTCGCGGTGGCCGACGCCGAGGGCTACGTCCGCCTGGTCGACCGGGTCAAGGACATGATCATCTCGGGCGGGGAGAACATCTACCCGGCCGAGGTGGAGGACGCCCTGCTGGAACACCCGGCTGTCGCCGAGTGCGCCGTCATCGGGGTCGCCCACCCGGTCTGGGGCGAGGTCGGACGGGCCGTGGTGGTCCTGCGCGAGGACGCCGCCGTCGAACCCGCCGACCTGCTCGCCCACCTGGACGGGCGGCTGGCCCGCTACAAGATCCCGAAGTCCGTCGTCCTCGCGCCCGAACTGCCGCGCAACGCCACCGGAAAGCTGCTCAAGGGCCCGATCCGGGCGCAGTTCTCCGACTGACCGACCCCTTGCACCGTCCGCACGACCGACGAGGAGCACCCGTATGTCCACCACCGTCCACGGCATCGAGGAGATCAGGGCCCAGGCCGGCGCCGACCTCGGCCACACCGCCTGGCGCGAGATCGCGCAGCCGCGCGTCGACCTGTTCGCCGACGCCACCGACGACCACCAGTGGATCCACACCGACGTCGAACGGGCCAGGACCGGCCCGTTCGGCGGCACCATCGCGCACGGCTACCTCATCCTCTCGCTGCTCATCCCGCTCTGGAGCGAGCTGCTGGTGGTCGAGGGCGTCTCGATGGCCGTCAACTACGGCCTCAACAAGGTCCGTTTCCCCGCGCCGGTGCCGGTCGGCGCGAAGATCCGCGCGCACGGCGCCGTCGTCTCGGTGGAGGACGT
The DNA here is from genome assembly GCF_055575795.1 of Kitasatospora sp. NPDC034023. Lineage (NCBI taxonomy): Bacteria > Bacillati > Actinomycetota > Actinomycetes > Kitasatosporales > Streptomycetaceae > Kitasatospora > Kitasatospora sp. NPDC034023. The sequence continues at coordinate 214,818 of NZ_JBVIRY010000003.1, forward strand.
CAAGGGCGGCGGCGTGGAGGTCGTGGTCGACCTCACCGTGGAGATCGACGGTTCCGCCAAGCCCGCGTGCGTCGCCCAGGCGGTCTACCGCTTCTACGCCTGAGCCTCGTTCCGGAGAACCCCGAAGGGGGCGGCTGCTGTCGACAGCAGCCGCCCCCTTCGGGGTACTCGCGTCAGACCAGCGGCAGCCCGACGTAGTTCTCCGCCAGCGAGGCGGAGCCGGCCGGGGAGGAGGCCAGGTAGCGCAGGTGGGAGAGCCGGAGCCGGCGGTCGAACTCGCTCTCGCCGGGGGCCGGGTGGAGCAGGGTGGTCATGGTGTACGAGAAGTGCTCGGCGCGCCAGACCCGGCGCAGCGCCGTCTCCGAGTAGGCGTCGAGCAGCGACTCGTCCCGGTCCAGGGACCAGCGGCCGATCGCCCGGGCGAGCAGGGTGACGTCCGCGACGGCCAGGTTGAGGCCCTTGGCGCCGGTGGGCGGGACGATGTGGGCGGCGTCGCCGGTCAGGAACAGCCGGCCGTGGCGCAGGGGTTCGGCGACGAAGCTGCGCATCGGGGTGACGGACTTCTCGGTGATCGGGCCGCGGGCGAGCCGCCAGTCGCCGTCGACCGCGAAGCGGGTGTCCAGCTCGTCCCAGATCCGCGCGTCCGGCCAGTTCTCCACCGTGTCGTCCGGGTCGACCTGCAGGTAGAGCCGGCTGACCTGCGGGGAGCGCATGCTGTGCAGGGCGAAGCCGCGCTCGTGGTGCGCGTAGATCAACTCCTCGCAGGAGGGCGGGACGTCGGCCAGGATGCCGAGCCAGGAGAACGGGTACGTCCGCTCGCTGACCGTCAGCAGGCCCTCGGGCATCGCGCGGCGGCCGATGCCGTGGAAGCCGTCGCAGGCGACCACGAGCTCGCAGTCCAGGGTGTGTTCGGCGCCGTCGTGCCGGTAGCGGATGCCGGGCGCGGCGGTGTCGACGCCGTCGACGGAGAGGGCCTCGGCCTCGAACAGCACGGTGCCGCCGGCCGCCTCGCGCAGCGCGATGAGGTCCTTGACCACCTCCGTCTGGGCGTAGACCATCACGGACCGGCCGTCCGCGAGCGAGGGGAAGTCGATCCGGTGGGAGCGACGGTCGAAGCGCAGCTCGATGCCGTGGTGCGGCAGGCCCTGGCGGTCCATCCGCTCGCCGGCGCCGGAGGAGCGCAGGACGTCGACGGTGGCCTGTTCGAGGATGCCGGCGCGCTGACGGCGCTCGACGTAGGCGCGGTCGCGCAGTTCCAGGACGACGTTGTCGATGCCCTGGGTGTGCAGCAGATGGGAGAGCAGGAGGCCGGCCGGGCCGGCGCCGATGATGCCGACGCTGGTGCGCATGCGGGTGTGCCTTCCGGTGGATTGGGTCAGGGGCGTCAGTGGTCGGCGGAGTCGGCGAGATGCCCGAGGTCCGTGAGGTCCGTGAGGTCCGCGAGGACGCGCTGGGCGGTGGCGAAGGCCGCGTTGGCGGCCGGCACCCCGCAGTAGACGGCGGTCTGCAGCAGCACCTCGCCGATCTCCTCGGGGGTGAGGCCGTTGCGGACGGCGGCGCGGACGTGCAGTGCCAGCTCCTCCAGATGGCCGCGGGCGGTGAGGGCGGTGAGCGTGACGCAGCTGCGGGTGCGGCGGTCGAGGCCGGGGCGGGTCCAGATCTCGCCCCAGGCGTAGCGGGTGATGAAGTCCTGGAACCCGGCGGTGAAGTCGGTGGTCCGGGCGGTGGCGCGGTCCACATGGGCGTCCCCAAGGACCTGGCGGCGTACGGCGGTGCCCGCGCGGTGCCGGGACTGGTCGTCGCCGGGGGTGCTGAAGTGGCCGAGCAGGGCGGTGAGGACGGCCTGCGGCTGTTCGACGGGCGCGAGGTGGGAGGCGTCGGCGAGTTCCAGCAGGCCGGCGTCGGGGATGCCGTCGGCGAGTTCGCGGGCGTGGGCCGGTGGCGTGGCCGGGTCGCGGCGGCCGCCGATCACCAGGGTCGGCGCGGTGATCCGGGCGAGTTCGGCGCGCAGGTCGTACGCGGCGAGTGCCTCGCAGCAGGCGGCGTAGCCGCTGCGGGCCGTGCGGCAGAGGTCCGCGACCTGCGCGGCGGCGGCCGGTGAGCCGGCGAAGGCGGGGGTGAACCACCGGCCGGGGGCGGTCGCGGCGAGTGCCTCGGTGCCCTTGGCGCGGACGAGTTCGGCGCGTTCGCGCCAGCCGTCGGCCGGGCCGAAGCGGGCCGAGGAGCAGACCAGGGCGAGCGCGGTGACCCGCTCGGGGCGGTGGACGGCCAGGTGGGCACCGATCGCGCCGCCGAGCGAGAGACCCGCGTAGCCGAAGCGCCGTACGCCGAGGTGGTCGGCGAGGGCGAGGACGAGGTCGGCCAGGTCCGCGACGGTGGTGGCGCGCAGGTCGGGCAGGATCCCGGCGGGGGTGCCGCCGTGGCCGGGCAGGTCGAAGCGGATCACCCGGTGGTGGCGGGACAGCACGGGCAGTTGGGCCTCCCAGACGGCCAGCGAGGTGCCGAGCGAGGGGCCGAGGAACAGCACCGGGGCGTCCGCGGGGCCGTCGATCCGGTGGTGCAGGGGTGCGGTCACGAGGGGTTCTCCTGGGCGGGGGGAGCGGGACGGCGCAGCAGTGCGCGGTCGACGAGCGGGCCGGCGGCCCCGAGGTAGTGGGCGGGGTCGGTCAGCTCGCGCAGCCGGTCGGTGGTGATCAGGCCGGCCAGGGCGGCTTCCTTCGCCAGGACCTCGGCGAGGTTCGACTCCTCCTCGGCGGCCCGGCGGGCGGCGCGCTCCACCAGGTGCCGGGCCGGGCTGCGGCCGATGACCGCGCCGAGTTCGCCGGTCAGGCGTTCGCTGACCACCAGGCCCCGGGTGAGGCGGAGGTTGTCGCCCATCCGGTCGGCGAACACCCGGAGGCCGCCGCAGAGTTCGGCGGCCCGGTCGGCCGCGCCCCCGGTCAGCCGGAGCAGTTCGCGCAGCGGCTGCCACTCGGCGTGCCAGGCGCCGGCCGGGCGTTCGTCCTCCGCGACGAGTGCACCGAGCAGGACGGCGGCCAGGGCCGGGGCCTGCCGGGCGGCCGAGGCGATCAGGGTGGCCGCCACCGGGTTGGCCTTGTGCGGCATCGCGGAGGATCCGCCGCCCCGGCCCTCGGCGAGTTCGCCGATCTCGGTGCGGCTCAGCACCAGGACGTCGGCGGCGAGTTTGCCGAGCGCGCCGGTGGTGAAGGCCAGCGCGGCGGCCAGGTCGGCGATCGGGGTGCGCAGCGTGTGCCAGGGCAACTGCGGTTCGGTCAGGCCGAGTTCGCGGGCGTAGGTGGCGATCAGGGCGCTCCCGTCCGGGGCGTCGAAGGCCGCCAGGGTGCCGGCCGCGCCGCCGAGTTGGGCGGGCAGCCGGACGGCGGCGAGCCGGTCGGCGGCGTCCAGCACGAGGCTGCGCCAGCCCGCCGCCTTGAGCCCAAAGGTGGTCGGGACGGCGTGCTGGGTGAGCGTGCGGCCGGCCATCGGGGTCAGCCGGTGTTCGGCGGCGAGCCGGCCGAGAGCATCGGCGGTCCGGTGCAGGTCGGCGGTGATCACCGGGAGGCAGCGGGCGGCGACCAGCATGGTGGCGGTGTCCAGGACGTCCTGGCTGGTCGCACCCCGGTGGACGTACGGGGCCGCCTCGGCGGGTACGGCCGCGGTGAGGTCGGCGACCAGCGGGATCACCGGGTTGCCGCCGGCCCGGGCGCGGAGTGCGAGGCTGTGCGGGTCGAAGCGCTCAACGTGGGCGGCGGCGGCCGTCACGGCCTCGGCGGCCGCCGCCGGGGCCTGGCCGAGGCCGGCCTGGGCACGGGTCAGGGCGGCCTCGGCGTCCAGCAGCGCGCGCAGGAAGGCCCGGTCGCCGGTGGCCGCCTCGACCGCCGTACCGGCCCGGACGGGGGAGAGCAGGCCGAGGTCGGCGCCGTCGGGAGCCGAGGGGGTGTCGGCGGAGGGGGCAGTGGAAGTCCCAGTGGAAGTCTCAGTGGAAGTCAAGGAAGACCGTCTCCTCGGGCCCCTGCAGCCGGACGTCGAAGCGGTAGGCGCGCGGGGCCGTCTCGCGGGCGAGCAGGGTGGGGCGGCGCTCGGGGGCGAGCGCGGCCAGCAGTGGGTCGGCAGCGGATGCGGGCCCGGGCAGGTAGATCCGGGTGTACAGGTGGTGCAGCAGGCCGCGCGCGAAGACGCACAGCGACAGGTACGGCACCCCGCCGGGCGGCAGGGTGCGGACGGCCCACCGCCCGTCGGCGTCGGTGGCGACCCGGGCGAAACCGGTGAAGGTCACCCCGTCGCGCCCGGCGAAGCCGCCGCTGGTCGGGTCGCGGCGCAGCGAGCCGGGGGCGCCGGTGCGGCTGCCGTCCGGGGCGGGCTGCCAGAGCTCCAGCAGTGCGTCGGGGATCGGCTCGCCCGCGCCGTCGTACACCGTGCCGTGGAGGGTCAGCGCCTCGGGGTGTCCGGCGGGCGCGGGCTCGGGGCCGCCGGGGAAGGGCAGCGCGTAGCCGTAGAACGGGCCGACGGTCTGGGAGGGGGTCGGGTGGAGCGCGTGGCCCGGCTGCAGGGGGATCTGCGGCGCGTGGCTCTGCTGCGGGGGGATCTGTGGCGTCGGGTGCTGTGGTGTCGGGTGCTGCGGTGTCGGGTGCTGGGGCGAGGGCATCAGCGGCCTTCCTCGAACCGGGTGGCGCCCGGCCCGTCCAGGACGATGTCCCAGCGGTAGCCGAGCGACCACTCGGGGACGGACAGCTCGTGGTCGTACGCGGCGACCAGGCGGGCGCGGCCGTCGGAGTCGGTGACGGACTGCAGGATCGGGTCGTACGGCAGCAGCGGATCGCCCGGGAAGTAGAGCTGGGTGACCAGGCGCTGGGTGAACGCGGTGCCGAACAGGGAGAAGTGGATGTGCGCGGGGCGCCAGGCGTTGGTGTGGTTGCCCCACGGGTAGGCGCCCGGCTTCACGGTGGTGAACCGGTAGCGGCCCCGGTCGTCGGTCAGGCAGCGCCCGACGCCGGTGAAGTTGGGGTCCAGCGGCGCCGTGTGCTGGTCGCGCTGGTGGGCGTAGCGGCCGGCCGCGTTGGCCTGCCAGATCTCCACCAGCTGGCCGGTGACGGGCCGTCCGGTGCGCTCGAGGACCCGGCCGGTGACGGTGATCCGCTCGCCGAGCGGTTCGCCGGTGTGCTGCCGGGTCAGGTCGTGGTCGAGGTCGGTGACGTCGGTGCGGCCGAAGGCCGGGCCGGACAGCTCGACCGCCTCCGGGTCGTGGACCGGGACGAGCGGCTGCCGGGGGTGGCGCAGGGCGCTGCTGCGGTAGGGCGGGTAGTCGCGGTCGGGGTGGTGGGCGGCGCTGCGGGCGGCCTCGGCGCGGGCGGCGATCTTCGCGGAGATCTCGTGCTGGGTGGGGGTGGGGGTCATACCGGATTCCCTTCGTGAGCCGGGCGGGTCATCGCGGCACCTCGATCCGCACCGGCGCGGCGGTCCGTCCCCGTAGGTCCTCGGCGCTCACGCCGGGCGCGGTCTCCACCAGGACGAGCCCCTCGGGTGTCACGTCCAGGACACCGAGGTCGGTGATGATCCGGTCCACGCACCCCCGGCCGGTCAACGGCAGGGTGCACTCGGGGACGATCTTCGGCGAGCCGTCCTTGGCGGTGTGCTCCATCAGCACGATCACCCGCCGGGCGCCGTGGACCAGGTCCATCGCCCCGCCCATGCCCTTGACCATCTTCCCGGGGATCATCCAGTTGGCCAGGTCCCCCGCCGCCGACACCTGCATGGCGCCGAGGACCGCCGCGTCGATGTGACCGCCGCGGATCATGCCGAAGGAGAGCGAGGAGTCGAAGAAGGACGCGCCCGGGAGCACCGTCACCGTCTCCTTGCCCGCGTTGATCAGGTCCGGGTGCACCTCGTCCTCGGTCGGGTACGGGCCCACGCCGAGCAGCCCGTTCTCCGAGTGCAGGACGACGTCCACGTGCGGCGGCAGGAAGCCCGGCACCAGGGTGGGCAGGCCGATGCCGAGGTTGACGTACCAGCCGTCGGCCAGCTCGCGCGCGGCACGGGCCGCCATCTCGTTCCTGTTCCAACTCATGCGCTGCGCACCGTCCTTCGCTCGATGCCCTTGGCGGCGGCCTGCTCCGGGGTCAGCGCGACGACGCGCTGCACGAAGACGCCGGGCAGGTGGATCTCGTCGGGCCCCAGCTCGCCGGGCTCGACCAGCTCCTCGACCTCGGCGACGGTCACCCGGCCGGCCATCGCGGCGAGCGGGTTGAAGTTGCGGGCCGCCCTGGCGAAGACGAGGTTGCCGTGCCGGTCGCCCCGGGCCGCGCGGACCAGGGCGAAGTCGGTGGTGATGCCGCGCTCCAGCACGTACGCGCGGCCGTCGTACTCGCGCACCTCCTTGGGCGGGGAGGCGACGGCGACGCCGCCGTCCGGGGCGTAGCGCCACGGCAGGCCGCCCTCGGCGACCAGGGTGCCGACGCCCGCCGGGGTGAAGAACGCGGGGATGCCGCTGCCGCCCGCGCGCAGCCGCTCGGCGAGGGTGCCCTGCGGGGTGAGCTCCAGCTCCAGCTCGCCGCTGAGGTAGCGGCGGGCGAACTCCTTGTTGTCGCCGACGTACGAGCCGGTGACCCGGCCGATCCGCCCGGCCGCGAGCAGCACGCCGAGGCCGCCGCCGTCCACGCCGCAGTTGTTGGACACCACGCTCAGCCCGCCGCAGCCGCGTGCGTACAGCGCCCGGATCAGGACGTCCGGGACGCCGCTGAGGCCGAAGCCCCCGACGGCGAGCGAGGCGCCGTCCCCGATGTCGGCGACGGCCTCCTCGGGTGAGGCCACCAGTTTGTCCATTCCTTGCCCCTGTTCGCCTGGTGAACTATCGTTCGGAATCGTGAGTGCGCAGAGTGTGCGCCCGGGTCCGATGCCTGTCAATGGGCGTGTGAGGAGAATCCGTTGCAGCCCGAAGTCGCCTCCGAGCCTGCTTTTGTGCCCACCGCCTCCGCTGCCGCGCCCACCGCCGCGCCCGCTGCGGTGCCCGCTGCCGTGCCCGAGGAGGCCGTCGGCCCGCTGGAGCGCGGCCTCGCCCTGCTGCGCGCCATGGCCGCCGACCCGGCCCCGCGTCAGCGCCCCAGCGATCTGGCCCGCGCCACCGGCCTCGCCCGTTCCACCGTCGACCGGATCGCCACCACGCTGGTCCGGCTCGGGTACCTGCGGTCCGACGGGCGCGACCTCGTCCTGGCGCCCCGGGCGGCCGAGTTCGGCAACGCCTACCTGGCCGGCAGCCGCCTTCCGGAACTCCTCGGCCCGCTCGCCGTCGAACTCGCCGACCGCCTCGACGAGTCCGTCTCGATCGCCGTCCCCGACCAGGACGGCGCCCGCTTCGTCGTCCAGGCCACCCGGCGCCGCACCATGGCCGTCTCCTTCCGCATCGGCGACCTGCTGCCGGCCGAACGCTGCGCCCCGGGTGCGCTGTTCGCCGCCGGGTGGGACGACGCGCAGTGGGACGCGTGGCTGCGGCGCCGTCAGGGCGACCCGGCCCGCGGCGGCGGTCCGGCCGACGGGGCCGCTCCGGCCGGCGAGGGCTTCGCGGTGGTGCCCGCGCGGGACGTCGACGAGGCCGAGTTCCGGGAGCGGGCGCGGTCCGCCGGTGCGCGGGGCCGGTCGGTCGACGACCAGCTGATCGAACCCGGGCTGGTCGCCGTCGCCGTGCCGGTCCTCGACCCGGCCGGTGCGGCCGTCTGCGCGGTCAGCGTCGTCAGCCACACCAGCCGGCACGACGCCGACTCGCTCGCCGCGTACGTCCTGCCCCAACTCCTGGATTCGGCACGGGAGATGGAGCAGCGACTGGCCCGACCGGTGCCGGTGGCGGCCGTGCTCGCGCCGCTCCCGCCGGGCCGTCGGCTCAAGGAGGAGCTCGGCTCCGGCTTCCTGCAGTCACTCGCCCGCGGGCTCGACGTGCTGCTCGCCCTCGGCACCGCGCCCGGCGGCCAGCCGCTCGCGGCCGTGGCCCGCGCGACCGGCCTGCCGCGCGCCACCGCCCGCCGGTCCCTGATCACCCTCCAGCACCTCGGCTACGTGGCGGCCGACGGCGAGGGGTTCCGCCTCCTGCCGCGCGTACTCGACCTCGGCTACGCGAGACTGTCGGGCCTCGCTCCGGCCGAGATCGCCGAGCCGCACCTGATCGACCTGGTGCGCAGTGTCCACGAATCGGCCTCGATGGCCGTCCTGGACGGCCCGGACATCCGCTACGTCGCCCGCGTCCCCACCACCCGCATCATGCGCCTCGACCTCGCCGTCGGCACCCGGCTCCCGGCGTACCCGACCTCGATGGGGCGGGTCCTGCTCGGCGCGCTGAGCGAGGAGGAACTGGCGTGCCAGCTCGCTCATGTGACGCTCAGTCGGTTCACCGAGAGCACCGTGACGGATCCCGGCGCACTCACCGCGGCCATCCGGTCCGCCGCCCGCGACGGCTACGCCCTGGTCGACCAGGAGCTGGAGGAAGGGCTGCGCTCCCTCGCCGCCCCCGTCCACGACGGGCGCGGCCGGGTCGTCGCCGCCGTCAACCTCGCGCTGCACGCGGGCCGGGGCACCCCGGCCGAGACGCTCGCCACCTTCCTGCCGCCCCTGCGGGAGGCCGCCGCGGCGATCGCCGAGGACCTCGCCACCGTGCGCCGTTGGTCCGTCAACTCGGGCTCCTGAGGCGGAGTTCGCCCTGCGGGGCGGCCGGTGCCGGATGGTCGGGCACGCCCGTGTCGCGACCCTAGGCGTCGGCCCTCGAATGTGCTGACATATCCATGTCAAATCAGGGGCTCCGCTCGGCCCGCACCACACCGCGCCGGCCCCGACTCCGTGCACGATCGAAGGGGAAGCCCATGCTGCTCCGCGCGCTGGCCGTCGCGACCGCCGTCGCCGCATCGCTGTCCGGCCCGTCGGCCTTCGGCGTCGACTCGCTCCCGACCCCGCCGGACCGGATCGTCATCGACGTCGCCACCGTCAACGGCTCCGGCTGTCCGGCGGGAACGGCCGCCGTGGCCGTCTCCCCGGACAACACCGCCTTCACCGTCACCTACAGCGACTACCTCGCCCAGGTGGGGGTGGGCTCCAAGCCGACCGACTTCCGGAAGAACTGCCAGCTCAACCTCCGCGTGCACGTACCCCAGGGCTTCACCTACGCGATCGCCTCCGCCGACTACCGCGGCTTCGCCCACCTGGAGAAGGGCTCGACCGGTACCCAGCGGGCGAGTTACTACTTCCAGGGCCAGTCCGAGACCGCCTACCAGAACCACCGCTTCGCCGGCCCGAGGGACGACAGCTGGCAGGCGACCGACACCGTCGACATCGCGGCCCTGGTCTTCGCGCCCTGCGGCGAGGAGCGCAACTTCAACATCAACACCGAGCTGCGGGTCGCGGCCGGGAGCTCGGACCCGAACCACACCACCAGCTTCATGACCATGGACTCGACGGACGGCGACATCAACACCGTCTACCACCTCGCCTGGAAGCACTGCCCCTGACGGCAGTACCCCTGACAGTCGGGCCGGCGACCGGCCGGCTGTCCGTGTCCGGCCCCGGCGGAGCCTGTGTCTCCCCGGGGCCGGACCGTGTCGGGGCGGGCGCGGGGCGCCGGCTCAACCGCCGTCGCGCAGCAGCGAGGAGGCGCGGATGTCCAGCCGGGTGGGGACGAGCGCGCCGGTGGGTTCCCGGCTGCCGCTCTCCAGGGCGGCCATCAGCAGCTCGATGCCCTTCTCTGCGATGAGCGCGGGTTTGAGGCTGAGCGTGGTGACCGACGGGTGGGTGTGGGCAGCAGAGGCCTCCTCGCTCGCGCAGACCAGCAGCAGGTCGCCGGGGACGGTCAGTCTGGTCCGCCGGACGGCGTCGAGGACGAGCGGCGGCGTGGCCTCGGCGAGGACGAAGAGGGCGTCGGGCCCGGCGCCGGTCGATCGCCCGGGGCCGTTCAGCAGCCGTTCGAGGGCGGCGACCACCGGCCCGTCCCCGGGCCCGTCGGTCCGCACGAGCCGGGGCTCGGCGCCGTGCTCGCCGCACCAGCGCCGGTAGGTGTCCGCGACGGCCGTGTGGAAGCGGGTGACGGTGCCGGGCAGGACGACGGCGATCCGGCGCGCGCCCTGTTCCCGCAGGTGGTCGAGGACTTCGCGGATCGCGCCGTCGGCGTCCACGTCGACCCAGTGGGTGCCGGGGCGGCCCTCGACGGAGCGGTCGGTGCACAGCGGGATGCGGGCGGCGATGAAGTCCTCGACGAGCGGGTCGTCGTCGAGAGGGTCGGCGACGATGGCGGCGTCGAGCGGCAGGTCGGCCCACTCCTCCGGTGCGGAGCGGGCGGGTAGCAGGACCAGGGCGTAGCCGTGCCGGAGCGCCGCGTGGGCGGTGGCGCTGGTGAGTTGGGCGAAGTAGGGGGAGCTCATGTACGACCCGGGGTCGCGCGCGTACTCGCCGACGGCGTAGCCGATCAGCCGGGCGTGGCCGGCGCGCAGCAGTCGGGCGGCGGCGTTGGGCCGGTAGCCGAGGCGGCGGGCGGCCTCGCGGGCGCGTTCGCGGACGGTGTCGGACATCCGGCCGGTGCCATTGAGCGCGGCGGAGACGGTGGTCTTGGAGAGGCCGGCCTCGCGGGCGACATCGACCAGGCGGATCCGGGGTGCGGAGGTCGGGTCGCCGCCGCGCGGGGTGTGCGTCATGTGCCGATGCTGCCAGTCCGGACGGGCGTTCGTCAGTAGTCGACGCAGGAGTCGCGGCAGAGTCACGACCTTTGGAAAATCGTTCCCGCAAAGGCTTGTGCGGGAACGTTCCCGCATCAATACTCCACTGCAACTCCCAGCCCCCCACGACTCAGAAAGGGGTGGGCTTGCCGTGCGCCTTCTCCCGCGCCGCTCCAGATCCACCACCTTGCTCGCCGCCGGTTCGCTCCTGGTCGCGATGACCGCGACCGCCTGTTCCGGTGCCACCGCCAAGCACGCCGCGAACGCCGACGGCACCTCCGGCTACCAGGTCGCCGCCCTCACCCCGCCGCCCAAGGGCTCGCTCCCGTCGTTCAGTTGGTCGCTCTACGCCGAGCCGCAGTCGCTCGACTACGCACTCGCCTACGACTACCCGCCGAACACCGTGCTGGCCAACGTCTGCGAACAACTCTTCCGCGTCACACCGGACATGAAGATCGAGCCCGGCCTCGCCCTGAAGTCCGCCAACCCGGACCCGCTGACCTGGGTGTACACCCTGCGCGAGGGCGTGAAGTTCCACGACGGCGCGACGATGACCGCCGACGACGTGGTCGCCTCGCTGACCCGGCAGATGGACCCGGCCACCGGCTCCTCCTGGGCCAGCGCCTTCAAGAACGTCGCCTCGATCACCAAGTCCGGGCCGCTGGAAGTCACCATCACGCTCACCAAGCCCGACGTGCTGCTCAACGAACTGCTCGCCGCCTCGCCCGGCACCATCGAGAGCGCCGCCTACCTCGCCAGGGCCGGCAAGGACTACGGCAGCCCGAAGGGCGGGGTGGACTGCACCGGCCCGTACGCGATCGACACCTGGGCCCAGGGCGAGAGCATCACCCTGAAGAGGAACCCGGCCTACTGGGACAACTCCCTTGCCCCGAAGGCCGACAGCGTGAAGTTCGTGTTCATCGCGGACGCCTCCGCCCGCGCGAGCGGCTGGCTCTCCGGCGCCGTGGACGGCGGCTACATGGTGCCGTCCAGCTCGCTGGTGCAGATCCAGGGCTCCTCCCGAGGCAAGGTCTACTTCGGCCCCAACACCGCTGCCGCCGACCTCGCCGTGCTCGACCTCCATGGCGCACTCGGCGATCTGAGGGTCCGTCAGGCACTCTCCATGGCGCTGGACCGCGACGGCATCATCAAGTCCGCCGCCGGAGGCATCGGCGTTCCCGCCAAGGCCCCGGCCGCACAGGGGGCTTGGGGGATCGCGCCGGAGCGTACGGCCGGCTACTTCGCCGCCCTGCCCGCCCCGGTCCACGACGTGGACGGCGCCCGCAAGCTCGTCCGGGACGCCGGCGCGAGCGGCAAGAAGGTGGTGATGGCGACCAGTTCGCTCGCCCCCGAGATCAGCGTCGTCGGCAACGCCGTACAGGCCGCCGGCCGGCAGATCGGCCTGGACGTCGAACTGCGGCCGGTCTCGCCGGACGCCTACTCGGCGCTGTTCACCGACCCCGCCGCCCGGGCCGGCCTCGACCTGGTCGTCACCAACGGCTACGACAACACCCCGGATCCGCTGGAGTTCTACCAGTCCCTGCACACCGGGGACTTCGGCAACTACGCCAACTGGTCGGACCCCGAGTTCGACGCCCTCTACGACCAGGCCGTCGCCGCGACCGACCCCGGCGCCCGCGCCGACCTCACCGCCAAGCTGCAGCAGATCGCCGTCCGCGAACTGCCCTCCATCCCGCTGTACGAGGCGCCGTTCTCCGTCTTCCTCGGCAGCCGGATCACCGGTGCCCCGGCCGGCATCGCCCAGCTCTACTACCCGTGGGCCGCGACGATCGGCTCCGCGCGCTGATGACCGGATACCTGCTCGGCCGGCTCCTCGGGCTGGCGGCGGTGCTGCTGGTGACCTCCTTCCTGGTCTTCAGTGCCGTGCACCTCGCCCCCGGGGACCCGGTGTCCTTCCTGCTCAAGGGCCATCCGGCGACACCGGAGGCCAGGGCCGCCATCGCCGCCCAGTACCACCTGGACGAGCCCTTCCTCGTGCAGTACCTGAAGTGGCTCGGCAACGTGCTGCACGGCGACTTCGGCCGCTCGGTCCAGTTCCGCCAGGACGTCGGCTCGCTGATCGGCTCCCGGCTGCCCGGCACCGCGCTGCTGGTCGGGTACGCGGCGGTGCTGGTCTGCGTCGGCGGCGTGCTGACCGGCGTGCTGGCGGCGCTGCGGCCCGGCGTCGCCGACCGGGTGGTGCTGATCGGCACCGGTGTGGCCACCGCCACCCCGCCGTTCGTCACCGCGATCGGCCTGGTCTCGCTGTTCGCCGTGCAGCTCGGCTGGTTCCCCGGCCCGGGCTCCACCGGCACCGGGTTCGGTGACCGGCTCTACCACCTGACCCTGCCCGCCGTCGCCCTCGCCGTCACCCTCGCCGGACTGCTCGCCCGGGTGACCCGCTCGGCGATGCTGGACGAACTCGGCCGCGAGCACGTGGAGGTGGCCCGCTCGCGCGGCGTCCCCGAGCCCACGGTGATCCGTCGGCACGTGCTGCGAGGCGCCCTCGGGCCGATCGTCACCGTCGGCGGGACGACGCTGGCAGGGCTGCTGGTCAGCACGTCGATCGTGGAGACCGCCTTCAACGTGACCGGCGTCGGCCAGCTGCTGGTGCAGTCCGTGACGGCCAAGGACTTCCCGGTCGTCCAGGCCGTCACCCTGCTGACCGTCCTCGGCTTCGTCCTCGTCAACCTGGTGGTCGACCTGCTCGCCCCGCTGATCGACCCGCGCGTGTCCCTGGCCCGAGGAGGTGCCGAATGACCGCCACCGCGCCCGTCCGACCGCTGCGCCGCCCGTTGCCGCGCCGCCTGCAACTCCTCGGCAACGGACCACTGTTCACCGCCGCCGTACTCCTGCTCGGCGCGCTCGTCCTGGTCACCGCCCTGGCGCCGCTGATCGCCCCGTACGACCCGGAGGCGCTGGACCTGCAGTCCTCGCTGCTCGGCAGCAGCGCCGACCACCTGCTCGGCACCGACCAGTCGGGGCGGGACGTACTCTCCCGCCTGCTGTACGGCGCGCGCACCGGACTGCTCGGCCCGCTGCTGGTCGTCGGCCTCTCCACGGCGCTCGGCCTGCTGCTCGGCACGGTGGCCGGCTGGCGCGGCGGCTGGGTCGACGCCCTGCTGTCCCGGGCGCTGGACCTGGTCTTCTCGGTCCCCGGGCTGCTGCTCGCGATCATGTTCGTGGCCGTCGGCGGAACGGGCCTGACCGCGCCCGTGATCGCCATGTCCGTCGCCTACACCCCGTACGTGGGCCGCCTGGTGCGCGGGCTCGCCCGGCAGGAGAAGGCCCGGCCGTACCTGGAGTCCTACCGGGTGCAGGGCTGGTCCGGGTGGACGATCTGTACCCGGCACCTGCTGCCCAACATCGCGCCGACCGTGCTCGCGCAGTCGGCGATCAACTTCGGCTACGCCCTGATGGACCTCGCCGCACTCTCCTTCCTCGGCTTCGGCGTACAGCCGCCCGCCGCCGACTGGGGCGCGATGATCAACGACGGCGAGGCCGCGCTCCAGCAGGGCGCCATGCTGCCCGCACTCGCACCGTCGGTGTGCATCGTGCTGGCCGTGGTCGCCTTCGGCATCGTCGGCGAGGGCATCGCCGACCGGCTCGCCCGACGGGAGCGCTGACATGAGGAGCGCCGACATGAGGAGCGCCGACATGAGGAACGCTGACGTGACGTCTCGGCAGGACCGCCCGCTGCTGGAGATCGACGGCCTGAGCGTCCTGCTGCCCGCCGGCCGGGCCGCCCGGCCGATCCTGGACGGCGTCTCGCTGCACGTCGCCGCGGGGGAAACCGTCGGCCTGGTCGGCGAGTCCGGCTCCGGCAAGTCCGTCGCCTGCCGCAGCATCCTCGGCCTGCTGCCCGAAGGCGCCCGCGCCGAGGGACAGGTTCGGGTCCGCGGCCGCGACGTGCTCACCCTGGACCGCCCCGGCCTGCGCGAACTCCGGGCCCGCCAGGTCGCCATGGTGTTCCAGGACCCGCGCGCCGCCGTCAACCCGCTGCGCCGGATCGGCGACTTCCTCACCGAGGGCCTGCGCGCCGCGGGCACCCCCGCCGACCAGGCCACCGCCCGGGCCGAGCAACTCCTCGACGCCGTCGGCATCGAGGACCCGCGCGGCGCCCTGCGCCGCCACCCGCACGAGTTCTCCGGCGGCATGCTCCAACGGGTCGTCATCGCCGCCGCCCTCGCCGGCGAACCCGAGCTGCTGATCGCCGACGAACCCACCACCGCCCTGGACGTCACCACCCAGGCCGAGGTGATCGCCATCCTCACCCGCCTACAGGCCGAGCGCGGCACCGGACTGCTGTTCGTCACCCACGACCTGGAACTCGCCGCCGCCGTCTGCGACCGGATCCACGTCATGTACGCCGGCCGGATCGTCGAGACCCGGGCGACCGACGACCTGTTCGCGCACCCCCGCCACCCCTACACCGCCGGGCTGCTCGCCTGCACCCCCCGGATCGACCCCGACGCCCCACCCCCCGAACCGGTCCCCGGCCGCCCGCTCTCGCTCGCCGAGGCACCACCCGGCTGCGCGTTCGCCGCGCGCTGCGCCTTCGCCGAACCGCGCTGCTCGGCCGAACGGCCTGCGCTCCGCCCGTGCGGCGACGGCCTCGCCGCCTGCCTGCGCGCCGACGAGGGGATCCTGCCGTGACCGACTCAACCGGCCTGGTGGTCAGGGGACTTCGCAAGAACTTCGGCGCCCGCCCGGTGGTGGACGGAGTCTCCTTCACCCTGCCGCCCGGCGGCTCGCTCGGCATCGTCGGGGAGTCCGGCTGCGGCAAGACCACCACCGCCCGCATGCTCGTCGGGCTGGAGCGACCCGACGGGGGCACCGTTCACCTGGACGGCGCGGACCGCTCGGCGCGGCCCCGGGGCCGCGCCGAGCGACTGGCCCGGGCCCGCGGCGTCCAACTGGTCTTCCAGGACCCGTACGTGTCCCTCGACCCGCGGATCCCGGTCGGCGCCTGCGTCGAGGAGGTGCTGCGGCTGCACTGCGCGCTCGATCCGGCCGCCCGCCGCCGCCGGGTCGCCGAACTCCTCGACCAGGTCGGCCTCGGCGAGCGCGAGGCCGCCGCCCTGCCCCGTCGGCTCTCCGGCGGACAGCGCCAACGCGTCGCCATCGCACGGGCGTTGGCCGCCGAACCGCGGGTGCTGATCCTGGACGAGGCGGTGGCCGCGCTCGACGTGTCGATCCAGGCGCAGATCCTGGACCTGTTCGCCGGGATCCGCCGCGAGTCCGGGATCGCCTTCCTGTTCGTCAGCCACGACCTCGCGGTGGTGCGGCACCTGACCGAC
The DNA here is from genome assembly GCF_055575795.1 of Kitasatospora sp. NPDC034023. Classification (NCBI taxonomy): domain Bacteria; kingdom Bacillati; phylum Actinomycetota; class Actinomycetes; order Kitasatosporales; family Streptomycetaceae; genus Kitasatospora; species Kitasatospora sp. NPDC034023. The sequence goes on from NZ_JBVIRY010000003.1 coordinate 230,797, forward strand.
GAGGTCGCCGTCCTGCGGGCCGGACGGGTCGTCGAGACCGGGCCGACCGTCCGGGTGCTCACCGATCCGCAACACGCCTACACCCGGCTGCTGTTGGACTCCGTCCCGCGCCGCGGCTGGGATCCGGGCCGGATCGCCGAGGCCCGCCGGGCGCTGGCCTGACCGGCCCGGACCGCCCGAGCCGGCCGGGCCCCTGCCGCGGGGGAGGGGCCCGGCCTCACCTCGGGCGCCGGGCAACGGGCGGCGCGCCGGGCCCGTCGGTGCGGGCGCGGGTGCCGGTCAGCCGGTGCGGTGCAGGTCGCACTGCTGCTGGAAGGCGGAGGGTGCGTCGCTGCTGACGATGGCGATCTTCGGCGGCGGTCCGGCCTCCGCGGGGGCGTCCTCGGCGGTGCAGACGAGTTGCTGGATGGCGGGCGCGGACAGCTGTGCGGCGGGCCAGGACAGCCGCAGGGTGACGGTGCCCGGGGCGGCCGTCGCCTGGACACGGGCGTTGGGGGGCAGGTCGCTGTAGAGGCCGGCGTGCTGCTCGGCCCGGTCGGGGCCGGTGACCAGGGTGTCGAGGGTCTGCTGGAGGCTCTCGCGCTGGGCGCCGGGCCGGATGGTCAGGCGGATGCCGTGCTGGTCGAGGAAGTAGAGCCTGGTCCCCGGCTGGATCCCGGTGGCCGGCCGGCCGCTCTTCACGGGGTCGGTGGTGGCGATCGAGCAGCCGCCGAGCAGCGACAGCACCGGCAGCAGCGCGGCGGCAGCGGCCAGGGGCAGGAGGCGAGGGCGAGCGGTCATGTCCGGTCCTCCGCGACGATCGTGGTGATGCCGCGCGGCAGGACGAGGGTGAACACCGCTCCGCCGCCCGGGGAGTTGGCGGCCTCGATGAGCCCACCGTGCAGCCGGGCGTTCTCCTGGGCGATGGCGAGGCCGAGCCCGCTGCCCTCGGAGCGCCGACGGGCCCTGTCCGCCTTGTAGAACCGGTCGAACAGGTGCGGCAGTTCGCCGGGCGGGATGCCCGGCCCCCGGTCGGTGACGGTCAGCACGAGGTCGTCGTCGGCCGCCCGCAGGGTCAGCCGGACGGGCGGGCGGCCGTGGCGCAGCGCGTTGCCGACGAGGTTGGCGACGATGACGTCGAAGCGGCGCGGGTCGAGGCGTACGGGCAGGGCGGCGGGCAGGGCGAGTTCGACCCGGTTGCTCCAGCCGCGCAGGTCGAGGGTGTCGCGGACGGCGGTCGCCGCGTCGACGTCCTCGGCGCGCAGCGGGGCGGCGCCGGCGTCGAGGCGGGAGATCTCGATGAGGTCGTTGACGAGCCGGGTGAGGCGGTTGGTCTCGTTGCTGATCATCCGGAGTGCGGTGGCGGTGTCGGCGGGGAGGTGTTCGGCGTCCTCGTCGAGGATGTCGGTGACGGCGAGCATGGCGGCGAGCGGGGTGCGCAGTTCGTGGGAGACGTCGGCGGCGAACTGCCGGCCCTGGGACTCGACGGCGCGCAGTTCCTCGATGGTGCCCTGGAGGGTGCGCGCGGTGTGGTTGAAGGTCTTGGAGAGCTGGGCGAGTTCGTCGTGTCCGGTGACGGTGAGGCGGGTGTCGAGCTTGCCCTGGGCGAGGTCGTGGGCGGCGTCGCCGAGCGCCCGGACCGGTCGCAGGACCTGCCGGGCGGCGAGCAGTGCGAGCCCGGCGGCGAGGAGCGCGGCGAATGCCCCGGCCCCGGCGGCGCCGGCGAGCAGCGCGTCGGCGGCGCTCTGCTCGCGGTCGAGCGGGAGGACGGCGTAGACGGTGAGCCCCGAGGGGGCGTTGGGCGCGGCGGCGTTGGTGACGGGGACGCCGACGGCGAGCCAGGGGTGGTCGTCGGCGCTGAAGCGCTGGAACGCGGCGTGGCCGCCGGCGACAGTGTGCTGCAGCGCCGGCGGTACGGCGACGGGCTGGGTCCACTCGGAGTGCGTGGTGCCGTGCGTGGCCAGCACGCGCCAGTCGCGGAAGCCGCCGGTGCCGGACAACTCCCCGGCCAGCCGGTCGAGTTCACCCTGGGTCGGCGGGAAGGGCAGGCCGGGCGCGAGGACGTCGATGCGCCGGCGCAGCTCGTCCAGAGTGGTGTCCTGGGTCAGGTCGAGGGTGGAGTTGGTGGCGGCCCGGTAGGTGAGCGCGGCGGTGGCCAGCGCGCTCAGCGCGGCGACGGCGACGAAGGCGACCACGAGCCGCGGCCGCAGGCCGGCGACCGCACGGCGCAGCCGGACCCTGCGGGGGAGCGGCCGCTGGGGCTGGGATTCCGGGGTCACAGCGGCCCGAAGCGGTAGCCGAAGCCGCGGACGGTCTGGATGTAGCGGGGCGCGGACGGGCTGTCCTCGATCCTGGCGCGCAGCCGGTTCACCCCGGCGTCGACCAGGTGGATGTCGTCCTGGCGGCCCAGCCCCCACACCGACTCGAGCAGGTGCTCGCGGCTGAACACCCGCCCGGGGGAGGCGGCCAGCTCCAGCAGCAGCCGCAGTTCGCTGGGGGCCGGCGGCAGCGGGGCGCCGCGCTTGGTGACGGTGAGGGCGGCGCGGTCCAGTACCAGGTCGCCGTGGGCTTCCCGGTCGGCCTCCGGGCCGGTCCCGCCCGCGCGGCGCAGCACGGCGCGGATCCGGGCGTCCAGGACGCGGGACTGCGCGGGCTTGACCACGTAGTCGTCGGCGCCGGCCTCCAGGCCGAGCACGGTGTCCACGTCGTCCCCGCGCGCGGTCAGCATGATCACCGGAGTGGGCCCGGCCTGCCGCAGTCTGCGGCACACCTCGAAGCCGTCGATCCCGGGCAGCATCAGGTCCAGCACCACGATCTCCGGTGGCTCCCGGTGGGCCCGCTCCAGCCCCTCCTCGCCGGAGGCGGCGGTGCGCACCTCATGGCCCTGGCGACGCAGCCCGAGGGCCAGCGCCTCGCGTACGGAGTCGTCGTCCTCGATCAGTAGTACCCGTGACATGCCAGTCAGTATCAGGCTTCCACCTGCGGAAACATGCCCGTGGCACGGGGTGGCCGCAGGTTGTTGCGAAACGCTCATACGTGGCTCACAGGTCCCGCAACCGCGCGGCGGACGGTGGTGGCGACGCGGCGATGCCGCACGCACCCGAACGGTACGAGGAGCACCGCCATGTCCGACCGCCGTGAGCCGACCCCGACCGACCGGACCCCGGCCGACCAATCCCCGACCGACCGGACCGCGATCGACCAGGCCCCGACCGGCGAGGCCCCGCGCAGCCGGTACCCGCAGGCCACACGGCCATGGACCACAAGGACGTCGGCTATCAGGAGAAGGAGATCGTCGACGGCCTGCGGATGATCCGGGAGGCCACCGGCGGTGCCGCGGTGGACTACTACCGGGCGCCCGGTGGCGCGTTCACCCCCGAGAGCCGGCAGATAGCGGCGGCCAATGGCCTGCGCCCGCTCGGTTGGAACGTCGACACCCGTGACTTCGAACGTCCCGGCGCCGACAGGATCGTCGAGACCGCCAGGGAGCAGCTGCGCCGCGGCCCCACCGTCCTCCTCCACGACGGCGGCGGCAACCGTGCGCAGACCGTGGAGGCCCTGGAGCAGCTCCTGCCCTGGCTCAAGGCCAACGGCTACACCTTCAGCTTCCCCGAGCGGTGAGCCGGAGCGGTGAGCCCGGAGCGGGTGAGTCCGGAGTCGCCGGATCCGCCGGATTCACCGTGCGACGCCGGGGCAAATGCTTGACAAACTCAACCTTTCATCCTTAGTGTCGCTCTTGTCCATTGCTTCACGTGATGAAACTTCCATGTGTGCACGTTGCGCACCACCCCTCAAGGACCGCGAGCCCCCCATGCACGACAGCATTCCTTCAGTGGTCGCCCGACTGCGGGCCGAGTTCGACTCCGGCCGGACCAGGCCGCTCGCCTGGCGCCTGGACAAGCTGGCCGCCCTGCGCGCCCTGCTCACCGAGCAGGCCGAGGTCTTCCAGCAGGCCCTCCACGCCGACCTCGGCAAGAGCGCCACCGAGGCGTACCGCACCGAGATCGGCTTCACGCTCAACGAACTCGACCACACCGTGACGCACCTGGCGGAGTGGCTGCGCCCGAGGCCGGCCGCCGTACCGGAGGTCTTCCGCCCGGCCGACGCCCGGGTCGTCCGCGACCCGCTGGGCGTGGTGCTGATCATCGCGCCCTGGAACTACCCGCTCCAGCTGGCCCTGGCCCCGGTGGTCGGCGCCCTGGCCGCCGGGAACACCGTCCTCGTCAAGCCCAGCGAGCTCGCCCCCGCGACCTCCGCGGCCATCGCCGAGCTGCTGCCGCGCTACCTCGGCGAGGAGACCGTCGCGGTCGTCGAGGGCGCCGTCCCGGAGACCACCGCCCTGCTGGAGCAGCGCTTCGACCACATCTTCTACACCGGCAACGGCGCTGTCGGGCGGATCGTCATGGCTGCCGCCGCCAAGCACCTCACCCCGGTCACCCTGGAGCTCGGCGGCAAGAGCCCGGTCGTGGTCGATCCCGGCGCCGACCTCGCCGTCACTGCCCGGCGGATCGCCCGCGGCAAGTTCCTCAACGCCGGCCAGACCTGCGTCGCCCCCGACTACGTCCTCGCCGTCGGCGACACGGCTGCCACCCTGGAGCGGGAACTGGCGGACGCGGTACGGGAGTTGTTCGGCGAGAACCCGGCCGAGAGCGCGGACTACGGGCGGATCGTCAACGAGCGCCACTTCGACCGCCTCAGCGCGCTGCTCGGCGACGGGCGGACCGTCATCGGTGGCGAGCACGACCGCGACACCCGCTACCTCGCCCCGACCGTCCTCACCGACGTCCCCGCGACCGCCCCGGTGATGAGCGCCGAGATCTTCGGCCCGATCCTGCCCGTCCTGGCCGTCGCCGACCTCGACGCGGCGATCGCGTTCATCAACGAGCGCGACAAGCCGCTCGCCCTGTACGCCTTCACCGAGTCCGCGGACACCAAGCGGCGGCTGACCGAGGAGACCTCCTCGGGCGCGCTCAGCTTCGGCCTGCCGGTCTCGCACCTGGCGATGCCCGACCTGCCGTTCGGCGGCGTCGGCGAGAGCGGCATGGGCCGCTACCACGGCGAGTACTCGATCGAGACGTTCAGCCACGCCAAGGCCGTCGTCGACAAGCCCCTCGGCTGAAACCGCGTCGCCCGCACCGACGGCGACGGCTCGGCGCGATCACCGCGCCGAGCCGTCGCCGTTCGTCGTGCAGGCCCAGTGAGGGCCGGGGGCGGCCCGGGGCGTCGGCCGCCGGGGGCGTCAGCCGACGGTCAGGGGGAACGGGCCGGCCAGCACCGAGTAGCCGTCGTTGGCGAGGTAGTACGCGTCGTACGTGCCCGCGCCGTTGAGCTTGCCGGTGGACAGGGTGACGGCGCCGCTCTGGTTCGGCGTGTAGGCCCAGGTCAGCGCGGACCGCGAGCCGGGGGTGACGCCCGCCGGGTAGACGCCGACCCAGTTCTTCGCGCTGACCTGCGAGGTGTTCGGCAGGGCGTAGCGGAGGGTGGCGTTGCCTCCGTTGGTCACGGCGGCGAGGTCGCCGGTCAGGGTCGGCCGGGTCGCGGTGGACGGCGCGAAGGCGGCGTTGAGGGGCGTCGCGTAGGTGTCGTTGCCGGTCAGCCCCGGCAGCCCGAGGGCGGCCTCGACGGTGCGGCCGATGCCGTAGTGGTCGTAGTGCAGCGGGCTGCTGGTGGCGGCCGGGACAGTGCCCTGCGAGCCGACGACGACGGTGGCGAGGTGGTTGTAGCCCTCGCTCTCGCTCTCGTCCCAGGTCAGCAGGAGCAGCGAGCGCTGCTGGGTCCAGGCCGGGGAGGCGAGCACGGGGGCGAGGGTCTGCTTCAGCCAGCCGTCCTGGGCCTTCAGGCTGGTGGCGTTGCCGTTTCCGGAGGCCTCGCCGTCGTAGTAGTCGTCGGCCGCGATCCAGGAGAAGTTCGGGGTGGTGGCGGCCGACTGCAGGTCGGTGGTGAGTTGCGAGGTGTCGAAGAGGTGCGCCGCGCAGCGGGCCGGATTGCCGCTGATGTCCGTGTAGTTGATGAACGGCGCGTCGTCGGGCTCGTAGTAGCTGTCGTTGTTCTTGTTGGTGTTGCAGGGCGTGCCCATGCCCTGCTCGTAGGCCTTCCAGCTCTTGCCGGCCTCCTCGATGGTGTCACCGAGGTTGCGCTGGGGTGAGTTGATGTTGGGCCAGTAGGTGGCGCCCTTGGTGTAGGTGTCGCCGCCGGCGACGGCGAGGTAGTTCTCGTCGCTCGGGTGGTAGACGCCGTGGGAGTCGGTGAGGGTGGCGCCCTGGGACATCAGGCTGTGGATGAACGGCGTGTCCGCCGGGTCGTTCATGATCTGGGAGTAGTCGGTGTTCTCCATCATGACGACGAACACGTGGTCGTAGCCCGGTACGGCCGAGGCGGGCGGCGTGACCGGCGCGGGCGCGGTGACCGGGGTGTCGAGGGTGAGCGAGAGGTTGTCCAGGTAGCCGGTCTCGTTCGAGGTGGAGAGGAACTGGACCTCGACCTGGACGGACCGGGTGCCGGCCGGGACGGCCCCGGTGGCGCTGCGGGAGAGGAACTGGGTGCTCAGGCCGCGGTCGGTCGCGGAGACGGTCGGCAGCTTGGCGGTCGCGCCGAGCGGGCGGCCGCCGCCGTCCCGGAAGTGCAGGCTGACGGCGACGTAGCCGCTGTAGGCGGCCCAACCGCCCAGCCAGCCGGAGAGGTTGTAGTGCACCGCGCCGCCGTCGATCGCGGTGGCCGCCGAGGAGACGTCGACGGTCTGCGCCATCGAGCCGTCCCCGAAGTTGCCCGGCCCGAAGAAGGCCTTGCCGGGCGTCCGGCCGTCGGTCGGCAGGCCGAAGGAGCCCACCGAGTGGCACACGGAGTCGATGCCGCCGGCCTGGACCGTCCAGCCGGGGACGGTACTGGCCGCGCTCCAGTCGTTGGTGCAGTAACCGCCGGTCTCCGCGTCGCCGTTGACGATCAGGTTGCCGCTGCCGCCCGCCGCCTGGGCGGTGCCGGGGGTGGCGACGGTCAGTGCGCCGACGAGGGGGAGGGTGGCGAGCAGCCCGCCGAGGGTGCTCCAGCGCAGTGCCATGGGATACCTCGTGTCGTGGTGAGGGTGGGAGCCATGGCGGTGCGCCATGGGGTGGGACATAGGTATCGGGTCGGGCTGTCCGGCGGAAGAATGTTGGTGGAACTTGGTCAGACAAGTTCGGGCAGAGGGCCTGCACCGGCGAGGGCGGCCGGTCCCGGACGGGCGAGGGCGGCCCGCCGCCGAGGCGGGGTTCGGCGTCGAACCGGGGGTCCGGCGTCGAAGGCGGTGTGCCCCGTCGGTACGGTGATGGCCGGGGCGAGGAGGGGTGGGCATGGTGGGGACGGGAACCGGGCCGACCGGTCGGCGGACGCCGCTCGCCGCGCTGCGCGCCAGGCTGCTGGCCGAGATCAACGCGACCGTGCACGGCCAGGACCTGCACCTGGAACGCTACGACCGCCCGGCCGGCGACCCGGGTCTCTTCGGCCCGGACAGCGTGGTGTGGCGGGTGCACGGGCACCCGGCCGGGATGCTGGTGGGCGGCTTCGCGGCGCTGCTGCTGCAGTCCCTGCACCCCCTCGCGATGGCCGCCGTCGACGCGCACTCGGACTTCCGGGTCGACCCGACCGGGCGGCTGAACCGGACGGCCCGGTTCGTCACCACCACCACGCTCGGGTCGACGGCGGCGGCCGAGCAGGCGATCGCGGGCGTACGCAGGATCCACCCCCGGATCAGCGGCACGGCACCGGACGGCCGCCCCTACCGCGCCGACGATCCGGAGCTGCTCACCTGGGTGCACACGGCCGAGGTGTACAGCTTCCTGACCGGCTACCAGGCCTACGCCGCCACCCCGCTGTCCGCCGCCGAGTGCGACCGCTACTACGCCGAGGCGAGGCGCGTCGCCGAACGGCTGGGCGCGCGCGACGTCCCCCGGTCCCGCGCCGAGGTGGCGGCCTACCTGGCCGGGATCCGGCCCCAGTTGCGGGTCACGCCGCCGGCCCTGGACGTGCTCCGGCTGCTGCGCGGCTTCGGCCGCAGCCGCCGCGAGCGTGCCGCCGTCCGGGTGCTGACGAACGCCTCGATCGACCTGCTGCCGTCCTGGGCCAGGGCCGAACTCGGCGTACGGCGGCCCTGGTTGGTCCGCGCCTGCTGGGACCGCCCGCTGGCGCGGACCGGCGGTCGGATCATGGTCTGGGCCTGTGGCCCCTCGCAGATCCGCGCCGCCGCCTACGCCCGGGCCACCGCCGCGCCGCAGGACACCGGTTGACGCCGGCCGACACCCGTCGGCACCTGGTGCCACCGGTCGACGCCGGAACCGGCTGATCGACGTCAGAGGAGCGCGCACCAGCCGGCGAGGGGGCGGCACCGGCACCGGAGCCGGTGACGGTCTCGGGCCGCCGCCCGGAGCGCCGGAGCGAGCAGGCCGGTGCCGCCTTTCAACCGTGATATCCGGGTTCGGTTGTTTAGGGTTGGTATGCGGGAGTACGGGGTGAATCCGGGCCGGTGTACGGGAGGTGGGCGCTGTGATCCGTGGGGTCCACCTGGAGGCGCAGTGGCGGCAGGAGGCGCTGCGGACGAATCTGTGGCTCGTGCCGATCCTGGAGGTGGTGCTCGCCGGGGCGCTGTTCGCGATCACCGTGTCGCTGGACCAGGCGGCGTACCACGGAGACCTGGAGCTGCCGTCGTGGGTGGTCAGCGGGGCGGCGGACGCGGCGCGGCAGGTCCTGGCGGCGATCGCCGCGTCGCTCATCACGGTGGTGGGCGTGGTGTTCTCGATCATGATCGTGACGCTGACACTGGCCTCCACCCAGTTCGGGCCGCGCATGCTGCGCACCTTCATCCGCGACCGCACCACGCAGCTCACGCTGGGCACCTTCGTCGGGACGTTCGTCTACGCGATCCTCGCGCTGGTCGTCATCGGGCCGGGCCCGTACGGCGACTTCGTGCCGCACCTGTCGATCACCGTGTGCATGGTCCTGGTGCTCGCCGACCTCGCCGTGCTGATCTTCTTCATCCACCACATCGCCACCTCGATCCAGCTGCCCCGGGTGATCGCGAGCATCGCGGCCGAGCTGTCCGAGGCGATCGAGGCGAGCGCGGGCGGGGCGGAGCCGGCGGGCGCCGCGCGGGGGCCGACGGCCGCGGAGCTGAGCGGCCGGCTGGACACCGAGGGGGCGGCCGTTCCGGCGCCGGCCAGCGGGTACCTCCAGTTCGTCCGGCACCGCACGCTGGTGCGGATGGCGACCGAGCTGGACGCCGTCATCCGGCTGGACCACCGGCCCGGGCACTTCCTGGTCCAGGGCCACCAACTGGCCACCGTCTGGCCCCCCAGGGCGGCGCCCGAGGTGGCCCGCAGCTTCGCCCGCGCCCACGTCGCGGGCTCGACGCGCACGATCGCCCAGGACATCGCCTTCGCGGTCGACCAGCTCGTGGAGATCGCCATCCGCGCGCTGTCCACCGCGGTGAACGACACCTTCACCGCCCTGACCTGCATCGACTGGCTCGGCGAGGGCCTGTGCCGGATCGCCGCCCGCTGGAGCCCGAACCCGGTCCACCGGGACGACGCCGGGTACATCCGGGTGATGACCGTGCCCGTCAGCTACGAGCGGCTCGTCCAGCGCGCGTTCGAGAAGATCCGACAGGCCGCTCCCGGGATGCCGGCCGTGCTGATCCGCCAGCTCGACGCGCTGGCGGAGATCATGGCCGAGACGAGGACCGAACAGCAGCGGCAGGTGCTCCTGGCCCAGGCCAGGATGATCGAGCGCCTCAGCCGGGAGTCCGTGACCGAGCCGGCCGACCGGGAGGACGTGCGGCGGCGCTACCGCGCGGTGCTGGCGGCGTACGAGCAGGCGCAGCGGGCGGAAGGACCGGCCTGACGTCAGGCCCGCGGCGGCGATCGGCCGGAGGTCGCAGACGCCGGGGAGGCGCGTGGTCGGCGTCGACCACGCGCCTCCCCGGGCGCCGGAGTGCGGAAGGACCGGAGTGCGGCAGGATCAGGGGGCGTTCCGGCCCTCCGGGGCGCGGTGCCCGGCCGAGGCCTGCTCCTGGAGCAGTGCGGCGACCTGGTTCACGTCGTCGAAGATGCGGATGACGTCGTTGATGTCGGTGGCCGAAGCGCCGTTCACGCCGACGAAGAACAGGTGCAGACAGCCGTCGTCCGTCTCCAGGTAGCCGGCCAGGTTCTCGGCGTTGTAGGCGATCCGCTGGTTGAGGTCGTCGGCACCCACGATGGTGCCGGGCTTGGCGAAGACCTTGCCCTTGGCCGGGCAGTCGGTCGCGCAGGAGATCGCGAGCGAGCCGTCGACGCCGAGGATCGGCAGGGAGTGGCGGAAGGCGTCCGCGTCGGGGGTGTGCAGCCAGTAGGCGAGGAGCTGGTCGAGGCCGGTGGGGGTGGCGCGGTCCTGGAAGACACCGCCGCGTCCGTCGGCGAGCTGGAACTGGGTCGGGTCGACGTGCGCCACGTCGACGAGGAAGTCGTGTTCGACGCCGAAGCCGTCGAAGCAGTCCTTGCTCCCGCGCGTGACGGCCATGTTGCACAGGGCCAGGTTGGCGCCGAGGTTGTGGCTGACCTTGAGGATCAGCTTGGCGTACTGGCTGTACGGCGGGGAGACGTACGCGGCCACCTGCGGGTCGCCGTCGTAGGAGGCGGGCAGCTTGCCGTCCGGGTTCGGGCCGGTCGGGTCGGCGGTGACGCTGACGCCGGCGCGGGCGAGCGCCTCGATCAGGGCGGTGCGGCCGAAGGCGTTCGGGTCCTGGACGTTGGAGATGCGCAGGACGGGCTGCGCGTCGGCGGCGATGGTGCCGCTGAGGGTGATCTGCGTGCCGTCGGGGGAGGCGGAGACCTGGATGTTCGTCGGGCCGCCGGCCGCCACCGTCTGCACGGTGGAGGTGACCCGGTAGGGGGCGACCTGGGGGCGCCAGGTGAGCTGGGCGGTCTGGCCGGGGGCGGTGGGGGTGGTGAGGAGGTCGATGACGTTGTCGTTGATGATCAGCGGGGTGGGCTGCGGGTCCAGCGCCGGCGGCGTGAACAGCCTCGCGTCGACGACGACGTCACCGTTGACCCGCGTGATGCCCGCGTCGCGGACCTGGTGGGCGATCATGTCCAGCCCGGCGAGCGGGTCCTCGGGGGTGAGGGTGGCGCCGGGCAGGTCGTTGGCGCTGGTGTGGTCGATGGCGGTGTAGTCGACGGTCCCGTCGGGCCTGGTCCGGCCGCCCATCGTGAGGTCGCCCTGGGCGACGAGCGCGAGGTTGCCGTCGAGGGTCGAGCCGGTGCGCGTGCCGGTGGCGAGGAGCGGGGTGGTGAAGTGGTGGTCGGGGCCGAGCGTGTGCCAGGCGCCCGAGATGGTGACGAGCTTGACGGTCGAGCCGGGGACGAAGAACTGGTTCGCGAACCGGGAGTGGAACACCTGGCCGGTCGCGGGGTCGGTCTCCAGCACGCCCCACTGCGCGTGCTCGTATCCGGGCTTGTGCATGATCGCCTCGATGGCGGGCCCGAGGTCGTCGTCGTGCGCCGCGGCCGAGGGCGCGGCGGTGGTGCCCGCCACGGCGGCCAACGTCGCTCCGGCGGCGGCCCAGGCCAGCAGGCGGCCGCGGATCGTTCGTCTCATGTGTGCGTCCCGTCGTCGTCTCTGGGGGTCGGCAGACCCGTCGCAGGCAGGTGCGGACCGGCTGCTCATGGGGCGGATCGTAGGAACCCGGACGACGTACTTCTCGGTACCGGTCGGCGTGCTGACGGTGTGTGGCGGGAAAGTCCACCGGTCAGCCGAACGGCGGGACGGGCCGACGGCGGGTCAGCCGGTGCGGCCGCGGGTGAGGCGGTAGTGCCGTGGGTCGGCGATGCCGTGCAGGTCCTCGGCGGTGAGGGTGTCGCCGTCGCCGCCGAGGATCCGCAGGTGCCGCGGCTCGTGCACCGGGCGCAGCCCGAAGGAGGACGTCAGCTCCAGGTCGAGCCGGCCCTCGGTGCGGGCGAACGACCAGTGGCCGGTGACCTTGCCCTTCAGGCCGGCCCGGAGGTGGGTGCCCGTCAGGTCGCCGCCGTCGACGGAGCCGTCCGGTGCCGCCGCGTCCGCCGGGCCGGCCGAGGGGGTGAGCTTCAGGTCCAGGGACTCGCCGTGCTGGGCGTCGCTCTCGATCGTCCAGCGGCCGGGCTCCACCGCCGCACCGCCCGACGGGTCCGCTCCGGGGCCGCCGGGCGGGGCGTCGGCGGGCCGGGTGCCCAGCATCCGGTGGACCGCGGCGTCCGCCTCCCGGGCGTCATCGCCGGGCGGCAGTTGTTCCACCCGGCCCTGCCCCGGCGGCAGGGCCGTCGCGTCGAGCGGCCAGACCAGGCAGGGCTTGTCGAACGAGGCCGCGTACTCGCGCTGCGCCCGGACGTGCGGGTCGTCGGCGGCGTCCCGGGACCACAGGAGCAGGAACAGGTCGCAGGCCCCCAGCTCCTGCAGCACCGGCTCGGCGGGCAGGCCGTCGGAGAGGTCGCGGGACTCGTCCAGGGCGGTCCGGGCACCCCCGGCGCGCAGCCGGGCGTCCAGGTCGGCGGCCCGGTCGGCATCCGCGGGCGCGTGGGCGAGGAAGACCCCGGGGCGCTTCCGCCCCTCGGTGTCGCCGTGCCTCTCGTCGTGCCTGTCGTCGTGCGTGTCGTCGTGCATCGGTACCTCAGATCTCCGCTTCGTACGTTTCCTGGTCGCGGCCGTGGTGCCAGGGGGCCTTCGGGTCGTAGGAGGCGAGGTAGTAGTCCGCCTCGCAGGTGTACGTCTCGGGGAACAGCTGGTGCGCCCGCTGCCTCAGGATGTCCATGGCCGCGAGCTCGTTGGCCAGCCCCTGCTGGTCCTGTTCGGCCGCCGGCTTGGCCTTCTCCTCGTCCACCAGGGCCTGGGCCGCCGCGAGGTTGTCCTTCAGGAACTGCGGCCACTGTGCGGGATCGTTGCTGTACGTGTAGTGCGGTGTCACCCGGTAGTGGATCAGCTTGGGCCACCCGGCGTTGGGGTTCTTCAGCGGCGCCTTCTCGTCCAGGACGTGGGTGACGGTCGGGTACGCGTCCTGGTACGGCTTCAGCGCGGCCGCGCTCGTGGCGGCCCCCCGGACCTGCTGCCCGGTGGCGGCGAAGCCGATCATGTCGCCGCCGAGGTCGATCGGATGGTTGGCCGCGATCCACTGCTCGTAGTCCGCGGCCAGGCCGTTGGTACCGCTCTGCATCGCGGTGCGGATGGGGTTCTCGACCTTGTGGAAGTGCTCGTTGGTGTTGGACTTGGCGGAGCCCAGGAAGATGTTCCAGGCGGTGTCGTTGGCGCCCGCGACGAAGTCACCGTTGATCGCGTGCATCGCGGTGGCCGCGTTCTGCTGGCCGTTGGCGCGCACCAGGTTGCGGTCGGCCGCCTTCATGACGGTGAAGTCCGAGGGCTCGCCGGGTGACGAACCGCCACCGCCGTTGTTGAGCAGTCGCTCCAGGTACAGCGAGTTCCCGAGGGTGCCGCCTCCGGGGTAGACCAGGCCGGCCCCGTTCAGCACATCGGTCTGGAGGTTGCCGAGCGTCGCGCCGCTGGGCGTCATCGTGGCGAACGGCGTGAAGGCGGCCGCCCGCTGCAGCACGGCCTCCCCGGTGTGCGGGCTCGCGCCGTGCCCGTCCGCGTGCTCCTCGGCCGGCGCCGCCGTGGCGGGCCCGGCGCCGGCCACCGCCCTGCGCATCACCCGGACGGCGTTCGCCTCGGCCTCGCGCTCGAACCGGTCGGACGGGTCGGAGAGCCTGAGCCCGGAGCCGTTGTCGGCGCCCGCGACCGGGCCCCGGCGCTGCTGGAGGACATGGGTGAGCTCGTGGGCCAGGGTGTGCCGGTCGCCGCCGCCCTCCCCGATGACGACGTGGTTGCCGGAGGTGTAGGCGCGGGCGCCGACCTCGGCGGCGGAGGCGCGGGCGGCACTGCCGTCGTGGAGGCGGACGTCGGAGAAGTCGGCGCCCATCCGGCCCTCCATCTCGGAGCGGACGGCGGCGTCCAGCGGACGGCCGGGCGTGCTCAGCACGTCGTGGACGGCGGAGCGCTGCACCGTCGGCCGGGGCCCCACCCCGCCGGCCCGCCCGCCCGGTCCGCCCGCCCCTGCCTGGCGGAGCATCCGGAGGACGGCCCGGTTCCCGGCGGTGGCCTGCACCCCCATCAGGTCCGGCCGGGCGCTCCGGCCGCCGCCGCGGGGAGAGCGGGCCGGTGTACCGGCGCGTCCGGCGGCCTGGGCCCGGGCGTTCTCTCGGGCGTGCAAGGGGGCATGCAAATGGGGCCTCTTCCCGCGAAGGACCAGCGACCCTTCCTGCCTACGCGCTCGGCGGCCGGGGCGCCAGGGCCCCGAGGGCAGACCCTGGTGCCTCCGTGGTACCCCGGGCGGGCAAGCCCGTCGGTTCCGGGGCGGGCCTCAGGTGGCGGAGCCGGCGGCAGCGCCGGTGGCCAGGTCGGTGCCCCAGCGGGCGATGGCCGCCTCCAGGTCCAGGGGGCCCGTCTTCGGCGCTTCGCCGGCCGCCGACCAGTCCTCGCGCGGGACCCGCCACATCACCTCGAACTCGTTGCCGTCCGGGTCCTTGGCGTAGAAGGACATGGAGTGGTGGTGGTCGGTGGCGCCGACCAGCGCCCCGCGCTCGCTGAGTGTCCGGCCGATCTCGGCCAGCTCGCCCAGTGTCCCGACCTCCCAGGCCAGGTGGTAGAGGCCGACCCGGCCCGGCTGCGGGCCGGGTGCGTCGGCGCCGATCGCGAACAGGCCGAGGTCGTGGTCGTTGAGCGTCTCCTGGGCGCTGAGGAAGGCGGCCCGCCCGGGGAACTCGGTGTCGACCTTGAAGCCCAGTGCCTCGGTGTAGAACGCGACCGAGGTCGCGACGTCGCGGACGTAGAGCACCGCGTGGTTGAGGCGGCGTACCGGCATGGGCTTTCTCCTTGCGAAGTTCAAACTCGAACTGAATCGCCTCGACGATAGCTACTGGTTTGAATTTGAACAACAAGAGGGTGCGGGCGCCGGAGGCGCGGCGAGTCGCATGGTCAATCGCTACGTCCGACGTCTGTGCGCGGTCGTCGCCATCCCGATGGGCACGTCGGCGGCGGCATGGGCGGCATGGCGACGGCCCTGCGGCTCGCCGAGTCCGTCGGCGGGGCGATCCAAGACCGTTCCCCGTCCTCCGGCGCGCCGGAGGATCGCGGCGAAGCTGAATCCCGGCAAACTGAGCCGCGGAGTGCGTCGCGCCGTGCTCGCGTCATCGGCGCAGGTGTTCGAACGGACCAAGGTCACCGACGTCAGGCGGGACCGCGGCAAGGTGGTGATCTCGACGCCCCGCGGCAGCGTGCGGGCGAACAAGGCCGTGCTCGCGACGAACGCGTACTCGGGCGAGTGGGCCATCATCCCCGCGCGCCTCTCGGTGCCCATGTGGCTCATCGAGATGGAGACGGAGCCGATCGCCCCGGAACGCATCGCCGCGCTGGGCTGGAGCAGTCGATCAGGGGTGATCACCCAGCACCAGATCATGGAGCACTACCGCCTCACCTCGCGCAACACCATCGTGTTCGGTGTCCGCCGCGTCGAACGGGGTGAGCGGTACCCGCTCCCGGCAAAGGCCCCGGACCGGGCCATGGTCGAAGAGCTCGCCGGCGCGTTCGCCACACGCTTCCCCGGCCTCGCGGACGTCGCCGTGGAACGCGCGTGGGGAGGCTGGATCGCGATGACCTCGTCCTTCCTGCCGATCGCAGGACAGATCGAGGACAACGTCTACTACTCGATCGCGTGCAACGGACACGGACTGGCCCAGGCACCGTACGTCGGGTCGCTCATCGCCGACCTGATCGTGGACGGAACGCGGCACGAGGATCTCGACGGCATCTGGGCGAAGGAACCGAAATTCCCTCCCTTCCTGATGCTGGGTCCGCTCGGCCTGCGCACGGTGTGGGCTGTCGACCGCTTCACCGACATGATCAACGGCAGTCGGCGCCGCGCCCTCCGCGCCGCCGCTCGTCTGCGCTGGTCAGCCGTCGCGAGCCGGTCGAACCGTGTGAACCGCTACCTCCCCGGCACCGCGGGACCCTTCGGGGTCACGTCCAGCCACGTGTGACCCCCACCTACCCCGGGCCAGGCCGCGTGTCCCCCCGCCGCGGCCTGGCCCGGTCCACCCTTCCGGAAGACACCATGCCGAACCTCTCGGTCCTGCTCGAGGACTCCGCCCGCACGTACCCGAACCGGGACGCCGTGGTCCCCGGCCCGACGCGTCTCACCTGCGCCCAGGGCGGGCGGCAGGCCCCGCCGTCGCCTCTCCGATCACCGAATGCGCAGGTCAGCGGGTGCGGCCGCGCGGCTTCAGGGGCGTGCCGGGGAGCTCGGGGGCCGGGAGGCGGTCGCCGGGGTAGCCGTGGACCTCGCCGTAGCGGTCGGTGGCGGCCTGCCAGTCGGCGCGGGCCTGGACGATCTCCTCGTGGCTGCCGCCGATGAAGTTCCACCACATGACGATCTGCTCCTCGAAGGGCGTGCCGCCGAGCAGGATCGTCCGGGCATCGGTGTCGCCGGTGTTGGTGAGGGTGATGGCAGTGGAGCCGGGGGCGAGGTAGCCGAGGTCGGCGGCGTGCAGCGGGGTGTCGGCGAGGCGGACCTCGCCGCAGTCGACCAGGAGGCCGTGCTCGAAGGCGGGGTCGACGGCGAGGGTGACGGTGGCGTGCGGGCGGAGGGTGAGTTCGGCGCCGAGCAGGGGGGTGAAGGTGGGCACGGGGGAGGTGTCGCCGGCGAGGGTGCCGAGGAAGACCCGGGCCTCGCCGCCGTCCAGGGCGACCGGGGCCGGGACGTGGTGGTGGAAGTCGCGGCCGGTGTGCCGGTGTTCCTCCGGCAGGGCGACCCACAGCTGGACGCCGTGCAGGGTGGTGGTGGCGGGGGTGGAGACCTCGGAGTGGGCGATGCCGTGGCCGGAGGACATCAGGTTGACCTCGCCGGGTCGGACGAACGCGTGGACGCCGAGGCTGTCCCGGTGCTCGATCTCGCCGGTGAACAGCCAGCTGACGGTCTGCAGGCCGGTGTGCGGGTGCGGGGCGACGTCCATGCCGCCGGTGTGGGCGACGTCGTCGGGGCCGTAGTGGTCCACGAAGCACCAGGCGCCGATCAGGGAGCGGGAACGCTGCGGCAGCGTCCGGCGCACGGTCATCGCGCGCGGGCCGCCGAGCGGGACGTCGCGCGGGGGCAGGACCTCCACGCGGGGGGCGGCGGCGGGCGGCTCGATGAGGTCGGTCTCGGTGGTGCTCACGGTCGGGGTCCCTCCCAGGTGCATGGTAGTTCTATATTCAACTATCATGCCATGGCAGAGTGGCGCGCGACAGTGATCAGCCTAAACAGTGATCGGCCCGAGGAGTTCAGGTGAGTGATGTGACGGTGGTCCCGACGGACCGGCGGGTGTTCATCGACAAGCAGAGCCCCCAGGCGTACAAGGCGCTCGTCGCGGCCGCCGAGGCGACGCGCGAGGTGGCGGCCGAGGCTGGGCTGGACCGTCGACTGGTGGAGCTCGTCAACCTCCGGGTGTCGCAGATCAACGGCTGCGCCTACTGCCTGAACGTGCACACCAAGGCCGCGCTGCGCGAGGGCGAGACCACGCAGCGGCTGGGCGTGCTCCCGGCATGGCGCGACACCGAGCTGTTCGACGCGCGGGAGCGCGCCGCGCTCGCACTGGCCGAGGCGACCACCGACCCGGCCGACGCGGCCGCGCAGGAGGCCGCGTACGGGGCCGCGCGCGAGGCGATGAGCGAGGCCGAGATCTCGGCGGTGGTGTGGGTGGCGATCGCCATCAACTCCTTCAACCGGGTCTCCATCATGAGCAAGCACCCGGTCCGCCCGGCCCCGGCACGGTAGCCGCTCCGCCGGAGGGCCTCCGCCTGAAGGCGTGGGCCCTCCTTCGGCGGGTGCGCGGCCGGTTCCTCCCGCGGGGGGAGGGGGCGAGAGTAGAGTGCAGCCGTGACGGACGTGACCCTGAACCTCTGGCGGCAGCCGCTCGACGAGGTGCCGGCCGAGGTGTGGGACCGCACCGACCTGACGGTGCTCATCCTCGCCGACACCGGGATCTCCGAACTCCCCCCGGCCATCGGACGGTTGGCCGCTCTGCGCACCCTCGACCTCGGGCACAACAAGCTCGCCGAGGTCCCCGCCGGGCTGGGCGACCTCACTGGGCTGGGCGACTTCCTCTACCTGCACGACAACGCGCTGACCACCCTGCCGGACGCCCTCGGGCGGCTCACCGCACTGCGCTACCTCAACGTCGGCGAGAACCGGCTCACCGAACTCCCCGCGGCCATCGGCGAGATGACCGCCCTGGTCGAGCTCCGCGCGCAGCACAACCGCCTCGGCGCGCTGCCCGAGGAGATCGGCCGGCTCCGTGCGCTACGCGAACTCTGGCTCCGTGGCAACGAGTTGACCGCACTGCCGGACTCCATGGCCGGCCTCACCGAGCTGCGCGAGCTGGAGCTCAGGGAGAACGCCCTCACCGAGGTGCCGGCCGTGCTCGCCGGGCTGCCGCTGCTGCGCCGCCTCGACCTGCGCGGCAACCGGATCACCGAACTGCCGCACTGGCTGGACGAACCGGGTGCGCTGCCCGCGCTGCCCGCGCTCGAGAAGCTGGACCTGCGGTGGAACGAGGTGCGGCCGTCCGCCCGGGTGCTGGACGCGCTCGGTGCGCGCGGCTGCGTCGTCCTGTACTGAAGCCGCCCGACTGTCGAGGCCGTTCGTCGGACCCCCTCGGAAAGATCTTGCGCGCGTCTTCCGACCTGCTACGGTTGATCGCATGAAGCGCGCTGCACTCGTCACGACGACGCCGGAGAGAGTCCCGGCGCGCTGACTGCTGACCTAGTCCGAAGCCCCGGGGCGAGTGCCCCGGGGCTTCGTCGTCTCCGGCTCCACTCGCCCGCAGCCCCAGAGTGGAGACCACCGCCATGAACGCCCACCCGTCGCACGGCCGGCCCCTGCCCGACCAGCCCCGGGGCTGCCACCCCCAGCACGACCACCGCAAGCTCGGCCGCGAACTCGACCTCTTCGACACCGACCCGCTGATGGGCTCCGGCCTCCCGTACTGGCTGCCCGATGGCGCCGCGATCCGGCACACCCTTGAAGAGTTCATCCGAGGCCGCGAGCGCCGGGCCGGCTACCGCCACGTCTACTCCCCGGTGCTCGGCAAACGAGAGCTGTACGAGATCTCCGGCCACTGGGCGCACTACCGCGAGGACATGTTCCCGCCCATGGAGCTGGGCTCGGAGGAAGTGGTGCTGCGGCCCAGCCTCTGTCCGCACCATGCCCTGATCTTCCGCTCCCGCCCCCACAGCTACCGGGAACTCCCGCTGCGCATGGCCGAGTTGGGCGGCATGTACCGCTCCGAGCTGTCCGGGGTGCTGGGCGGACTGACCAGGGTCCGGGCGATCCAGCTGAACGACGCGCACGTGTTCTGTACCCCCGAGCAGGCCGCCGACGAAGCCGTCGCCGCGCTGGAGCTGATCCGCGAGGCACACCGGGCGCTCGGCATCGTGCCGGTCCGCTACCGCCTCTCGCTGCCCGGCGACGGCGGCAAGTACGTGGCGGATCCCGCGCTGTGGGAGCGCGCCACCGCGCTGCTCACCGATGTGCTGGAGCGCTCCGGGGTGCCGTTCGAGGCGGCGGAGGGCGAGGCCGCGTTCTACGGGCCCAAGATCGACGTGCAGATCGCCGACGGCGCCGGGCGCGAGTTCACCCTCTCCACCGTCCAGATCGACTTCCACCAGCCCGAACGGTTCAACCTGCACTACGTCGGCCCGGATGGCGCCAAGCACCGCCCGGTGATGGTCCACCGCAGCGTGATCGGCAGCGTCGAGCGGGTGGTCGCCCACCTGATCGAGCTGTACGGCGGCGCGTTCCCGGCCTGGCTCGCGCCCGCCCAGGTCGTGCTGCTGCCGATCTCCGACGCCGAACTGCCGCAGGCCGAACGGCTCCGGCAGCGCTGCCTGGACCTCGGACTGCGCGCCGAGGTCGCCGGTCCCGAGCACGGCAGCCTCGGCGCCCGGATCCGGGAGGCCCGGCTGGTGCCGTACCAGGCGGTGATCGGTGCCAAGGAGGCCGTGGACGACCGGGTCGCGCTGCGCCTGCGGGACGGCCGCCGACTGGAGCCGCTGCCGGCCGAGGAGGCCTTGGCGCGGATCGGTGCCCTGGTGGCCGCGTGCAGCGCCGAGCTGTGGGAGGTCGGCGCGGAGGGGTGACCGGGCCGTCGCGCGGGCGAGGGGCCCCGGGGGTCGGACCCCCGGGGCCGGTGGCATACGTACGACTAGTGCGGTGCGCGCTGTGTCGGCGGCGCCGTGGGTGGCGGCCGCCCGTCGAATGGGCGCGGCGGCCGAGTCCAGGGCCGCCGCTGTCCCCCTCTGCCACCTGTACCGGAGGTATCCCGTGCGCATCCCGCGCAGACTCGTCGCCCCCGCCCTCGCCGGCTGTCTCGCGCTCGCCGGGGCGGTGGCCGCCGCTCCGGCCGGCTCGGCCCAGCTCCGCCCGCTGCCCGTGCCCGACGTCCAGTACTGCGCGGCCGTGCTCGGGCACGTCCCCGGCGCGGACGCGGCCTCGCCGGTCCTCGGGCGGGCCTGCTCGCCGGACTCCCGGGCCGACGCACTCGCCCGGGCCGACGGCCGCACCCGTACGGCGGAGCAACCGGCCGACCGTACGCTGCTGCTGGAGGAGTACAAGGACATCAACTACGGCGGCGGCGTCATCTACACGTTCTACGGGGACGCGGGCGGCTGCGATTCCACCGGCTACCACCTGGTGAACTACATCGACGTGGCGCTCAGCGTGTCCTCGATGCAGGGCTACAACAACTGCAACACCGTCCACCTCTGGTCGCCGCTCAACGACGCCGTACGCGAGCTGCAGGTCTACCACCGCTGACGGCTCGGCCCGCCGGGTGCTCCGGCCGCCGGCCGCCGAGGTGGTGCCCGGCGGCCGGCGCGTGCCGGGTCGCCGGGAAGGCGCAACCCCCGTGACGTCGAGGTGCTGTCCGGGCAGCGATCGCGTCCTTCGGAGAACCGGCTCCCGCGCTCACGCCCCGGCTCCGATCGCGACCACGCCGAAGGTGAGCACACCCGTCAGCAGTGCGCCGACGAGCGTGACGATCGCCCAGGGGCCGATGGAGTCGGCGTGGCGCCCGAGCCCGAGGAGCTGCCAGAGGGTATCCCGTAGCGCCAGCGAGACCGGCAGCGCCGAGGCCGCCGCGGTGGTCGCGATCCGGGCGGCGCGGCGCGCCCTCGTGGTGGGCGGGGGAGCGGCGAACCGGAGGGCGGCGTTGCAGGTCACCGTGAAGGCGAAGGTGCCGCCGGCGAAGACCGCGCTCTCCACCGCGAAAAGCAGCACTCCGGGCCAGCCCTCGCCGGATGCCAGCCCCGTGGCCACCAGCAGGCCGGCGGCGAGGGCGGCCGCAGCGGCCAGCGCGGTGAAGCGCCGGCGGGTGAAGCCGAGCACATCGCTGCGGTCGATCAGCGTGGTGAGCCGCCGTCCCACCCGCGGGTGACGGCCGGTGAGCAGGTTCGCCAGGGGCAGGACGTCGTCCAGCCAGTCCCCGCCCCCGCATGTCGTTCCGGGCAGCAGCCGGACCGCCCGGCGGTGCAGGAACAGGCCGGCGGCCGTCATCGTGGTGAGCGCCGGCAGGGAGGCGACCAGCCAGGGGGTGCCGTCGTTCCAGAGCCCGCGGTTCGCCCGCGCGGCCACCGCCACCCAGTCGGCGGCGAGCGTGGCGGTGACGAGCAGCGTGCTGACCAGAGCGGTCCGGAGCAGTTGCTCGACCCGGTAGCGCGGCAGTGGCCGGTCACGGCGACACAGCAGCATCCGGACCGTGCCGAGTGCGCCGAGTAGTGGGACGAAGAAGAGGGTGAAGGTCACCACCGCGTCGTACGGGTCGTCCTGCCAGGGGCTGCCCGCCCGGACCGCGCGCACCTGCGTCGTCAGGAAGGCGAACGCGGTGAAGGCGGCGGCGCCGGCGATGGACGTCCACAAGGCCGCTGCTGCGGCGCGGCGGGCGGGGTGTCCGATGTCCAGGTGATGGTTCGTCATGTCATCGCGCATGGCGGTGATAGTACACATCACGTAGTACGTGGCGCGTAGTTCATGCCGCGTAGTATGGTGCTCCGTCAGAAGCGGAGGAACAGGCGGAAGAGCAAGCAGAGGAGCAAAGCGACATGCAAGCCAACGACGCCCAGACACTGGTGCTCTGCGCGCTGGCGGACGGGCCACTGCACGGATACGCCATCAACACCGCGATCGAGGAGCTGACCGGGGAGCGGCTGGGGCCCGGCAGCCTCTACGGGGCGCTGGCCAGGTTGGAGTCGAAGCGGCTGATCGAGCCGCTCGACGGTCAGGGACGCCAGCGCCCCGTCCAGCTCACCCCCCTCGGCCGCGAGGTGCTGGAACGCGAGCTGCGGGCGATGGCCCGCGTCGCGAACGCGGGACTGCGACGCCTGGGGGTGAACCCCGCGTGAGCGTCGTCGCCCGAGGCCTGGTCAGGCTCTACCCGGACGCCTTCCGCGAGCGTTGGGGTTCGATGGTGGAGGACGAGGCCCGGGGTGCGGGCTGGAAGTCCTGGCCCGACCTGGTCGCGGGCATCGTGGACATGTGGCTGCACCCGGCCCTCTGGCCCGCCGACTCCCCGACGCAGCGCCAGCGGCGGGTTGCCACCATGGGCATCACCGTCGCCCTCGCCGCCTGGTTCCTCGGCCACCTGGCCGCCGAACAGGCCGGCCCGTTGCCCGCCGACGGCATCCGCGACGGGGTGACGCACGGCTGCACCACCCTGCTGCTGCTCGGCATCGCCCTGGTCGCCCCCCGGCCACGGCGGACGGCGGCCGCCGCGCTCACGCTGCTGGGCTGGGCGCTGCGCCGCCTCGCCGTGCCCACGGCCCTCGGCACCGCCGTGGTCGTCCTGGTGCACAGAGGCGTCGACGCCGACGCCTCGCCGCCCACCCTGCGCACCGCCCTGCTCGCCGCCTGGTGGATCGCTCTCGGGCTCGGCGCGATCCAGATCCCCCGCATCTTCACCGGCGTCGGCGCGGACGCCGTCGTGCCGCCCGGCACCGGCCGCCTGCGCGTCGGCGTCTGGACCCTGGCCGGGGCCAGCGCCACCGGCGGAGCGACCATCCTCGGCCGCTCCGTCACCGGTGACGGGTTCCACCCGCTCGGCACCGCGATCGGCGTCGGCCTGCTGCTGCTCACGGCGGTGTGCGCGGGTACCCTGCGCGACCTGCGCGAACTCCCGTCGGCCTGCTGAGCCCGGAGCGCCTTGGTCAACTGCCGTCACTGCCAAAGGTGTTGTCATGCAGCGCCCAGCGGCCGGCGACCGCGACCGGCCGGCCACCGTACCCGGCCGCCCGGCATCGCCTTGGCGTGCCCTCCGGCGGGGCTGCCCGACGCCACGGCCCGGACCGAACCCCATGAACCCGGCGCCGCCCGAACGGGCGGGCCTCCCCGACCACTTGGACGGTGCTCATGCCTGACCTGCTCCGTGCCCTCTACACTCGCCGCCTGCGACGCAGGGTCATGGCGGGCCCGCTGCCCCGGCACGTCGGACTGATCATGGACGGCAACCGCCGCTGGGCCCGACACATGGGCATGGCCAACCCCAGCATCGGCCACAAGGTGGGCGCCGAACACGTCGAGGAGGTGCTGTCCTGGTGCGAGGCCCTGGCGATCACGCACGTCACCGTGTTCGTGTGCTCGACCGAGAACCTCCAGCGCCGGGGCGACACCGAAGTCGCCTACCTGATGCGGCTGATCGAGCAGGTGGTCGTCGACCGCCTCATCCGCCCGGACGCCCGCTGGCAGGTCCACCTCGCCGGAACGACCGACGCCCTGCCCGACAGTACCGCGCACGCCCTCAAGGAGGCTGTCGAGGCCACCCGGACCAGCACCACCGGCGCCCACCTCACCCTGGCCGTCGGTTACGGTGGCCGCCAGGAGGTCGTCGATGCCGTCCGTGACTTGATGTACGCGCGCGCCGAGTCCGGCGCGTCACTGACCGAGGTCGCGGATGCCCTGACCGTCGACGACATCGCCCCGCACCTCTACACCGCCGGCCGGCCCGATCCCGACCTGGTCATCCGCACCAGCGGCGAGCAGCGGCTGTCGAACTTCCTGCTCTGGCAGAGCGCGTATTCGGAGCTGTACTTCTGCGAGGCCTACTGGCCCGCGTTCCGCGAGGTCGACTTCCTGCGTGCCGTCCGCAGCTTCGCCGCCAGGCAGCGGCGCTACGGCAGTTGAGCCGGCGGCCACACCTGGACGACGGCTCCGGGGCCCGGGCCGAGCGGGACGGTTCTCTCAGTACGACTGGAGCTCGATCAGGTGGCCGTCCGGGTCGCGCAGATGGGCGGTCCGGAGGTTCGGGCCCCACTCCGGGCGGTCGGTGGCCTCGACGGCCAGGGTGCCGCCGTGGCGCAGGCAGAGGTCGAGGGTGGCGTCCACGTTGTCCACCCGGAAGACCAGCATCGCGGCGTCCTGCGCGGGTGCGGCGGGGCGGGCAGGCTGCTCGGCGGTGCCGAGCGTGGCGGCCATCGCGGCGCGGTCGTAGAGCACCAGGACGGCCTGGTCGGCGAGGTCCCAGTTGGCGTACGGGCCCCCGGGTGCGCCCTTGACCAGGGTGGCGCCGGTGAGCGGCGGGAGGATCGCGCCGTAGAAGGCGAAGCAGTCGGCGAAGCGGGTGACGAGCAGGCGGGGGTACAGGGCGTCCACAGTCGAACTCCTGGGGGCGATGGGTTGGGGCCGAAATTAGTGGGTTGCAACCCACTATAGGGAGAGACCCTAGACTTCCGCCATGGTCTCCGAGAACCCGCCCCCCGCTTCCGAGCTCCCTGCTTCCGAGCTCCCTGCTTCCGAGCTCCCTGCTTCCGAGCCCGAGCGCGCGCCCGAGCTCCCCCCGACGCTGCTGGACCTGAGCACCTACCTGCTCTCCCGGGTTGGGAAGACGGCCCGTGGCCGGCTCGCCGAGCGGCTGGCCGAACGCGGCCTGCGGCTCTGGGACATGGCGGTGCTCGCCTCGCTCGCCGACTTCGGCCCCCAGGTCCAGCGGGACCTGGTACGGCGGTTGGGCCTCGACCCGAGCGACCTGGCCAAGGTGGCCGACCAGCTCGCCGCCGGCGGGTACGTCGAGCGCGCCAGGGACCGGGCCGACCGGCGCCGGGTCTCGGTCTCGATCACCGACGCCGGACGGGCGCTGCTTGCCGAACTCGACACTCAGGCACGGGCGGTGCAGGACGAGGTGCTCGCTCCGCTGGACGCGGGGGAGCGAGAGGTGCTGCAGTCGCTGCTGCTGCGGGTCCACCGGGGGTCGGGGGAGCCGCGCAGGGGACTGTGAGCGGGGAAGCGGCGCTCAGCCGACGGGCTGCCCGGGGCGGCGCGCGCCGGCGAACTCGCCCGCCCAGCGCGGGACGTCGAGCACCTGCTCGACGCGGGCGATCAGCGTCCCGGTGCGCTCGGCGTGGATCATCGCGCCGTCGCCGACGTAGACCCCGACGTGGTGCAGGGGCGCGTCGGGACGGGAGAAGAACAGCAGGTCGCCGGGGGCGAGCGCGTCGCGCTCCACCGGGGCGCTGCGGTTGAACTGCGCGACGGTGTAGTGCCCTAGCTCGACGGTGCCGTGGCTGGCCCGGTGCCAGCAGTAGAGCGACAGGCCGCTGCAGTCGAAGCCGACCGTCTTCTCGCCCAGGCACACGCCGTTGAGGTAGCCGTTCTCGTCGTCGCAGAAGCCGAGGCTCGCGCCGAGCCGGTCTCCGCCGCCCCAGGCGTACGGCACACCGATCTGGGCCGCGGCCACGGCGGCGACCCGCAGGCCCAGTGCGTCGCTCGGCGGCGTGCTCCTCTCGGGCGGCGCGGTGGGGATCGCGTGCGCCGCCGGGGCGAGTGCCGGGACCAGGCCGGCTCCGAGCGCGAGGCCGAGCATGCGGCGCCGGCCGACGCCGGTGTCCTGGTCGCGGTCGGACGGTTGGGGTTCCATGGGGCGGCTCCCGGACGGTGGTTGCGGGTGGAAGTGCGCGTAGCGGCACCAGGATTCCGTTCCGGCGGGGCCGTCCGCCATCACCCGCAACGGTGAATCGTGGGCGCACCGGCCTTGGAACGGCGGGAAGTTCCTCGCTAAATGGTTTGACGGTCGTTCAGGTGGAGCCAACGATGGGCGCGAACGTTCGGTCGGGACCGTAGGAGGACCTCATGAGCAGCGCCGTCAAGCTGATCCGCGCCACGCGTCTGACGCCGGCCGTCGACTACGCCTACGGCGCGGTGGTCGAAGCCCCGGCGCGCTCGCTGTGGCTGGCCGGGGCCTGCCCGCTCGACGAGGAGGGCCGGACGGTCTCCGTCGGCGACTACGAGGGACAGGCCCACCAGGTGATGCGTAACCTGATAACCGTGCTGGAGGACGCGGGCGCCGGGCTCACCGACATCGCCCGGACCACCGTGTACGTGGCCTCCGGGGACCGGGCGGACCTGGTGAGGGTGTGGAACGTCTACCGCGCGTACATGGGGGAGCACGATGCGCCCAGCACGCTGCTCGGCGTCTCGGTGCTCGGGTACACCGACCAGTTGGTGGAGGTCGAGGCGGTGGCCGTGCTGCCCTGAGGGATGGCCGTGCCGCCCTGACCGCGCGGAAGCCCGGCGTGCCGAGGCGGGTCAGCTCGCGGCGAGCAGGGCGTCCAGCTTCCGGTAGCCCTCGACCACTCCGTGTTCCATGCCGCTGGCCAGGATGGCGTCCCGGGCCACCAGGCTGTCGACCACCGACAGCACGGTCACGCGGGTACGGCCCTCCCCGGCGGGTTCGAAGGTTGCGGTGTCCAGCGAGACGCCGTCCGGCACGCCCTCGTACGTGAAGGTCTGGACGAGCCGGGTGGTCGGCCGGACCTCGTGGAAGGAGCCGTAGAAGGCGGCGATCTCCTGACCCTCGCGGTGCATCGAGTAGCGGTAGTGGCCGCCAGTCCGCACCTCCCAGGTGTCGATCTTCATCTCGAGGTCCTTCGGGCCGAGCCACTGGGCGACGAGCTCGGGCTCGGTCCAGGCCTGGAAGACCCGCTCCTGCGGGGCGTCGAACTCGCGGACGATCCGGATGGTGGGCAGCTGCGGGTCCGCCTCGATCCGGGTCTCGGGGCCGGTGGTGGAGGTCATGACGGGACTCCTTCGCTCTGCTGGGGCTTCGGTCGGTCGTTGCCTTCGTGGTCTTCGTTGTCTTCGTCGTTGTCGGTGCGGGGGTGGGCGGTGTGGTCGGCCATGTCCGCGAGGAGGGCGTCCAGGCGGCCGAACCGCTCCTCGGCCTGGCGCCGGTACCGTTCGATCCAGCTCGTCATCACGTCGAACACCTGCGGCTCCAGGTGGCAGGGACGGCGCTGCCCGTCCCGGCTGCGACTCACCAGCCCGGCCTCCTCCAGTACCTTCAGATGCTTGGAGACGGCCTGCATGGTGATCGCGTAGGACTCGGCCAACTCACCCACGGTCGCGTCCCGGATCGAGAGCCGGGCCACGATGTCCCGCCGCGTCGGATCCGCCAGGGCCACGAACGCCCGGGACAGCTGGTCGACAGCCACCTGCACACCCCTGTTCATCCTCAACCGATTGGTTGAGAACAACGCTACGCCGCTCCGCCCGCTTGTTCAACCGTTTGGTTGTGGAAGCCGCTGATCGGCAACGGGTGTGGCGCCGGCGGCCGGGCACGGGTCCTCCTCGACCGGGGGAGGTGCCGGCCGAGGAGGGGTGAACGGACCGAACCGGGGCTGAACGAGTACGGGCTGAACGAGGAGGCGCCGACCGAGAGGTCAGGCCACCCGGGTCTGCGCCCAGCTGTAGAGGCGGCGGGCGCTGTCGCCGAGGCGGGTGGCGTAGAGCGTCTTGCTCTGGCCACCCGCGAGTTCGTCGCTGGTGGTGGTGACGCCGACGACGGTGCCGATGCCGGTCCGGGTGTCGAACTGTGCGAGGTGGGGGCCGCCGCTCGCCCCGTGGGACATGTCGCAGGGCTCACCCCACAGCAGGGGGGCCTTGGGGCCGGGCTGGGCCGGTCCGGCGCAGTGGATCATGCGTGATCCGGTGTAGGTGGCGCTGGGGTTGTTGAGTCGGTCCTTCGGGTACCCGAAGGTGTGGATGAACTCGTCCTTGACGGGCTTGGTGAACGCGATCCGCTGGCTTCCCGTGACGTCCGCGATCCGCCGTCCCCCGGCTGAGGGGTTGGCCACGAGCATTCCCGTGTCGTAGCCGGCGACGGCGACACCGTCCGAGGTCGTCGTGCTCGGATCGGCGTCCCAGCGGGAGGACGTGGCCACGCTCCTGATGGTGAAGCCGCCGAGCGGTTTGGTTCCGTTGCGGTAGCCGGGCACGAAGTAGAGGTTGTGGTTCCACGTGGCGTCGGTGGCGGGAGCCCCGACGGCCCGCAGACAGTGCGCGGCCGAGATGACGGTGCTGTGGTTCGCGCTGTTGACGACCGTTGCGGTGCAACTGCCGTCGTAGCCGTCGGCGAAGGTGAAGAAGAGACGGCCGACGCTCGTGTTCACCGCTCCGCCGTGCGTCCAGGTCGATCCGGGATCCAGCGTGTTCGCGGGAAGCGGATGTGGATCGTCAGGCGTGTTGTCGTCCTCCGGCACGGGGGTGATCTCGGGGACCATGGCGCCCGCCAGCTTCATCCGCATCGGCGTCCAGTAGGTGTCGATCCGGCTGCGCTCCTGTTCGGTTGTGGCGCCGGAGTGCGTCGTGACGGATTCCTGCTCCGCGGCGAAGGCCGTGTCCGGCAGCAGCACCGCGGCGGTGGTCGCACTCAGCAGGAGGGCTCCCGCGGCGGCGAGCTTGCTGGGAAATGCTCGGTGGAGGGCTGACATCGTTGCCAATCTTGGGTCGGGTCGGGTTGGCCGAGTGGGGTTGGTCGAGATGGGTTGGTCGGGCGCGGCTCGATTCGGGAGGCGGTCGTGACCACCGGATCGGGGCGTGCCGGCGTCGACGCCTCAGGAGCGTTCGGCGGCCTTGTACAGCGGCTTCGTGATCGCGGAGGTGAACTGCGGGCCGACCAGGTGCCGGAGGCAGGCGGCGTTGCCGTGGTCGCAGACCTGGCCCGAGGAGTCGAAGAAGGCACTCAGGGTGTCGTCACCCACCACCGTGCCGATCCCGGAGGACGGGTCGAAGTCGGCGATGCGGGGACCGCCGCTGGAGCCACCGCCCATCACACAGGGAGCGCCCCACTCGCCCCGGGGCTCCGGGTGCTCCTTGGTGCCGGGGTACTCGCGGGTCTGCCCCACGCAGTAGGCGAGCCTGGCCCCGGTGTACTCCGGCAGGCCCGCGCGCCCGGGATCGCCCGAGGCCTCGCGCGGATAGCCGAACTCGTGGACCGACGCGTTGCCCGGCCGGTCGAAGCCGATGCGCTGTGCGGCGCCGACGGCGTCCTGCACCCGTTGGCCGGCGGCGTTGGTGTTCAGGACCAGGAACGCCTGGTCGTACGCGTCGTACGTCAGGGCGTTCTGCTCGTCGTTGCGGAGCCAGGTGGCGTCGGCGACCCCGGCGCGGGCGACGAACGTGCCGTACGGTGCGAGACCGTCGTGGTAGCCCGGGACGAACAGCTCGTTCGACAGCCACTGATTGTCGTTTCCCAGGAGGTCGGGGCTGTTGACGCAGTGCCCCGCCGTGACGACGGTGCTGCGGTTGGCGCTGTTCACGACGGTCGCGGTGCAGCTTTCGTCCTCACCGTGGTTGGTGAAGAACAGCCTGCCGACCGTCCTGCTCAGGGTGTCGGCGCCGGTCCACGGAGCTCCGTCGGGGGCACTCCTGGGCGGATTGCCGGACGACCGCGTGATCAGGGCGGCCATCCGCTCGGGGGTCCAGTAACCGAGGACGGCCTGCTGCTGCGCGGCCGTGACCGCCTCCGGATGGACGACCACCCGGCTTGTGGCGGGCCCGCTCCTCGCTGCGGCCCCGTTCTTCGTTGCGGCTCCTGCGGCTCCTGCGGCTCCTGCGGGCGCGGCCAGCGCCGTGCCGGCTGCCAACACGAGTGCTGTCAGGACGACTTGGGCGCGCGCTCGGCTGCGGATCCTGGTGTGGTGACCGCCGATCCGGTCATGGATAGGTGACATGTCAGGCACCGTAGGGACGCGACGTCAGAATCCCGTCTACGGCGAGTCTCATCCCTTCATCGATGACAGCAGAATCCGGTAAAGAGCGTTTCATTCCTGTATCGGTCGCAGCTGCTGCCCTGCTCGCCCCCTGCGCTGGTCCGGGGCCGTCCGTGATCCGGCGCTGTGGGAGCATGATCGGATGCCCGAGCAGCCTGATGCCCAGCCCGATGCCCAGCCTGATGCCCGGATCGACCTGTCGGCAGACCTGCAGGCCGACCCGATGTCCGGCCGGTGGCCGCTCGCGCCGTCCGGCGAGACCGACTGGCTGGGGGAGCTGTGCGGTGACGGCGTGCTCGGGTTCATGGCGCCCGCGATGCCCGACGCCGTCTGGGTGCTCAACGCCATGTACGAGCACGAGCGGGGGCCGAGCGAGCTCTCGTACAACGACTACCGGCAGGCCCGGTTGGCGGACGGGAGCGCACAGCCGCGTGTGTTCATGGGCGTGGACCTCGATGCCGTGGGTGTCGTCACGGGTGGTGACCTGGGCCGCGCCGAGCACCCGGGGCCGGGCTGGCACCGGCTGCGCTGGGCGGAGCTCGCGGAGCGGACCGGCGATCCCGTGGTGCCCGAGGGGCTGCTGCCCTCCAACCGCTGCTTCCCGTCGGCGAAGAAGGACGGCAGCTGGCCGCTCGGCATCGTCCCGCCCACCGAGGGGAGCCTCGACCGGGAGACCTGGAACCGCCTGATCGCCGTCCTCACCGCGTACGGTCCGGCCGGCCCGGACACCCGGTGCCTGGCCTACTACAACCCGCTGATGCTCGGGGACTTCGACAACGTCCATGTGCGCGCGGGCCGCCTCGGCGACGCCGAAGCCCTCTACGACACCACCGACGTCGACGCCAGCCCCTCCAACCTCTGGGCCGCCGACCGTTCCTGGGTGCTGTGCACCGACTACGACCTCTGGGCCACCAAGGTCGCCGGACCCCCTGACCTCATCGAGGCCCTGCTGGGCGACGCCGAGCTCGAAACCTTGCGGCTGCCCTGGGCGACCTGACACCGGGCCGGACCCGCGAACCCACGTGGACCGGCACCGCACCTGCGCGCGAGGCTTGCGTGGTGACTCCGAACCTGGCCCCCGCAACCTGAGCCGGGACGACGTGGGCCCCGCCCGTCCCGCTGGACCTGGCCGCCGTCGAGGAGCAGCGCATCCTGTCGGAGCGCGCCGCCCGGCGCCTCATCCTGCACGTGGCGGAGTTGTAGGGCCTGGCACCAGAAGTCGGCCTGGCCGACTTCTCACGCGCAGACGCGTTCGCCGGAGACGTGTGCGGACTCGCTCCCGTCCGGGAACCGCGCCAGGTCGGGGGCGACGGTGCCGTCCGCGCGGCGGACCCGGGCGTGCAGGAGGCCCAGCGCGGCCCACGGCGTGCTGACGGCGTAGAGGGTGCGCGGGCCGTGGGTGCCGGGGAAGCGGGCGATGCGCCGGGCGGTGAAGTGCAGGTCGCCGCAGGCGATGTCCTGGACGTCCTCCTGGTCCGCGTAGAGGAAGCTCACCCACCGGCCGCCGGTCACACTGGCCGGGCCCAGGAGGGCGTTCACGGCCGGCGTGCCGTCGTCCGGGAGGGGGTTGCTCGTGCAGCCGACCTCCCGGATGTCCTGGTCCCCGAGCTCGAACTCCTTTCCGTGACAGAACCGTCCGTCGGGGAGGGGCCAGAAGTACCAGATCGTGCCGCCCTCGTCCTGGTAGTGGCCCCACTGTTCTCCGGGCGGATTGTCCTGGGCGGTGGCGCGGATCCGTTCCAGGCCGGCCGCGACCCTGTCTGCGAGCGGCAGCCTGACGGCGGTCGCCGGGATGGTGACAGGGGCGGCAGGGCCCGTCGTCGTGGACGTGCTGCAGGAGGCCAGGGCGGCGAGTGCCAGCCCGGTGGCCGTCGCCATGGCGGCATGGCGACGCAGCGGGTCGAGCTTCATGGTTCCCCCCGGGTACGGCCGTTTCGGCCGTTTCGGCCGCTGCGACCGTACGGTCGACTGACCCGTACGACGCCGCGCTCGAGGGCGGCGGTTGCGGAGCGGCACCGGGTGCGGAGATCGGCCGTAGGCTTGCGGCGAGCTCCGGAATTACCTTTAAAGAAACCAATCGTTCGGTTTTTACGGATGGAAGAAGTCCTTGGAAGAGGCCTCACTGCCGCGGTGGGCGAGGCCTGTGGTGACGGACCTTCAGGTGGGGGCTCGGCGGGTGGTGAGGAAGGGGGAGGGGTCGGGCGATTAACCGACATCGTCTTGCCGGTTGCGGGTTGGGCGCAGCTAAGATACGGGGTGTTTGGTTTTGTTTTCCGGCATCTCAGGGCGGGGTGGTTGCGGTGGTACGGCAGGAGCGGGCGCTCCGGACGCGTCGGCTGATCCTGGAGGCGGCGGCGTCGGTCTTCGACGAGTTCGGGTACGAGGGCGCGACCATCGGCGAGGTGGTCTCCCGGGCCGGTGTGACGCGTGGTGCGGTGTATTTCCATTTCGCGTCGAAGCGGGATCTCGCGCAGGGCGTGGTCGAGGAACAGTTCTCCCAGGACGGAGTTCCCGAACGGAGCTGCAAGCTCCAGGAGTTCGTGGACACCGGGATGGTGGTGGCGCATCTGATGCCACGTGACCCGCTGCTGAGCGCGGGTGCCCGGCTCTCGCTCGGGCAGGACGTGTTCGACGACCTCGGCGGCGGTGCCATCCCGGGGTGGATCGGCCGGATGGAGGCGCTGCTGCTGGCGGCCGGCGAGCGCGGCGAGCTGCTGCCGCACGTCGTTCCGGCGGACACCGCATGGCTGATCATCGCGGCGTGGACGGGGGTTCAGATCCAGTCCCAGAAGCTTTCCGGGCGGGCTGACCTGGAGCTTCGGGTGTCGGGGCTGTTCCAGCACCTGATGCCGAGCATCGCGGTGCCCGGCGTGCTCGGATCGCTGCGGATGGGGCCGGACCGGGGTGCCCAGGTGGTCGCCGAGATCGCGGCGGCCCGTGCGGACGAGGGCGGCGGGGACGAGGGCGACGACGTGCCGGTCGAGGCGCAGGCGGGCATCGGCGTCGGCTGACGGGAGCTCAACCTGCCTCCTGTGCAGGGGGGCTGGGGGAGGATGGGGCGCGCGGGCGGCGGCGGGACCACGGGGTCACGCCGCCTTTGGTTTGCCCTGCGAACACTACCGAGGGTGGTTGTGTGGCTTCTTGCAGTGCCCAGGCAGCCCGCCTTCAAAAACAAACAGCACGTTCGGTTTTGTATTGACAAACCGCGCGTCCTGTTTTTCACTGGTGGCAGTTGCCCCCAGGGGTGTCGACCCGGGTGCCGGCCGCAGCGACGAGCTTGCGGCGTTCCGTGTGATTGGGGTGGTCATCGTGGAAATTCGGGTGCTCGGGGCGTTGGACGTCCGGGTGTGCGGGCTGTCAGTGGTGCCGTCGGCGCCGAAGCCGCGTCAGGTACTGGGGCTGCTGGCCCTCCGCGCGGACCAGGTGGTTCCGGCGGGGGTGCTGGCCGACGAGCTGTGGTCCGGCCGTCCGCCGCGCAGTGCGCGCACCACCGTGCAGACGTACGTCCTCCAGTTGCGCGACCTGATCGACCGGGCGTTCGCCCGGGCCGGCGAGGAGGCGGGGGTGTCCTGCGCCAAGGACGTCCTGGTGACCTCGCCCGGCGGCTACATGCTGAACAGCGGCGGCGGACTGACGGACATCCGGGAGTTCGAGCGGCTGGCCGGCAT
Source organism: Kitasatospora sp. NPDC034023 (assembly GCF_055575795.1). Lineage (NCBI taxonomy): Bacteria > Bacillati > Actinomycetota > Actinomycetes > Kitasatosporales > Streptomycetaceae > Kitasatospora > Kitasatospora sp. NPDC034023. Next base: position 264,531 of record NZ_JBVIRY010000003.1, read on the forward strand.
GGGCTACCGGGCGATCGACGGCGAGGACCACCCGCTGGCCGCCCGGATGCTCGGCGAGGCGCTCGCGCTGTGGCGCGGACCGGCCTTCGCGGACGTCCCGGTCGGCGGCCAACTCGCTGTCGAAGCCAAGCGGTTGGAGGAGACCCGGCTCTGCGCTCTGGACCAGCGGATCGACGCCGACCTACGGCTGGGCCGCCACCGCGTCCTGCTCGCCGAACTCACCGTCCTGGTCGACCGCTACCGCACCCACGAGAGCCTGCACGGCCAGTACATGATCGCCCTGCACCGCTCCGGGCGCCGCGGCGAGGCCCTCGAGGCCTACCAGCGCCTGCGGAACACCCTGGTACGGGAGTTGGGCATGGAGCCCTCGGTCGGGCTGCGCCGGCTGCAGCGCTCCATCCTGCTCACGGGGCCGGAACGACCCGCCGCTGCCGAGCGACCCGTCGGTCCGGAGCGGACGGCGCAGACGGAGCGCGAACCCGCTGTGGGCGCGGCCGCGTTGGCGGACACCGCGGCGGCCCGGCTCAGCCGGGTCGGCTGAGGGCGACGGTCGGAGGACTCGGCGCCCGCCCGGGTGCCACCGGGGCTTGGTCGAACGTGCTTGTCGTCGTGAGGGGTTGTGGGACGGGTGGTCCAGCAGAGGTCGGAACGGACGCGCGGGCGGCTGGTGGAGGCGGGGGCGGGGCTGTTCGACCGCCATGGCTACGCGGGTGCCACCCTCGGCGAGATCGCCGCGGCCGCAGGGGTGACGAAGGGGGCGCTGTACTTCCACTTCGCCTCCAAGGAGGAGCTGGCCAGAGCGGTGTTCGAGCAGGCCGAGCGTTCGCTGCGCGCGGCCTGCGGCGACCAGCGCGCCGCCTCCTCCCCGCTCCAGGGGCTGATCGACGCCGGGTACTGGCTGGTCGACGCCCTCGGGGCGGACCCGGTGGTCCGGGCGGCGTTCCGCCTCGGCCGCGAGGACGGCGGCTGGCAGGCGGAACCGCCACCGGGCGGGGCCGAGCGGAGTGGGGTCGAGCGGAGTGGGGTCGAGCCGGGCGGGGCCGAGCGGGGTGACGTCAAACCGGGCGGGCCGAAGGCCGGCGAAGCCAGGCCGGGCGGTCCGAATCCGGGTGAAACCGGAGCGGTGGACGCCCGGCAGACCCTCGCGGGCATGCGCGGCTTCCACCGCGTCTGGGCCGCCGTCGTCCGGGACCTGCTGGCCGGGGCCCGCCGCGCGGGCGAGCTGCGCGACCGCGCGGGCGGGCTCGGCCCGGAGATCCTGGTGGTGACCGCCGCCTGCGGCCTGGAAGTGGTGTTCGCCGACGGCTGCCCCGCGGAGGAGCGCGCCCGCCGGGTCGGCGCCCTCTGGGACTGGCTGCTGCCCTGCCTGGTCCCCCCGGGCGCGGCCGGCTCCTACCGCACCAGGCCGCCGGTACCGCAGCCCGCCTGACCGGCGGCGAACCGCCTGCCCGGCGCGGAGCCCGCCTGCCCGGCGCGCGAACCGCCTGCCCGGCGCGGAGCCGGCCTGACCGGCGCGCGAACTCCCTTGCCGGCACAGGCCCCCGCGCGACCGGCACGTGCCGCCGACCGGCGTTGCGGTAGGGTGGCTGATGCCGAGTATGACCGTGATTCAGGGAGGTGAGACCCATTACCGGAATGTCCGAGCGGGTGCTCCCGGAGCGCGGCCGTGCGGGCGCCTCGCGCGTGTAGCGCGGGTGACGCACCGGCGCGGTGTCGGCCCTTGCGGGAGCCCTGACGGAGTCGTTTCCTCCTCCGTTCGCTTTCCTCCCGTCTTCCCCAAGGGGTTCTCTTGCCGGTTTTCTCCTCCGTCGCTCTCCGTTCCTCGGTGGTCTCCCGGCTGCGTGCAGCCGGTTGCGTGTTCGCCGAGGACGAGGCGCGGATCCTGCTCCGCGCAGCAGCCGCGCCCGCCGACCTGGCCGCCATGGTCCGCGCCCGTGCCGAGGGGCGGCCGCTCGAACACGTTGTCGGCTGGGCCGAGTTCGCCGGTCTGCGGATCGCCGTCGACCCGGGCGTCTTCGTGCCGCGCCGGCGCAGCGAGTTCCTGGCCGCCGCCGCCACCGCGCTGACCGGCCCGCCCCGCGGCCCGGGCGCGGTGGTGCTCGACCTGTGCTGCGGCAGTGGTGCGCTGGGCGCCGCCGTGGCGGCCGGGGCCGGGCACCCGGTCGAGCTGTACGCGGCGGACATCGACCCGGAGGCGGTCCGCTGCGCCCGCCGCAACCTGGCCGGCACCGGGGCGCGGATCCACCAGGGCGACCTGTTCGCCGCCCTGCCGGCCGCGCTGCGCGGCCGGGTGGACGTGCTGATCGCCAACGTCCCGTACGTTCCGACCGGGGACCTCGCGCTGCTGCCGCCCGAGGCGCGGCTGCACGAGGCCCGGCCGGCGCTCGACGGCGGCGCGGACGGCCTGGACGTGCTGCGCAGGGTGGTCGCGGAGACGCCCCGGTGGCTGGCTGCGGGCGGGTCGTTGCTGTTCGAGACCAGTGAGCGGCAGGTGGCGGCAGCCCTCGGGGTGGCGCGGGCGGCCGGGCTGACGGCGGTGGCGAGCCGGCAGGAGGACCTGGACGCCACGGTGGTCACCGCGACGCTGTGCTGAGCCGCGGGCGGGCGCGGCCACCGTACCCCCGTGACGGTGGCCGCGCCCACCCGGGCGGTTCACCCGGGCCGTTCAGCCGGGCGGTTCACCCGGGCCGTTCAGAGGTGGGTGCCGTACACGTGGTCGACCGGGACGGTGAGCAGCACCCGGCGGTCGGAGACCATCGCCTCGCGGTACTCCGCCCAGTCGGGGTGCTCGCCGGCGGCGCTGCGGTAGTAGTCGACCAGCGCCTCGACCTCGGGGCCGTCGGGGTCGGTGCCCGGACCGGTGAGGGTGGCGATGCCCTCGGCGGTGACCCAGGAGCGCCCGTCCGGCCCGGTCACCTCCAGGCTGACCCGGGGGTCCCGGCGCAGGTTGGCGGTCTTGGCCAGCCCGTCCCGGGTGGAGATCAGGATGACGTTCGTCTCCGGGTCGTAGAACGGCATGACGGGGGAGAGCTGGGGCCGGCCGTCCGCCTTGATGGTGGCGAGGATGCCGAGGCGGCTCTGCGCGAGGAGCGCGTACGGGTCGTACGGTGTGGCGGTCATGGGAGGATCATCGGGCTTCACACGGTGTGAAGGTCAAGGCGCGGCAGGCGTGTTGCGTGGGCGGCGCTCAGGATGACACGCGCGGCGGAACGGCCGGCCGCGGTCGGAACAGCGGGCCGCCGTCGGGGAGCCGCGGTCGGGGAGCCGGGTTGTCGGTAGTGGCTGGTACGGTCCGGGCACACCGGACACCTGGACATCCTGCGGGAGTTGATCGACGGCGGGAGCGGGGACCACGACCGGAGCTGAGCCATCGGCCCGGTGCTCGGGCCCGGTGCCGTCCCCATCGTCATCGTCGTGGGGCCGGCACCGGGCCGCGCCGTCAGGCCTCGTGGCGCCGGTCGGCGGTCAGTTTCCGGACGGCCTGCCCGAGTGCCTCCGCCGTCCGCCGCACGTCGGCCTCCGTGGTGCGCCAGTTGCTGAACGCCGCGCGCAGGGCGGGCCGGTCGGCGTAGCGGGTCGGGGTGACGAAGGCGTCGTCGGCCAGCTCGGCGGCGAGGGCGGCGAGGCGCTCGGGGGTGGGATCCGTCGCCAGGGTGAAGCAGACGACGTTCAGCCGCACCGGGGCGAGCAGGCGCAGGCCGTCGATCCGCTCGACCGCCTCGCCGAGCGCCCGCGCGCCCGCGACGTTGCGTTCCACGATCTCCCGGTGGCCGGCGCGGCCGTACGCGCGCAGGGTGAACCAGGCGGCGAGGGCGCGCAGCCGGTGCGAGTTCTCCGGGGTGAGGTGGACCAGGTCGGGGTGCTCGCCGACCGGGCCGAGGTAGGCGGCGGCGTTCCGGAAGACCTGGGCCTGCAGGTCGGGGCGGCGGGTGAACTGCACGGCGCTGTCGTAGGGCACGTTGAGCCACTTGTGCAGGTCGACGCAGACCGAGTCGGCGAGGTCCAGGCCGGCCACCAGCTCCGCGTGCTCCGGCGACAGCGCGGCGAAGGCGCCGAACGCGGCGTCCACGTGCAGCCAGAACCCGTACCGCTCGCGGAGGTCGGCGATCGCCCGCAGGTCGTCGAAGTCGACGGTGTTGACGGTGCCCGCGTTGGCCACCACGATGCACGGCCCGTCGGCCTCGGCCAGCGCCCGCTCCAGCGCGGCCACGTCCACCGCCTCCCGGCCGGGCAGTAGGGGCACGGACCGCAGCGCCGTCCGGCCCAGGCCCAGCACCGACAGCGCCTTGGAGACGGAGGAGTGCGCGCCGCCCGACAGCACCCGGACCCGGCCCAGCGCGCCGACCCCGTCCTCGGCGACGTCCACGCCGAGCCGCTCGCCCAGCCACTCGCGGGCGATCGCCAGTCCGACCGTGTTCGACATGGTCGCGCCGCTCACGAAGGTGCCGTGGTGCGCCGCCGAGAGCCCGAACAGCTCGCGCAGCCAGCCGACCGTCTCCCGCTCCAGGTGCTGACCGGCCGGGTCCAGCGAGGAGTTGGAGTTCTGGTCGACGGTGGAGGTCAGCCAGTCGCCCGCCAGCGCCGCCGGGGTCGCACCACCGGTCACGAACCCGAAGTACCGCGGCCCGGGACTGCCCGACAGGCGCGGCTCCCACCGCTCGGCGAACTCCGCCAGCGCCGCCGGCAACCCGCCGCCCGCCTCGGCGAGCTTCGCCGGACCGACGGATCCGGCGCCGGGCGGGGCCGCCTGCGGGACGACGGGCCGGTCGGCGAGGCCGTCGAGGAAGGCGAGGGCCTGCTGCCGGGTCTCCTCCAGGAGTTCGGGCAACCGCGCGAGATCGGCGGCGAGTTCGGGGTGCATGCGGGTTCTCCGTTGATCGACTGTGCGCCCGAGCGTAGGGAGCGGCGGGCGCGCTGTCCCGGGCCAATCCGGCGCGGGTGGCCTGGCCCGGGCGGAGGAGCCGGGGGAGTTGTCGGTGGGGCGGGCTAGCGTGGCGGGCCATGGACACTCGGCAGGCGGTACGGGATCTCGGTTCCCCGGATGCGACGGTTCGGCGGGCGGCGGCATGGGCCTTGCGCGAGCGCGGCGATGCGCAGCCGGCGGCGGTTGCGCAGAGCGCGGTGCCGCTGCTGGGCGATCCGGATGCCGAGGTGCGGCAGACGGCGGTGCGGGTGTTCTGCTCGTGGGGCGAGGACGTCGTGCCCCTGCTGCAGGCGGTGCGTCGGAACGGGCCCGGGGCCGCGCGGGCGAGTGCGCTGGAGGCGCTCGCGGAGATCGGCGGGGAGGCGGTGATTGGCGCCCGGGATCTGGCGGCGCTGGAGCGGCTGGTGCGGGTGAAGGCGCCCGAGGACGCGCCGGAGCCGCTCGCCTGCTGCTTCCTGTCGTGGATCGCGGTCGCCACCGGCGACCAGGCCGGGGTGATGGACCTGCTCGGCCTGTCCGCGCCGCGCCCGGTGCCGTTCGCGGCCGGTGTGTACGCGGCCGACATCGACGGTCACGGGGGTTTCGACGACGATCGGCACGACGCCTTCCGCCGGGTGTTCGTCACCCCTGAGCTGGCCGGATGGACGCTGGTCGTCGGCGCCTGGTGCGATCCGAGCGATGCCGAGCGTGCCGCCGAGGTCCTGGCGGCCTGCGAGCGGCTGAGCGCCCGCTACGGGCGTGCCCAGGCGTACTGGTGGAGCGCGCAGAACGACGGCTCGGCGGTGCTGGTCGCCGAACACGGCGCGGCCGTGCGGCGGTTCGCGTACATCCCGGGTGAGGACACGCGGCACCTGGAACTCGGCGCGCCGCTCGGGTACGAGCAGCGGCGGCGAGCCGAGCTCGGGCTGCCCGCGCTGGTGGAGGGGTGGGTGGAGCCGGATGGCGACGACGAGGACGACTGGGTGTGGGAGCTGTTGGAGCTGGCGCCGCGCCTGGCAGGTGAGTTGAGCCTCGATCCGCTGTCGCTCGGGCCGGGGACGCCGGTGCGCGGGGCCGGTGTCCTCGCCCTCACCGCGTACGGTCGTCGGATGCGGGCGCCGGCGGGGGCGCTGCTGCTGTGACCCCGCACGGCTCCGCGACGGTGGCCCGGACGGTCTCGCCGTCCGCGCGGGCGGCCCGCCCGGCCCGCCCGGTCGATGCTGTCCGGTCCGTGCCGCACGGGCCGGGACGCTGTCGGGCCGGCGGACCGCCGCGGGTTCAGTGGTCTGCCGCGGGTTCAGTGGTTCGTCTGCCGCCGCGGCAGTTCGGCGCGCCGGACCGTGCCGGAGGCCAGGGCGACGGCCGCGCCCAGGCAGGAGACGGCGCCGCAGCCGGCGAAGACCGGGGCCGCGCCCCAGGCGCCGATGGCGGCGCCGACCAGCGGGTAGCTGAGCGGGGCGAGGCCGAGCATGGTGAGCATCACGACGGAGGTGACCCGGCCGAGGTAGGCGGGGTCCGTCGCGGTCTGGACGAGGGCGCTGTCCAGGCCGCCGGAGACGCCCGCGCACAGGCCGACGAGCGCGGCCAGCGCGGCGGCGGTCCCCAGGCTCGGGACGAGGCCCATCGCGGCCACGCCCGTACTGGCCACGAGCAGGGTGCCCGCCATGGTCAGGCCCGCCCGGGGCAGTCGGCCGACGACGGTGAGCAGCGCGGCGCCGGCGGTGGCCCCGGCGCCGAAACAGGCGACGATCCAGCCGTAGCCGGACGGGCCCCAGCCGCGCTCGGCGTTGAGGAGCACCATGCCGACGTTGAGGGTGCCGGTGAGGCCGAGTTCGCAGACGGCGCCGACGGCGACCAGCGGACCGATCAGGCGGTGGCGGCGGAGGTAGCGCAGCCCGTCGAGGAGGTCCGCGCGTGCGGTGCCGCGGCGGGGCGCCGCCTCGTCCGGGGGCGTCTCGAGGGCACGGACCCGGATGGTCAGCAGGAGCGGCAGGGAGAGCGCGAAGAGCAGGCCCGCCGTGGCGAAGGCGGCCGCCGGGCCGCCCAGGCCCATGGCCAGGCCGCCGAGCGGCGGGCCCGCGATCTGGCCGAGGCGCATCGACAGCGAGCGCATCCCGGTGACCCGGGCCAGCTGGTCGGGGCCGGTGATCCGGGGCGGGAGGGCGCCGACGGCGGGGACGAACAGCGCGTCCACGGCGCCGAACACGAGCGCCACCGCGACCAGCAGCCAGAGCGCGGGCGTGGTCAGGGCGATGGCTGCGGCCACCGAGAGGATGAGCAGGCAGCGCAGGGCGTCGCTGCCGAGGATCACCCGCCGGGGGTCCAGCCGGTCGGCCAGCACGCCGCCGCCGAGCATGAGCACCGCGCGCGGGAGCGCCCCGGCGGCCATGACCAGGCCGACCTCGGTGGGGCCGGCGGCCCGCTGCGCGGACCAGCCGAGCGCGACGAAGTAGACGCTGTCGCCGATCAGGGAAGCGGTGTAGGCGGCGAGCCAGCGCAGCACGTTGCCGTCGCGGTGGGCGGGCGGCGTGGCGGTGCGCAGGGGGCGGGTCGTCTCCGCGAGGGCCATCACGGTCTCCGGTTCGTCTGTGCGGGGGTGCGGGGGCGGTCTGAGTGAGGTCAGGGGCGGAAGGGGAACCCGTACAGGTGGACGGACACGTGCTCGCGCCCCTCGGTGTCGCCGACCGCCCTGGCGGCCTTGCCGCGCTCCCGCCAGCGCCGGGACAGGTCCTGCAACTCCTCGCCCAGTTCGGCGAGTTCGGCCGGATTGAGGTCGAGCAGCCATTCGAGGCTGAAGGCCGCGTCGGTCCACTCCGTGCCCCAGGCGGCGCCCTGGTCCAGGTAGGCGCGGTACTGGGCGGCCCGGGAGTCGACGAGCCCGCGGGCCACCGCGCCGACGGCGGCGGCACCTTCGGGCGTGTCGGAGAGGTCGGACTCCCGGAAGCCCCAGCCCTCCTCGGAGGCGACCTGCCACCACCGCTCCCGGCCGTCGGTGCTCCGGCCGCTCGCCTCGGCGACGAAGCCGTGCTCGGCGAGCTTGCGCAGGTGGTAGCTGACCAGGGACGGCGCCTGGTCGACCTGCTCGGCGAGCTGCGAGGCGGTGGCACTGCCCGCCGCGTAGAGCAGTCGGTAGAGCTGCATCCGCAGCGGGTTGGTGAACGCCTTCAGACGGGACAGGTCGGTGATCCGGTTGGGCTCCGGCTTCTGGGTCATGGGTCCACGGTAGATTCGAAAGAAAAGTTGCGCAATAGAAATTGCGAACCCTGGGGTCCGGCGGTCGGCACGGTTTCCCGAGAAGGTGTGACAGCGAGCCGGCCGTCGGCGCTGAACAGGTACGACCACCTCACCGCCCGGTCCGCCGTGATCGACGGGTGCAGCCGTGGTAGCCCTGTGAACCGACAACACCTGGACTCGACATCGTGCCCGTCACGTCGTACGGCCCATGGCCGACCGCCGAGGAGCAGCCTGACCCTCCGCTGGTCCCGAGGTACTTTCACGGCCCGGCGGCCGGCGGACCGGTCGTCGGAACCCCGACCGACCACTTCGCCCCCGCGGTCGGTCCCGCCGACCACCTCGCCCCCGCGGTCGGTTCCGCCGACCACTTCGCGTGGCCCGACGAGGCGGGCGAGTCGGACACCGCCGAGCTGTCCGCCGTCACCGACACCGCGGACGAGCAGCCCGCGCCCCCGCCCGTGTTCGTCGACGCCTCCGGCCGCCGTCAGCGCCGGATCCGCAGGTTCGGGGCGGTGCTGGCCGTGCCGGCCGGTGGGTACCTCGCGCTGCTGGGCAGCACCCTGCTCGGCGGCCCCACCGTGAACGCGCCGTTCCTTCCGCTGCCCCAGCCGCCCGCGCCGAGCGCGCCCGCCCAGGCATCCACACCGTCCACGGCGCCGTCCGCCGCCCCGGAGGCCGCGGCCCCGCCCGGCGCGGCGCCCACCGTGACCCCCGCCCGCCAGGCCGGCACCGGCCCGGTCGGGGACCGGCACCCGCAGACGACCGGCGTGCCGACCGGGCCCTCCGCCGGCCTCCCGAGCGCCCCCGCAGGTACCGGCTCGCCCGCTCCGGTCACCAGCCCCGCGGCGCCGCCGAACACCCCGCCCGGGCACGGCCGCCCCACGAGCCCTCCGGGCAACTCCGGCAACAAGCCCGGCAAACCCTGACGCCCGACTAGCCACCATTACGACCCGCACCCCCGAAAGCAGCGCCATGAGCTCAACCCGCCGCCGTCGAACCGCCGCCCCCGACCGCACCCGCAGAGGCAGGCGCGGAGTGGTGAGGCAGGGCCCGCTGCGCACCCACTGGCTGCTGCTCACCGCCCTGCTGCTCACTCTCTCCGGCGCCCTGCTGCTCCAGGGGTACACCCAGCACAGCTTCGACGACCGCCCGGACCAGACGGCCGCGCACGCGGGCACGAGCACCGTGCCGACGGCGATCCGCGAAGGCGGACCGGTGATCGACGCCGCCGGCCCCCAGCCGCGCAGCGCCGCTCCCAAGCCCGGCACCATCGTCCTCACCTTCGACGACGGCCCCGACCCGACCTGGACCCCGCAGATCCTCGACGTCCTGCGCCGCGAAGGGGTGCACGCCACGTTCTTCGTGGTCGGCACCCAAGCCGCCGCCCACCCGGACCTGATCCGCCGGATCGTCTCCGAGGGCCATCAGATCGGCGTGCACACGTTCACCCACACCGACCTCGGCCCCGCGCCCGACTGGCGCCGCTCGCTGGAACTGCGCGAGACCCAGCTCGCACTGGCCGGTTCGGCGGGAGTGACCAGCTCCCTCCTGCGGCCGCCGTACTCCTCCAGCCCGGACGCCCTGGACGACGGCGAGTGGGACGCCGTGCAGCAGGCCGGGCACGCGGGGTACCTGACCGTGCTCACCACCCAGGACAGCGAGGACTGGCGCCGACCCGGGACCGCGCAGATCCTGAAGACCCTCGACGACGCTGCGGGCGGCCCGGGCCGGATCGTGCTCATGCACGACTCGGGCGGCGACCGCTCCCAGACCGTGGCGGCGCTGACCGCCCTGCTGCCCCGGCTGAAGGACCGCGGCCTGCACTTCGCCACGGTCAGCGAGGCGGTCGGCCTGTCCGACCCCGTCCACCGGGCCGGGACCGCCGACCGGCTCCAGGGGACCGCGTTCATGTGGCTCCTCCGGGGCGGCGACCGGACGCTCGCGGCGCTGGGCTGGCTGTTGTGGGCGGCGGGCGCGATCAGCGTGCTGCGGGCCGTCGCCGTGCTGGCGGCAGCCCGTCGGCACAAGCGGCTGCGGCGCCGGCCATGGGGGCCGCCGGTCACCGAGCCGGTCAGTGTGATCGTGCCCGCGTACAACGAGTCCGCCGGGATCGAGGCCGCACTGCGGTCGCTGCTCGCCTCCGACCACCCGGTGGAGGTGATCGTGGTCGACGACGGCTCGACCGACGGCACGGCCGACCTGGTCGAGTCGCTCGACCTGCCGTACACCCGGGTGATCCGGCAGGAGAACGCGGGCAAGCCGGCCGCCCTCAACACCGGTATCGCCGCCGCCCGCGCGGAGCTGCTGGTCATGGTGGACGGTGACACCGTGTTCGAGCCGGACGCCGTCCGGCACCTCGTGCAGCCGTTCGCCGACCCCTCGGTCGGAGCGGTCTCCGGCAACGCCAAGGTGATCAACCGCGGTGGTCTGCTGGGCCGTTGGCAGCACATCGAGTACGTGGTCGGCTTCAACCTGGACCGCCGGCTCTTCGACCTCGCCGAGTGCATGCCCACCGTGCCGGGCGCGGTCGGCGCCTTCCGCCGCTCCGCGCTGCTGGCGGTCGGCGGCGTGGGCGAGGAGACGCTCGCCGAGGACACCGACCTCACCATGGCGTTGTGCCGGGCCGGTTGGCGGGTGGTCTACGAGGAGCGGGCCAAGGCCTGGACCGAGGCCCCCGCCTCGCTGAGCGCCCTGTGGCGCCAGCGCTACCGCTGGTGCTACGGCACCCTGCAGGCGATGTGGAAGCACCGCGGCGCGCTCGTCCAGGGCGGGCAGGCCGGCAAGCTGGGCCGGCGAGGGCTGCTCTACCTGCTGATGTTCCAGGTCCTCCTGCCCCTGCTCGCCCCGGTGGTCGACGTCTTCGCGCTGTACGGACTGGCCTTCCTCGACCCGGTGCGGATCGTCGGGCTGTGGGCGGCGTTCCTGCTGGTCCAGATGCTGATGGGTGCCTACGCGTTCCGGCTGGACAAGGAACGGTACGGACCGCTGTGGAGCCTGCCGCTGCAGCAGTTCGTCTACCGGCAGCTGATGTACCTGGTGGTGATCCAGTCGGTCTTCACCGCGCTGGCGGGATCCCGCCTGCGCTGGCAGCGGATGCAGCGCTACGGCACGCTCCGGGTCCCGACGGGCGGCTGACCCGGGTCGGCTCGACCGGCCTGACGGACAGCCCGTCATCGTGGTCCGAACGTCCCGTGCCGACGGCCCGGGTTTCCTGGACCGCGGCCCGGCGGGCGGTCCGTGGGGTTGTCGAGATGGTGTGCAGGCCGTGTCCGGGGCCTTGTGCCGCCCTCCGGCTCTGCCCATACTTCCCGTCAGCGCCTGTCAGGGGCAGATCATCCGCGATGGCACCCCCATGGACACCGTCGGTTGTCCGCGCACTCCCTGACCGCGCCTCACGGCCCCCACACCCTCAGGGGGCCTCTCACTCCCAGGAGGAGACCAGTGAGGACCACGCGCACCATCCCCCACACCAGCACCGCGAGGACCACCCGACTGCTCGCCGCCGCCGTCGGCCTGCTGTCCGCCACCGCGGTGGCCGCGCCGAGTGCGGTCGCCGCCCCCACCGCACCCGCCGGCCCGGCCCGACTCGCCGCGGTGAGCGACGCCCTGCAGCGGACCGACGTCAACGGCATCGCCTGGTACGTCGACCCGACGGCCGACCGTGTCGTCGTCACGGTGGACGGCACCGTCCCACCGGCCGCGATCGCCAGGATCAAGCAGGCCGCCGGCCCCGACGCCGCCACGCTGCGGATCCAGCACTCCCCGGGCACCTTCCGCCCGCTGCTCGCCGCGGGCAGTGCCATCTACGGCGGCCAGTACCGCTGCTCGCTCGGCTTCAACGTGGTGAGCGGCAGCACCTACTACTTCCTCACCGCGGGGCACTGCGGAAACGTCGCGAGCACCTGGTACACCAACTCCGGCCACACCACGCTGATCGGGGCGACCGTCAACTCCAGCTTCCCCGGCAACGACTACGCGCTCGTCCGCTACGACAACAGCGCGGTGAGCCACACCGGCGGCTTCACCTCCGCCCCGAACGCCTACGTCGGGGAAGCGGTCAAGCGCACCGGATCCACCAGCGGCACCCACGGAGGCACGGTCACCGGCCTCAACGCCACCGTGCGCTACTCCGACGGCGGCACCGTACGCGGCATGATCCAGACCAACGTCTGCGCCGAGCCCGGCGATTCGGGCGGCCCGCTGTACGACGCCACCAAGGCCCTCGGCATCACCTCCGGCGGCAGTGGTGACTGCAGCACCGGCGGTACCACCTTCTTCCAGCCGGTCAACGAGGCGCTCGCCGCGTACGGCGTCAACGTCTACTGACCCCGACCGTCCTCCTCCATCCGTCCACCCCGGAACCGGCCCCCGGGCGGGGGTCCACCCTGCCCGGGGCCCGGTTCCTCGGCGCGCGTCGTCCTGCCGGTCGACTACGTCGTGGACGTCCGGACGATCGCCTACCGAACGGACCCCCGGGGCACCGCCACTCCGAGGCAGGTTCGCCCGTCTCCTTCGAGGGGGACCACATCGACGACCACCGGGGCTGGGGGCTGGAGCGTCCTCATCCTCGGTGAGGCCCACTGCACCGACACCCCGGACGAGGAACAGCGCCTCTCGGCCCTCCCAGGCTCCATCCCTGGTCCGGCCGGCTCGTACGGGGGCCTGGCGACATGTGCCAGGGTCCGCTCCGGATTCTTGTCGATGCCGTCCTCGTCCGTGCCCGGGGGTGAGGTTCAGCTGGTGAGGGTGGGGACCGCGCCGCCCTCGACGTGCTGGAGGTGGACGCCGGGGAGGTGGCGGCACCAGGCGGTGGCGGCCGTGGCGAGTCGGTCCGCGGTGAGCGGGGTGGGGCCGAGGCCGATGGGGAAGTGGGTGAGGCCGTCGGGAGACCGGTAGGGGTGCGGCCAGGCGTGGAGGTGGGTGGCGCCGGCTTCCTCCAGGGCGGCCAGGAGGGTGCGGAGGCGGCCGCGGACCAGCCCGACGGACTCCTCCCTGACGGTGACCACGGCCCAGGCGGCGTGGCGGCGGTGCAGCGGGGGCGGGGCGAGCAGGGCGGGCCAGGGGTCGGTGCTCTCCGTGGTGAGCTCCCAGGCGCGGTAGAGCTCCTCGGTGAGCAGGTCGCGGGTGTCGGCGCTGACCTGGGTGGTACAACTGCGGACGGGGGAGGAAGGGGTGACGATGGAGATCGGTTCGGACTGATGGCACATCAGGTACCTGGACAGGCAGACGGGTTGGCGCCAGTCCCAGCCGGCCCAGGTCTCGGTGAACTGCCGGAACAGGTCGCCGTCGGCGTCAGTTCCGGCCGCGTCACTTCCGTCCGTGTCACTTCCGTCCGCGTCATCGCCGTCCGAGTCGTGAGCGTCACCGGCGTCCAGGACGACGCGCGCGGCGAGCACCGACCAGGCGAGCGACGGCAGTTGGCCGAAGGGGGCGGAATCCAGGCCGCGCGCCCGGGACCAGGCCTTGACCTGACGGGCCAGCCGGACGAAGCGGTCGTGCCGGTCGCCGAGGGCTGCCAGGATCGCCTCGGCGTCCGTGACCGCGCTCAGCGCGACGGCTTCCGCCTCGCCCAACTCCGCACGGCGGGCCACGGCTTGGGCCGGGTCGAGTGAGCCGGTGAAGACGACGACGAGGTCGACGGACAGGCCGTCCGCCTCCAGTCGCACCCCCGGCACCCGGGCGCCGCGCACCTCGCGCAGCTGTCGGGCGTCCGGCAGCGCGGCCGCGATCCGGGTGCGGACGCCGGGCAGGTCGGCCGGGCCGGGCAGCGCCGCCACCAGGTCCAGGTCGGCGCCGTCCAGCTGGCAGCCCAGCCGCCGTGAGCCGACGACGTGGACCGCGCCGTCCGGTAGCGCCTCGGTGATGCGTTGAGCCAACGCCCAGGCGAAGGAGGTCCGTTCGGGCGACTCCGGCTCCGGCTGCCGCGAGACGGTCGGCTCCTCGGGCACCGGGCGCACCTCGCCCGTCCCCAGCGCGATCACCGCGCGGGGCCGCATCGGCTCGGAGCCCCGGCGCGAGAGCACCACCAGCTCGCCCACCCGGGCCGAGACCTCGGTGAGCCGGGCCGCGCAGTCGGCGGCCACCCGCTGCGGGTCGGTGCTGCGCCCGAGGGTCAGGTGCGGCGTGAAGCCCTCCGCGCGGCCGCGGCAGCGGGGGAAGCGGCGTTCCAGCGCGTGCCGCAGCGCCGCCCAGGGCTCGGCGGAGGCGGCGGCCGGGTCGAGCCAGATGGTGGCGTCCTCGCGGTGGCCGAAGGTGTGCACCCCTGTCAGGCGCGCGGCGAACGGCGCCGTCTCGGCGGCGGCCGCGCCCAGCAGCGGCAGGGCGCGGTCGAACTCGGCCTCCGGGACGAAGCCGAACAGCAGGTTGACGTGCGGCGGCCAGCGGCGCAGCTGCGGGTCGTACGCGGCGCGCAGCCGCTGGATCGGCGGCCACAGCTCCTCGGGCGGCAGCCAGGCGACGGCGGTCCGGGGGGTGGGCGCGGCGTCGAGGACGTCCGGCGTCCCGCCCGCTCCGTCGAGGGTGAGGTCCACGGCTACGCCGTAGTGGTCGGAGGGGTGCAGTCCGTCGGCGGTCGGGCGCTCGCCCAGCAGGGCGGCGGCGGTGATGCGGGTGCTGTCGGCGCGGTGCAGGACGCGGTCGAGGCGGCCCGGGCGGCCGGTGAGCGAGGAGACGGCGGCGAGCGGGTTGGCGGTCGGGTCGAAGGTGGGGGTGTCGTCGGACGGGCCGTGCACCTGCGTCCAGGCGTCGCGCAGGCCGAGTGCGGCGGCCGGGCCGGTGGCGCCGGAGCGGGCGTCGTTGAAGTCCCCGAGCAGTAGCAGTTCACCCTCGAGGCCGCCCAACCCTTCGGCCAGCTGGGCGAGTTCGGCTTCGCGGCGGGCCGCGCCGTCCGGCGAGTGGTCGCTGCTCAGGTGGACGGCGGCGACCGTCAGCGGTTCGCCGGCGGTCCGTACGGTGATCGCGGTGACGGCCTTGTGCGGGCCCAGCGCGTGCCGGCCGGCCTCCAGGACCGGCAGCCGGCTGAGCAGCAGCAGGCCGTGCTCGTCGACGTCCCGGCCGAGCGGGTCCGCGTTGAGGGTGTAGCCGGCGCGGACCCAGGGCGCCGCCAGCAGCAGGGCGACCAGCGCCGGCTCGACCTCCTGCAGGGCGATCACGTCGGCGTCGGCGGCCTCCAGTGCGGCGAGCAGCAGCGGGCGGCGGCGGGCGGTGGCGATCCGGTCGGCGTCGTAGCGGTCCCACAGGGTGTTCCAGGTGATGACGCGCAGGTCGCCGACCGCCGGGGCCGAGGGCTGGGCGTGCTCCGAAACGACAGCCTGCCAGCCGTCGCCCGGCCCCCGGGAGGAGCCCGCCCGCGGGGAGCCGTCCGGCTGCCGGTCGCGGTCCGGCTGCCAGGCGTACGGGGTCGTCGCCGCGAAGAAGGGCGAGCGCAGCCGGCGCGGGTCGGTGCGGCGCCCGGCCTCGGTGCTGTCGAGCACGTCCACGCCGGACGCGCGGTCCCAGACCACCACGCCGTCGGCCTCGACCCGGTGCACCCGGTGCCAGGGGATGTCGCCCGCGGCGGCGAAAGCCTCCAGCGGGACGCGTTCGGTGCGGTCGTCGCGCTGGCGCACACCCAGGGTGAACCGGGCCGGGTCGAAGCGGGCGTCCCAGCGGATGCGCTGGCAGATCTGTTCGATGGGACGCATCAGTCCTCCTCGGCGTCGAGCGTGCCCGCCGTGTCTTCCACGGTGCCACCGGCGCCGACGTACCAGGTGCGGTGCGCCTGGCCGGGGTAGGGCGGGCTGAAGCGGTACAGCTGTGCGGTGAGCACGTCGGCCGGCACCGGGTGCGGCCGTACGGCGTTGCGGCGCTGCAGTTCGTCCTCGCCGACCACCAGCACGACCTGGGTGACCAGGGCGTCGCGGCGCTGCGCGATGGCGTGGACCTGGGAGCGCTGCCGGCGGTTGAGCGAGGTGGCGTCCCAGACGACGGTGTCCGCGCGGCCGGCCCCTGGGGCGGCGAGGGCGGCGTCCAGCCGGGCCAGGCCCTCGCGCAGCACCACGGCGTTGTCGCGCTGGTCGGCGCGCGAGCCCCGGGCGGCGCGCAGGTCGTCCAGGCTGATCCGGGCGGCGACACCGGTCAGCCCGGCGGCGAAGCTGCTCTTGCCGCTGCCGGACGGGCCGCACAGGTGCACCAGTCGGGGGAAGCGGCCGTCCCGCCGGCGCCAGGTGGCCGCGACGGCCTCCTCGACGGTGGAGATCCGGCCGAGCGCGTACGCCTCGCGGGCCTGTGCCCAGCAGCGGTCGGCGGCGTCCCGGTCGAGGTCGGCGAGCGCCTCGCGCAGACCGGTGCGCAGCCGGGCGAGCGGCGCCCCGTCGAGCAGCCCGGCGTCCTCGGCGTGCAGCGTGGACCAGGCGACCTGCTCGCGCTCCGCCGCCCCGGGAGCGGCGGCCGCGGCGACGGCGTGCAGCACCCCCAGGTCGGCGGCGCAGGAGAGCCGGACCAGCCCGGCGCGGCGGTCCTCGTCCGGGTACGGCTGCTGCAGCCCCGGGTGCAGCCCGACCAGGTCGGCGACCCGGCGGGCCAGCGGCAGCCCGAGCGGCCCGGCCAGCCGCGGCGCCAGCGACGGCCGGCGCTCGGCGCGCAGCGCGGTCGCGAGCACCCCGGCCAGCCGGGCGTCCCCGCCGCGGCCGAGCTCGTCCAGTCGAGCCGACACCTCCGCCAACTCCTCGGGCTGGCACAACAGTTCGGGCAGTCCCAAAGCGGCGGCCAGGGCGGGCGGTTCGGGCAGCGCGCCGGACCGTACGGACCACAGTGCGGCACTCGGGCCGAGCCCGTTCTCCACCACGGCGGCGTGCATCCAGTGCGTGTCGGTGCGCACGTGGTGCGGGCGCACCCACTTGGCGACCCGCTCGCCGAACTCCGCCCGGGAGAAGCCCCGGACGGTCCGCACGACGTAGCCCTCCTGCCGGTTCAGGTCCAACGGCAGGGCGCGTAGGGCCCGTTCGTCGAAGCGGCCGCGCCACAGCACCGGGGGCGACGGGACGCCGAGGCGGCGCAGGAAGCGGACGGTGTCGTCCCAGTCCAGGCAGTGGTCGCGGTCCGTCCAGACCGAGAAGCCGTAGAACCAGCTCTCCAGGTCGGTGTACGGGATCGAGTGCCGGGCGAACAGGTTCTCGCCGCAGATCCGCCAGCCGTCCGGGATCCGAGCGCCGATCCGGCCCTGCAGGCCCTTCACCCAGGCGCGGGAGGGGTGGTGGGCCGAGTCCAGTGAGCGGGCGTGCAGGCCGTCGGGGTAGAGGGTGGTGTTCTCGCCGTCGAGCTTCTCGGTGACGACGACCTCCGCGCCGGCCAGCGCGGTGAGGTCCCCGGTCCGCACGTCGTCCGCCGCCGCCCCCGGTGACCAGGGAAGATGCGGAGTCCGGGGGTAGTGCACGCGCATGTCCGGGCTCCCGTGAACGTCAGTGATCAGGCGGACACTGTAGAAGCGGTGGCTCCGCGCGGGCCACCGAATAACCGCCGGGGCGCCGCAGTCCCACCCTCGCCATCTCGCGACACGCGGGCAGGAACGTCCCTGCGCGCGGGCGGCCGGACACGGGGGTGCAATGAGCGCGCCCCAACACGTCGTCAGAGGGAGGCCGCAGGGTGGAGACCAAGACGAGGGACGCGGACCCGGTCCGTGTCCTGGACGTGGCGAGCGCCGACTACCGCCGGGCGTTCGAGCTGTTCCTCGCCGGGACGGACGAGAAGCCGATCACCCACGCCCGGCTGAGCGAGCTCGCCGCCACCCTGCCGCACCGCCGGCTCCTGCTGGACCTCGGCGCGGGCGACGGCCGCACCACCGCCCACCTGGCCCGGTCCTTCGACCGTACGGTCGCCGTCGAGCCCAGTGTCGCGATGCGCGAGAAGCTCCGCACCACCTGCCCGGACGCCCTCGTCCTCCCGGAGCGGCTCGACCGGGCCCAGCCGCCCGAGCCGGCCGACCTCGTCCACCTCTCCCACGTGCTCTACTACGTGCCCGAGCCGGACTGGCTCGCCACCGTCACCCGCGCCCTGAACTGGACGGCGCCCGGCGGCGCCCTCCTGGTCGTCCTGCAGAACCCCGAGAGCCCCTGCATGCGGATGGCCGCCCACTTCACCGGCGTCCGCTACGACCTGAGCACCCTCGCCGACCGCCTGCGCGAGCGCCATCCGGCGGACGACATCACCCTCGAGACCCTCGACCTCCACTACCGCACGGCCCACCTCGCCGAGGCCGTGGACGTCGCCGAGTTCATGGTCAACGTCGCCGACCTCGCCACCCTCGACCCCCGCCCCTCCCGCGCCGCCCTGACCGCCTACGTCCAGGACCACTTCACCCGGCCCGACGGCACCTACGCCATCGGCCACACCCAGGACATGCTGATCGTCCGCCGCTCCCCGGTTGCCTGACCCGACCGGTCCCCGACCGGTCGGGGACCGACCTTCAGGCGACCGGCCCAGCCCCGTGTGCGGCCACGGGGCGGGCCTGGTGAGCTGTCCGGGGAGCCCGTCACCCGAGCGGCCTCCCGGACACCCCGACGGAGGACCCTGTGCCGGACCCGACGACGTCGTACGCCGACCTGCGCGCCCTGGTGATCAACTGCACGCTGAAGCGTTCGCCGGAACGCAGCCACACCCAGGGCCTGATCGACGTCTCGACCGGCATCCTGGAACGCCAGGGCGTCCAGGTGGAGGTCCTGCGCGCGGTGGACATCGACATCGCGACGGGGGTCTGGCCGGACATGACCGAGCACGGCTGGGAGACCGACGAGTGGCCGGTGATCTACTCGCAGGTGATGGCCGCCGACATCCTCACGCTCGCCGGTCCGGTGTGGCTGGGAGATAACTCCTCAGTCATGAAGAAGGTCATCGAGCGGCTGTACGCCTGCTCCTCGATCCTCAACGAGCAAGGTCAGTACGCCTATTACGGCCGGGTCGGCGGCTGCCTGATCACCGGCAACGAGGATGGCGCGAAGCACTGCGCGATGAACGTGCTCTACAGCCTGCAGCACCTGGGGTATGTGATCCCGCCGCAGGCGGACGCGGGGTGGGTGGGGGAAGCGGGGCCGGGGCCGTCGTACCTGGATCCGGGGTCGGGTGGGCCGGAGAACGACTTCACGAATCGGAACACCACGTTCATGACGTGGAACCAGCTCCACCTCGCGAGGATGCTCAAGGATGCCGGCGGCATCCCCTCTCACGGCAACCAGCGCTCCGAGTGGGACGCCGGCTGTCGCTTCGACTTCGAGAACCCCGAGCACCGCTGAACCACCGGTCTCTTGCGGCGACGGCCTTGCCTGAGGCGTTGAGCGTGTCCTTGCGGACGATGCCGCCGGGGTAGGCCTGCTCGACGAGCCGGCCGTCCGGACCGTACTTGGCGGTGAACTCGCCCGCCTTGCTGTCGCTCACCGACGTGAGCAGGCCGCGCGGTTCTTTGGAGGTTGGCGCCGAGCGCGTCGGCGGTGACCGAGGTCGCCTTCTTCAGCGTCCAGCCGGCGGTGCCGCCGATCGGCGCGCCGTAGCCGTTCTTGGTGACCCGCAGCTCCACGTCGTCGGCGTAGCCGTCGATGCGGGGGCCCTCCGGATCGTGGTGGTGGTCTTGGTGAGCTGTCCGGCGGTGTCGTACGCCGGCACGGAGCTGGTGTAGGCGATGCCGCCTGCCCCGTTGACGCAGCGGGTCGAGGTGGAGGGCTTGCCCTGGGTTCGTGGCGGCACTGGACGGGATCCGGCGGGAGCTGGGGGTGACGCGAACTCCGGGCCCGGAGTGGTCCGCCGGAACGGACGGTTGACCCGCCCCACGGTGCGCGCGCGGGCCTCCCGCTGCTCCGCGCCCCGCTCGCTCCCCGTGTCCGCGTCGTGTCGCGGCCTGCGCTATCGAGCTGCTATGCGACTTGGGCAAGATCGACCTCGCAGGTCCGGTGGCGGTACACGCCGGGCATGACGAAGGCGTCCCGGTCGGCGCGCGACCCGTGGGAGCGGGCCCCCCGCCACGGTCCGGCGACTGATGGTCCTGCTCGCCGTGAAGGAGTCCGAAGACACGATGGCGCACCCCGACGGTACCGAAGCACCGCTGCTGTGGACACTGGCAGGCAGCGGCAAGGAGTCGCTGGCGGCCGGCGCGCGCGGCCTGCACGCGTACCTGGCCGGTCGTGACGACTGGAGCCCCCAGGACATCGCATTCACCCTCGCGCGCACCGCTTCCGAGGGGAGCCGGCGGGCGGCACTGGTGGCGGACGGCCGCGACGGATTCCTGCGGCGGCTGGACGCGCTCGCCGACGGCAGGAGCATGCCCGGCCTGGTGGAGGGCGCCGCAGGGGCAGACCGCCGGGTCGCCTTCGTGTTTCCCGGACAGGGCGCGCAATGGCCCCGGATGGCGGTGGACCTGCTGGACACCTCCACGGTGTTCCGCGACCGGATGGACGCGTGCGCGCAGGCCCTGGAACCGTTCGTCGACTGGTCGCCGATCGACGTGCTCCGCGACCCGGACGCGCCGGGCGCACCCGCCGGGGACCGGGCCGACGTGGTGCAGCCCCTGCTGTTCGCCGTGACGGTGTCGCTCGCCGCGCTGTGGCGCTCCCACGGTGTGGAACCGGCCGCCGTGCTCGGGCACAGCGTCGGCGAGGTCACCGCCGCCGCGATCTGCGGCGCGCTGTCCCTGGACGACTGCGCGCGGGTGGTGGCCCTGTGGAGCCAGGCCCAGGCGACCCTGGCCGGGAAGGGGGACATGGTCTCCGTCATGGCCCCGGCGGGCGAGGTCGAGCCGCGGCTGCGCCGCTGGGACGGCCGCCTCGTCGTCGCCGCGCACAACGGGCCGCGGTCCGTGATCGTCTCCGGTGACCGCGACGCCGCGGCCGAACTCCTCGCCGACCTGGCCTCGGACGCGGTGCACGCACGGCGGATCGCGGTGGGCCTGGCGGCCCATTCCCCCCACATCGACGCGATCATCCCCCGGATGCGCGCCGACCTCGCACCGATCCGGCCCCGCACACCGCATCTGCCCTACTACTCCGGACTGACCGGGGGACGACTGGACGTCCCGGTACTGGACGCCGACTACTGGTGCCGCAACCTGCGCAACACGGTCAGGTTCCACCAGGCGACCGGGGCCCTGCTGCGGGACGGGCACGGCGTCCTGCTGGAGGTCAGCCCGCACACCGTGCTGACCTCCGCCCTCACGGACTGCGCGGAGGAACACGGTGCGCAGGCCACCGTCCTCGGGACGCTGCGCCGGGACCAGGGCGGTCCGGGCCGGTTCCTGACCTCGCTCGGTGACCTGTACGTGCGCGGTGTCACCCCGGACCGGGAAGCGCTGTTCGCCGGGCAGCACGCCCGGGTACGGGAACTGCCGGTGGCTGCCCTGGCGGCGCTCGCGGAGCCCGGCCCGGCGGACGCGAACGGGCCCGGCGGCGCGGGCGGTGACCGGGATGCCGGCACCGCGTTCCGCGTGGAGCTGGCCGGATCGGACGTACCGGAGCGGCGTGCCGCGCTGGCACGGCTGGTGGGCGAGGAGATCGCCGCGCTGACCGGGCGGTCCGATCCGGTCCCCGCCGACCTGGCCTTCCTCGACCTGGGATTCGACTCCGTCACCGCCGTGGAGCTGCGCAACCGGCTGAGCGCGGCGACGGCGCTGCGCATCCCGGCGACGGTTGTCTTCGACTGCCCGACCCCGGCGGCCCTGACCGCGTACCTCTGCGCCGAGATCAGCGGCGACCGGCCCGACAGGAACACGGACGCGGACGAGCCGGTGCGG
Organism: Kitasatospora sp. NPDC034023; assembly: GCF_055575795.1. NCBI lineage: Bacteria > Bacillati > Actinomycetota > Actinomycetes > Kitasatosporales > Streptomycetaceae > Kitasatospora > Kitasatospora sp. NPDC034023. Next base: position 286,415 of record NZ_JBVIRY010000003.1, read on the forward strand.
CGGGCCGAGGACGACGACCCTGTGGTGATCGTCGGCATGGGCTGCCGCTACCCCGGCGGTGTCGGCAGCCCCGACGAACTCTGGGAGCTGGTGTCGGCAGGTGCCGACGCCGTCTCCGCGCTGCCCGACGACCGCGGTTGGGACACCGCCGGACGGTACGACCCCGTACCGGGGACGCCGGGCCGGTACTACCAGCGAGAGGCGGGTTCGCTCGCCGGCGCGGCCGGATTCGACGCGGGGTTCTTCGGCATCTCGCCGCGCGAGGCGGCGGCGATGGACCCGCAGCAGCGGCTGTTGCTGGAGACGACCTGGGAAGTGCTGGAGCGGGCCGGGATCGACCCGGCCACCCTGCGGCGGACCCCGACGGGCGTCTACGTCGGGGCGATGACCATGGACTACGGGCCCCCTCTCGAACAGGGCGCCGACGAGGGCGGCCACCTGCTGACCGGCAACACCGGAAGCGTCGCGTCGGGCCGACTGGCCTACACCCTCGGTCTGGAGGGAGCGGCGGTCACCGTGGACACGGCGTGCTCGTCCTCGCTGGTGGCCCTGCACCTCGCGGTACGGGCGCTGCGGGCGGGCGAGTGCTCGCTGGCGCTGGCCGGCGGCGCGACCGTGATGTCCACGGTCGGCATGCTCGTGGAGTTCAGCCGTCAGGGCGGTCTGGCCCCGGACGGCCGCTGCAAGGCCTTCGCGGCAGCCGCCGACGGTTTCGGCCTGGCCGAGGGCGTGGGGATGCTGCTGGTGGAGCGGTTGTCGGATGCGCGGCGCAACGGGCATCCGGTGCTGGCGGTGATCTGTGGTTCGGCGGTGAATCAGGATGGTGCGAGCAATGGTCTGACGGCGCCGAACGGTCCGTCGCAGCAGCGGGTGATCCGTGCGGCGTTGGCGGATGCGGGGCTGACGGCGTCCGAGGTGGACGTGGTGGAGGCGCACGGTACGGGGACGCGGTTGGGTGACCCGATCGAGGCGCAGGCGCTGCTGGCGACGTACGGGCAGGACCGGCCCGCGGACCGGCCGGTGTGGATCGGCTCGCTGAAGTCCAACATCGGCCACTCCCAGGCCGCGGCGGGTGTGGGCGGCGTCATCAAGTCGGTGCTGGCGATGCGGCACGGGGTGATGCCGAAGACGCTGCACGTGGACGGTCCGACGCCCGAGGTGGACTGGTCCGCGGGGGCCGGCCGACTGCTGACGGAGGCCCGTGCGTGGGACGACACGGGCCGTCCGCGCCGGGCGGGGGTGTCCTCCTTCGGCATCAGCGGGACCAACGCTCACGTGATCCTGGAGTCTGCGCCGGCTGAGGATCCGGCCGGGGCGGTGGAGGGTGCCCGGCCTCCTGGGACGGTGGTGTGGCCGGTGTCGGCGCGCAGTGCGGAGGCTCTGCGGGCGCAGGCGGGGGCGTTGGTGGCACGGGTGGTGGCGGAGCCCGGGCTTGATATGGCGGACGTGGGTTATTCGCTGGCGGTGGGGCGTGCGTCCTTCGAGCACCGTGCGGTGGTGGTGGGCGGGGACCGGAGCGAGTTGCTCGGTGGGTTGAAGGCGCTGGCGGAGGGGCGTTTGGCACCGGGGTCGGTGGCCGGCGGCGGGTTGGTTTCCGGTCGTGTGGTGTTGGTGTTCCCGGGTCAGGGTTCGCAGTGGGTGGGGATGGCCGCGGGGCTGTTGGGTGAGTCGGAGGTGTTCGCGGGGCGGATGGCGGAGTGCGGGCGGGCTCTGGCGCCTTATGTGGACTGGTCGTTGGCGGAGGTGTTGGGTTCGGAAGCCCTGCTGGCGCGGGTCGATGTGGTGCAGCCGGTGTTGTGGGCCGTGATGGTGTCGCTGGCGGAGGTGTGGCGTTCGTTCGGTGTCGTTCCGGACGCTGTGGTGGGCCACTCCCAGGGCGAGGTCGCTGCGGCTTGTGTGGCGGGCGGTCTGAGTCTGGAGGACGGGGCTCGGGTGGTCGCGTTGCGTTCCCGTGCGGTGGGGGTGTTGGCGGGCCGTGGTGGCATGGCGTCGGTGCCTCTGCCGGTGGGTGTGGTGCGGGAGCGGATCGCCCCGTGGGCGGGGCGGTTGTCGGTGGCCGCGGTGAACGGCCCGTCGTCGACGGTGGTGTCGGGTGACGCGGACGCGGTGACGGCACTGGTCGACGCGCTGATGGGTGAGGGGGCGCGGGCGCGTGTGATCGAGGTCGACTACGCGTCGCATTCCGCGCACGTGGAGGAGATCCGCGAGCGGTTGCTCTCCGATCTGGCCGGCATCGTGCCTCGTTCCGGTGCCGTGCCGTTCTATTCGAGCGTGACGGGTGGCCTGTTGGACACGAAGGCCCTGGACGCGGAGTACTGGTACCGCAATCTGCGGGAGACCGTCGAGTTCGAGCAGACGACCTGCGGGCTCCTCGCGGCCGGGCACCGCGTCTTCATCGAGGCCGGCCCGCACCCGGTGTTGGGCGTGGCGGTGGGGGAGTCGGTGGAGGCCGCTGGTGTGGACGCCGCGGTGCTGGGGACGTTGCGGCGTGAGGAAGGTGGCCTGGCTCAGGTGCTGCGTGCGGTGGGCCGCGGGTGGGAGTGCGGACTGGAGGTGGACTGGTCGGGTGTGTTCCCGGAGGGCCGGCGGGTGGACCTGCCGACGTACGCCTTCCAGCGGCGGCGCTACTGGCTGACGGCCCCGGCCGCCGTCCCGGCCGCCCCCGCCGAAGACCGCTGGGACGACCTGGAACTACAGGACCCCGCCCAGCTCGCCGAAACCCTCGGGGTCGACCGTGAAGCCCTGGACGAAGTCCTGCCCGCCCTGGCGACCTGGCGCTCCGCCAGGAGCCGTGAACGGAGGGCGGGATCCTGGCGCTACCACGTTGCCTGGGCACCCCTGTCGGTCGCGCCGGCGGACGGCCTCCCCGGTCGCTGGCTCGCCCTGCGTCCCGAGGGCGACGACGCGGCAGCCGCCCTGGGCACGCTCGGCGAGGCCGGAGCCGACCTCCTCCCGTGCGTCGTCGCCGATCCGGGCGCGACCCGCGAACAAATGGCCGCTCTGCTCACGAAGACCGCCGGGGAGCAGCCGATCGCCGGCGTGCTGTCCCTGCTGTCCTGGGAGGAGCGCCCCCATCCCGAACACCCCGACCTGCCCGGTGGTCCGGCGCTGACCCTCGCCCTGGCCCAGGCGCTGGAGGACGCGGGTATCCACGCCCGGCTTTGGACGCTGACGAAGGGAACGGCGGTCCTGGGCGGTGCCGAACGGCCCGGACACGTCGGCCAGGCCGCGTCCGCAGCCCTGGGCCGGACGCTGGCACTGGAGCACCCGCATCGCCGGGGCGGTCTGATCGACCTGCCCGAGGTGCTGGACGTACGGGCCGCCCGCCGCTTGTGCGCGGTGCTCGCGGGAGCCATGGCCGATGAGGAACAGGTGGCGGTGCGCTCCACCGGGGTCCACGGACGCCGTCTCCGGCCCGCGTCGTCCGCGCAGCCGAAGGCCCGTACGGGTGGCGCGGACGACGCGGCCGTCCGGGTGCGGACGCGACCGCGATGGCAGGGCACGGTCCTCGTCACCGGTGGCACCGGTGGCGTCGGCTCGCACACGGCGCGCTGGCTCGCGGGCCAGGGCGCGGAGCGGCTGCTGCTGGTCAGCCGTCGCGGTGCCGACGCACCCGGTACGGACGCGCTGCGGGAGGAACTGACGGCGCTGGGCGCCGAAACGGCCTTCGCGGCCTGCGACGTCGCCGACCCGGCCGCACTGGCGGCGCTGCTCGCCGACATCCCGGCGCGATACCCGCTGTCCGCCGTCATCCACGCGGCGGGCGTCCTCGACGACGGTGTGCTCGACGCGCTGGACCCCGCGCGGCTCGCCGTGGTGCTGCGCGCCAAGCTGACCGCCGCACGGAACCTGCACGAGGCCACCGCGGGTCTCGACCTGTCGGCCTTCGTGGTGTTCTCGTCGGTGATGGGCGTCGTGGGCAACGCCGGGCAGGGCAACTACGCGGCCGCCAACGCGGCCGTCGACGCACTCGTCGCCGCCCGCCGGGCCGCCGGGCTGCCCGGCACGTCCGTGGCCTGGGGCGCCTGGGCCGGGCCGGGCATGCTGGCGGACGAGGTCGCCGCACGGCTGCGGGACTTCGGCATGCCGGTGATGGAGCCCGAAACGGCCGTCACCGCGATCGGCCGGGCACTCGCGGAGGACGACGAACTGGTCGTGGTCGCCGATGTCGACTGGAGGCGCTTCACCACGGGCAGGGGCCGGTGGACCGCCGCCCTCCTCCACGGGATACCGGACCCGGCTGCCACGAGGCCCGTCCAGGACACCACCGCACCGTCGGCGGCCCGGGAAGGCGGCGACTCCGCCGACGCCCTGCGCCAGCAGATCGCCGTACTGCCGCGCCACGAGGACCGGGTCAGGACCCTCACCGAACTGGTACGCACCCACGCGGCGACGGTCCTGCGCCACCCCGACGTCGACACGGTCCAGCCCGGAAAGGCGTTCTCCGCGCTCGGCTTCGACTCGCTGACGGCGGTGGAGCTGCGCAACCGGCTCGCCGCCGTCACCGGACTGGCGCTGCCCGCCACCGTCCTGTTCGACCATCCCACACCGTCGGCACTGGCCGACCGGCTGCTCGCGGACCTGGACCTGCCGGACGCCGCGAGCGGCACCGCCGGGCCCGCCGGCTCCGTCGATGCCGGGGCGAGCCGGGCGGCGGCACCCGGCGGCAACGAGCCGATCGCGATCGTCGGCATGGGCTGCCGCTTCCCCGGCGGGGTCGCAGGGCCCGAGGACTTCTGGCACCTGCTCTCGAATGGCACCGACGCCGTCGGCGACTGGCCGTCGAACCGGGGCTGGGACACCGAGGGGCTGTACGACGCCGACCCCGACCACGCCGGCACCACGTACAGCAGGCAGGGCGGCTTCCTGCACGACGCCCCCGAGTTCGACGCGGAGTTCTTCGGCATCTCGCCGCGCGAGGCCCTGGCCATGGACCCGCAGCAGCGGCTGCTCCTGGAGACCGCCTGGGAGGCGGTCGAGGGCTCCGGGCAGGACCCGACCGCGCTGAAGGACCGGCAGGTCGGCGTCTACATCGGTACCAACGGCCAGGACTACTCCGCGCTGCTGCAGGGCGCCGAGGGCGTGTCCGAGGGCCATCTGCTGACCGGGAACACGGCCAGCGTGCTGTCCGGGCGGCTGTCCTACGTCCTCGGCCTCCAGGGACCCTCGCTCACCGTCGACACCGCGTGCTCCTCGTCGCTGGTGGCGCTCCACCTGGCCGTGCAGGCACTGCGGCGCGGCGACTGCGAGCAGGCCCTCGCGGGCGGGGTGACGGTGATGAGCACCCCGCGGCTCTTCGTGGAGTTCAGCCGTCAGCGCGGGCTCGCCGCCGACGGACGGTGCAAGGCGTTCTCGGCGGACGCGGACGGCACGGGCTGGGGCGAGGGCGCCGGAGTGCTGCTGCTGGAGCGCCACAGCGACGCCCTGCGCCACGGCCACCCCGTACTCGCGCTGGTCAGCGGCACCGCCGTGAACCAGGACGGCGCCAGCAACGGGCTCACCGCCCCCAACGGCCCGTCCCAGCAGCAGGTCATCCGCGCCGCGCTGGCCGACGCCGCGCTGCGCGCCGACCAGATCGACGCGATCGAGGCCCACGGCACCGGCACGAGGCTCGGCGACCCCATCGAAGCGCAGGCGCTCCAGGCCGTCCACGGGCCGGCGCGCCCGGCGGACCGGCCGCTGTGGCTCGGCTCCGTGAAGTCGAACATCGGGCACACCCAGGCGGCGGCCGGGGTGGCCGGAGTGATGAAGATGGTGCTGGCCATCCGCCACGGCGAACTGCCGGGAACCCTGCACGCCGGGACGCCGAACCCGCACGTCGACTGGTCCGACGGTGCCATCCGCCTGCTCACCGCGCACACCCCGTGGCCGGAGACCGGGAACCCACGCCGGGCAGGCGTGTCGTCGTTCGGCATCAGCGGCACCAACGTGCACGCGATCATCGAGCAGGCACCGGCCGTCGCGGTCGCGCCCGCCCCGGAGCGGACCGACACCTCGGCCGTGCCCGCCCCGGACACCGCCACGACGGCCACCGCGCGCCGGGCCGCCCCGCCCGTGCCGCTGCTGCTCTCGGCCGGCGCACCGGAGGCCCTGCGGGCACAGGCCGGCCGGCTGCTGAGCCGGCTCGATGCCGACCCGGACGCCGAACTGGCGGACGTCGCCTACTCGCTGGCCACGGGACGAGCCCCGCTCGAACACCGGGCCGCCGTCCTGGGACGGGACCGGGTATCCGTCCGACGCTCGCTCACCGCACTCGCGCGCGGCACAGCAGCGGGCCACCTGCTCACCGGAGGCGCCATACGCTCCGGCCGGACCGCCTTCCTCTTCCCGGGACAGGGCAGCCAGCGGCCCGGAGCCGGCGCGGAGCTCTACCGCGACGACCCGGTGTTCGCCGACGCCCTCGACGAGGTGCTGACCGGCCTGGACCCGCACCTCGACCTGCCCCTGCGCGACATCCTGTTCGCCGAGCCCGGAACCCCCGGTGCGGCGCTGCTCGACCGCACCCGGTACACCCAGCCCGCGTTGTTCGCCCTGGAGACGGCGCTGTTCCGGCTCGTGCAGCACTGGGGTGTGCGGCCCGACCTGCTGATGGGGCACTCCGTCGGCGAACTCGCCGCCGCCCACGCGGCGGGCGTGCTGGACCTGCCCGATGCCTGCGCGCTGGTAACGGCCCGGGGCCGGCTGATGGACGAACTGCCCGAGGGCGGGGCGATGGTGGCGGTGGAGGCCACCGAGGAGGAAGTACACCAGGCCCTGCTGGACGACCGCACCGGGCACCCCCTCCCGGAGACGGAAGCGGACCGGGACCCGGGCCGGGACGCGGTGGACATCGCCGCCGTCAACGGGCCCACCTCCGTGGTCCTGTCCGGTGACGCGGACGCGGTGCTGCGCCTGGCCGGGGCGTTCCGCTCCCGCGGACGGCGCACCCGCCGGCTGAGCGTGAGCCACGCGTTCCACTCCGCCCGGATGGACGGGATGCTCGACGCGTTCCGGGACGTGGCCGAGTCGCTGACCTACCACGCGCCCGGCATCGAGATCGTCTCCAACCTGACCGGGCGCACGGCCACGGCCGCGGAACTCCGTTCCCCCGAGCACTGGGTGCGCCACGTCCGGGGCACCGTGCGCTTCCTGGAAGGGGCCCGCCGGCTGCGGGCCGAGGGCGCGACGACGTACCTCGAACTCGGACCGGGCGGCGTGCTGTCCGGCATGCTTCACGCCTGCCTCCCCGACGCCACGCCCACCCCCGGCGGCCCCGGCGGCCCCGGCGGCCCCGGGACGGTGCCGCTGCTGCGCGACGGCCGCGGCGAGCCGGACGCGGTCCGCACCGCACTCGCCTCGCTGCACCTGCGCGGCGTGGCGGTGGACTGGTCGGCGGGCTGGAGCGGCACCGACGTGCGGCGGGTCGACCTGCCCACCTACGCCTTCCAGCGCAGGCGCTTCTGGCCGGTGGCCGCGCCGGACCCGGCCCCCGCCGCCCGGCGCTCCCGCCGGGAGACCGAGGTCCCCGTCGGCCCCCGCCGCTACCGCATCGCATGGGAGCCGCTCACCCCGCCCGCGGAGCCCCGCCTCTCCGGCCGCTGGCTGCTCGTCACCCCGGACGGACCCGGTGCCGAGGACACCGCACTCGCCTGCGAACAGGCGCTCGCCGGACACGGCGCCGACGTGGCCGTGATCCGGGTCGGGGCCGCCGCCGAACGCGCCGAACTGGCCTCGCTGCTCCCGGAGTTCGGCTCCTTGGAGGGCGTCCTGTCGCTGCTGGCCCTGGCCCAGGGCCCCCGCCCTGGCCTGCCGATGCTCGACGCCTGCCTGACCGGGACCCTGCTGCTGCTCCAGGCCCTGGGCGACAGCGGCATCGACGCACCCCTGTGGTGCGCCACCCGCGGCGCGGTGGCAGCCGACGGCACGGAGGAGGTCCGCCCCGAGCAGGCCCAGGTGTGGGGCCTGGGCCGGGTGGCGGCACTGGAGCACCCGCTGCGCTGGGGCGGCCTGGTCGACCTGCCGGACCTGCTGGACGGGCCCGCGCTGGACGGGCTGTGCGCGGTGCTGGCCGGACGGGACGGCGAGGACCAGGTGGCCGTACGCGCGCCGGCACCGTTGGGCCGTCGACTCGTCCCCGCGCCGGAGCCCGCGACACCCGCGCCCGCACCGTGGACGCCGCGCGGCACGGTCCTCGTCACCGGCGGCACCGGAGGCCTCGGCGCCCAGGTGGCGCGCTGGCTCGCGGAGCGCGGCGCGGAGCACCTCGTCCTCCTCGGCCGGCGGGGCCCCGAGGCCCCCGGAGCCGACGCGCTGGTCGACGCCCTGGCGGCGCTCGGCGCCCGGAGCACACTGCTGGCCTGCGACGTCGCCGACCGCACCGCGCTGGAGCGGGTCCTGGGGCGGCTGCGCGACGAGGGCGACACCGTACGGGCCGTGGTGCACACCGCCGGACTCACCTCGGACACCGCGCTGATGGACTGCACGCCGGAGGAACTGGCCCGGCGGACGGCGGCCAAGACGTGCGGCGCGGCCCACCTCGACGCCCTGTTCGAAGACCGCCCGCTGGACGCCTTCGTGCTGTTCTCCTCGATCTCGGGCACCTGGGGCAGTGGCGGCCAGGGCGCCTACGCGGCAGCCAACGCCTACCTGGACGGCCTCGCCGCGGCGAGGCGCGGCCGGGGCCTGACGGCGACCTCGGTGGCCTGGGGCCCCTGGGCCGGAGCGGGCATGGCCGAGGGCGCGGTCGGCGACGGCCTGCGCCGCCACGGGCTGGTGCCGATGGCCCCGGCAGCGGCGCTCTCCTCGCTCGGCCTGGCGCTGACCCTGGACGAGGGCGAACCGGTCGTCGCCGAGCTGGACTGGAGCCGCTTCGCGCCGATCTTCGGCTCGGTCAGGGACAGTGCGCTGCTGCGCGGCCTGTCGGCCGCCCCGGAGCCCCGGGCGGCGGACGGCGACCCCGCGGACGCGGACACCTCCGCCGGGTCCGGACCCGGCACGGGCGGCGACCCGTCGTGGCTGCACCGGCTGCACCGACTGTCCGAGCCCGAGGGCCGCAAACTGCTGACGGAACTGGTGCGGAGCGAAGCGGCCGCCGTGCTGGGCCACGAGTCGGCCGCCGGCCTCATGGCCGACCGCCCGTTCCGCGAGCTGGGCTTCGACTCGCTCACCGCCGTCGAACTCCGCAACCGGCTGGTCGCGGCCACCGCTCTGCCGCTCGCGTTCACCACCGTCTTCGACCACCCGACGGCAGCCGCCCTCGCCGCCCACCTCTTCGCCGAGCTGAGCGGCACCGGACCGGACGCCGACGGCACGACCGGCACGGCCGCGACGGACTCCGCGGCCGCCGCCGGCGGCGCGGCCGGGCCCGCGGCGGCCGACGAACCCCTGGCGATCGTCTCGATGGCCTGCCGGTTCCCGGGCGGCGTCCGCTCGCCCGAGGACCTGTGGCAGCTGGTGGCCGACGGAGTGGACGCGGTCGCCGCGCTGCCCGCCGACCGCGGCTGGCCGCTGGACACCCTCTACGACCCGGACCCCCTGCACCCGGGCACCTTCTACACCACCGGCGGCGGATTCCTGGACGGCGCGGCCGAGTTCGACGCGGAGTTCTTCGGCATCTCCCCGCGCGAAGCACTGGCCATGGACCCGCAGCAGCGACTGCTCCTCGAAACCAGCTGGGAGGCACTGGAGCGGGCCGGACTCGACCCCGCGTCGGTCCGCGGCAGCGAGGGCGGCGTCTACGTCGGCGTCGCCGCCCAGGGCTACGGCACCGGCCCGCAGAACCCGTCCGACGAGATCGAGGGGCACCTCCTCAGCGGCACGGTCACCAGCGTCGCCTCCGGCCGCGTCGCCTACACCCTCGGACTCGGCGGCCCCGCCGTGACCGTGGAGACGGCCTGCTCGTCCTCGCTGGTGGCACTGCACCTGGCCGGCCAGGCACTGCGCGCCGGCGACTGCTCGTTCGCCCTGGTCGGCGGCGCCGCGGTGATGGCGAGCCCGGACGTCTTCGTCGAGTTCAGCCGTCAGCAGGGCCTGTCGCCCGACGGCCGCTGCCGCTCCTTCGCCGAAGGGGCGAACGGCACGGGCTGGGGCGAAGGGGTGGGCGTCCTGCTCGTGGAACGCCTCTCCGACGCGCGCCGCCTCGGACATCCGGTCCTCGCCCTCGTACGGGGCACCGCGGTGAACCAGGACGGTGCCAGCAACGGCCTCACCGCTCCGAGCGGCCCCGCGCAGCAGCGGGTGATCAGGACCGCGCTGGCCGCGGCAGGACTGTCCGGCGCCGATATCGACCTGGTCGAGGGGCACGGCACCGGCACCGTGCTCGGCGACCCCATCGAGGCGCAGGCCCTGCTGGCCACCTACGGCCAGGACCGGCCCGCCGACCGCCCGCTGTGGCTGGGATCGCTGAAGTCCAACATCGGGCACACCCAGGCCGCCGCCGGGGTCGCCGGCGTCATCAAGACGGTGCTCGCACTGCGCAACGGCGTGCTCCCCGGCACCCTGCACGCACAGGAGGCGTCCAGCCGGGTGGACTGGTCGGCCGGCGCGGTCCGGCTGCTCGCGGACGCCCGCCCCTGGGACGCCCCGGACGGGGACCGGCCGCGCCGGGCCGGCGTCTCCGCGTTCGGCATGAGCGGCACCAACGCCCACGCCGTCCTGGAGGAAGCACCCGCCGCCGACGCCGGCCCGCTGCCCGACTGCACGGACGGCGAACCCTCCGAGGACACCGGGACCACCGTTCCGTGGCTCCTCTCCGCCATGACCCCCGCGGCCCTGCGCCGACAGGCGCGCCGACTGGGCGAGCACCTGCGGGCCGGCCCCGACGGGGGCGCCGCCGCCCCGGCCCGTGCGCTCGCCACCACCCGCCCCGCCCTGCCCTACCGGGCAGCAGTCCTCGGCCGCGACCGCGACGCGCTCCTCGGCCGGCTGGACGCCCTCGCGGCGGGCGAACCCGCGCCCGACGCCGTGCGGGACCGGGCGCGCGGCGGCCGTACGGTTTTCGTCTTCCCCGGCCAGGGCTCGCAGTGGGCCGGCATGGCCACGGCGGCGCTCGACGCCTCCGCGCCGTTCGCCGCCGCCATCGACGCCTGCGAACGGGCGCTCGCCCCGCACACCGACTGGTCCCTGACCGAGGTGCTGCGCGGCGCGCCCGGCGCGCCGACGCTCGACCGCGTGGACGTCGTCCAGCCGGCGCTCTTCGCCGTGATGGTCGCGCTGGCCGCGCACTGGCGCGACACCGGGGTCACCCCGGACGCGGTCGTCGGACACAGCCAGGGCGAGATCGCCGCCGCCCACGTCGCCGGAGCGCTGTCGCTCGACGACGCGGCCCTCGTGGTGGCGCGGCGCAGCCGGGCGCTGCTGAGGCTGGCGGGACGCGGCGGCATGGTGTCGGTCGCCGCCTCCGCCGAGCGGACCACGAGCCTGATGCCCGCCGGCGGACGCCTCTGCGTGGCCGCGGTGAACGGCCCCGACGCCGTGGTCGTCGCCGGGGAGCCCGAGGAGCTGGCCGCCCTGCTCGCGGCCTGCGACCGGGAAGGTGTGCGGGCCAAGGCGATCCCGGTGGACTACGCGGCCCACTCGGCCCAGGTCGCCGAGATCGAGGACGAACTGCGCGAAGCCTTCGCCGGGATACGCCCCCGCGCCTCGGCCGTCCCGCTCTACTCGACGGTGACCGGCGAACCCGTCGCCGGAGAATCGCTCGACGCCGCCTACTGGTACCGCAACCTGCGCGAGCCGGTCGACTTCGTCGGAGCGACCCGCGCCCTGCTCGACGCGGGCCACACCCTGCTCGTCGAGGTCAGCCCGCATCCGGTGCTGCTCGCCGGGATCGAGGCGGTGGCCGCGGCGGCCGGGCGGGAGGTGTCGGCGGTCGGCACGCTGCGGCGCGGCGACGGCGGCCGGGACCGGCTGCTGGCCTCACTGACCGAGGCGTGGGCGGCCGGCGGCGGCCCGGTGGACTGGTCGCCCTGGACGGGGGCCCCCGGGCCGGGCGGCCCGGCACCCGTCCTGCTGCCGACGTACCCCTTCCAGCGCGACCGGTACTGGCTGCCCACACCGGGCCGGACGGCCGCCGCGGCCACCACCGCGGTGCCGGCCGAGGACACTCCGCAGACCGCGGGCGACGAGGACGGCACCCCCGCCGTGCGACTGGCCGCCCGGCTGGCCCCGCTGGACCGGCAGGCACGCCGCCAAGCGGTGCTCGACCTGGTCGTCCGGCACGCGGCCGCGGTCCTCGGCCATTCCGGAACCGGTCCGGTGCGCCCGGAACGCGCCTTCTCCGAGATCGGCTTCGACTCGATGCTCGCGGTGCGGTTCAGGAACGCGCTGTGCGAGGCCACCGGGCTGGCCGTCCCGCCGACGGTCGTCTTCGACCACCCGACGCCAGAGGCGCTCGCCGCCCACCTGGACGCGGAGCTGTCCGCCGCGCCCGAACCGCCCTCGCCGCTGCTGGCCGAGCTGGACCGGCTGGCCGCGCTCCTCGCGGCCGTCCCGCCCGGAGCGGCCGACACCGACGGGGTCGGCGAACGACTGAACGAACTGCTGCACGGCTGGGGCCGGCGCGCCGGCGCACCGGGGGGCGAGGCACCACCGCCGGGACCGGTGGACGACAACGCCACCGCGATGGAAACGGCGACAGCGGACGAGCTGTTCGCCCTGCTCGACAACGACTTCGGAAACGCCTGAAAGAGAGCTGGCACTGATGTCCGACGACAAGAAGCTGCTCGACTACCTCAGGCGCGCCACCGCAGACCTCGGTGACACCCGGAGGCAGCTGCGCGAGGCCGAGCAGGCCCGCCACGAACCGATCGCCGTCGTCTCCATGGCCTGCCGCTATCCCGGCGGCACCGACACGCCGGAACTGCTGTGGGACCTGGTCTCCCGGGGCGCCGACGCGGTCTCCGCCTGGCCGGTCAACCGCGGCTGGGACCTGGAGGGCCTCTACGACCCGGACCCCGAGCGGCCCGGTACCTCCTACACCCGGCACGGCGGCTTCCTCCACGACGCCGCCGAGTTCGACGCGGAGTTCTTCGGCATCTCGCCGCGCGAGGCCCTGGCCATGGACCCCCAGCAGCGGCTGGCACTGGAGACCGCCTGGGAGGCGGTCGAGCGGGCCACGATCGACCCCCGCACGCTGCGGCGCACCGGCACGGGTGTCTTCCTCGGGGCGATCGGCAACGGCTACGGCGCGGGTTCGCGCCACCTCCCCGAGGTCCAGGGCCTGTTGGACACCGGGACCGCGAGCAGTGTGGTCTCCGGCCGGATCGCCTACACCCTGGGCCTGGAAGGGCCCGCGGTGACCGTGGACACGGCCTGCTCCTCTTCTCTGGTCGCCCTGCACCTGGCGATCCGGGCCCTGCGGGCCGGCGACTGCACGCTGGCCCTGGCCGGCGGGGTGTCGGTGATGGCGACCCCCGACGCGTTCGTGGCGTTCAGCCGCCAGCGGGCACTGTCGGCCGACGGCCGCTGCAAGGCGTTCGGGGCCGACGCGGACGGAACCGGTTGGTCCGAGGGCGCCGGCGTCCTGCTGCTGGAACGGCTGTCGGACGCGCGGCGCAACGGGCACCCGGTGCTGGCCGTCATCCGGGGTTCGGCCACGAACCAGGACGGTGCGAGCAACGGCCTGACGGCGCCCAGCGGCCCGGCACAGCAGCGGGTGATCCGGGCGGCGCTCGCGGACGCGGGCCTGTCGGCGTCCGAAGTGGACGCGGTGGAGGCGCACGGCACCGGCACCACCCTCGGCGACCCCATCGAGGCGCAGGCGCTGCTGGCCACGTACGGTCAGCGGCGGCCCGCCGAACGGCCTTTGTGGCTGGGCTCGTTGAAGTCGAACATCGGCCACACCTCGGCGGCGGCCGGAGTGGGCGGCGTCATCAAGATGGTGCTGGCGATCGAGCACGGCGAACTGCCCAGGACCCTGCACGCGGACCGGCCGACGCCCATGGTGGACTGGTCGTCGGGAGCCGTGGAAATCCTCTCCGAGGCCCGCGTCTGGGACGACACGGGACACCCGCGCCGGGCCGGGGTGTCCGCCTTCGGCGTCAGCGGCACCAACGCCCATCTGATCCTGGAACAGGCCCCGGCGGAGGAAGCCGTACCGGCGGCCGACACTGCGGCCGACGGCGATGCGTACCCGCTGCCCTGGGTGCTGTCGGGGCGTACCGACGAGGCGCTGCGCGACCAGGCGGCCCGGCTGCTGGCACACCTGAGCGCCGGTCCCGCACCCCTGCGGGCCGCCGACACCGGCCGCGCCCTCGCCCTCACGCGGACCGCCTTCGAACGGCGCGCCGTGGTGGTGGGCACCGACCCGGACCGACTGCTCGACGGCGTGAGGGCGCTGGCGGAGGGCCGCTCGGTGCCGGGCCTGGTGCGGGGCGACGGTGTGTCGTCCGGTCGGGTGGCGCTGGTGTTCCCGGGTCAGGGTTCGCAGTGGGTGGGGATGGCCGCGGAGCTGCTGGCCGGGTCGCCTGTGTTCGCGGGGCGGATGGCGGAGTGCGGGCAGGCGCTGGCGCCTTACGTCGACTGGTCGTTGGTGGAGGCGTTGGGTTCGGAGGCGCTGTTGGCGCGGGTGGATGTGGTGCAGCCGGTGCTGTGGGCGGTGATGGTGTCGCTGGCGGAGGTGTGGCGTGCGTTCGGTGTTGTTCCGGACGCGGTGGTCGGCCACTCGCAGGGCGAGATCGCCGCGGCCGTGGTGGCGGGCGGTCTGAGCATCGACGACGGGGCGCGGGTGGTTGCGCTGCGTTCCCGTGCGGTGGGGGCGTTGGCGGGCCGTGGCGGGATGGCGTCGGTGCCCCTGCCGGTCGAGGCGGTGCGGGAGCGGATCGCGGGCCGGTTGTCGGTGGCGGCGGTGAACGGTCCGTCGTCGACGGTGGTGTCGGGTGACGCGGACGCGGTCGCCGCGTTGGTGGAGGCTCTGGTGGGGGAGGGGGTGCGGGCGCGGTTGATCGAGGTCGACTACGCGTCGCACTCCGCGCATGTGGAGGAGGTCCGCGAGCAGCTGCTCGCCGACCTGGACGGCATTGTGCCCGTCTCGGGCGGGGTGCCGTTCTTCTCGACGGTGACGGGCGGCTGGCTGGACACGAAGTTCCTCGACACCGAGTACTGGTACCGGAACCTGCGGGAGACGGTGGAGTTCGGGCAGGCCACGGAGGCGTTGCTGGGGGAGGGCTTCCGGTTCTTCGTCGAGTCCAGCCCGCACCCCGTGCTCACCTTCGGTGTCCAGCAGACCGCCGACGCGGCCGACACCGCCGGTTCCGCGCAGGGCCCCGCCGTGGTCGTGGGCACGCTGCGGCGCGGCGAGAGCGGCCTCGACCGCTTCCTGACGTCCCTGGGAGAGGCCCACGTGGGCGGCCTGCTGCCCGACTGGGACCGGGTGTTCGCCGGACACCGTCCGGGCGGCGTCTCCCTGCCCACCTACGCTTTCCAGCGCCGCCCGTACTGGCTGGAGGACACCGGCCCTGCGGCGGGCGGTCCGTCCGGTCCGTCCGCGGCGGGCGACGACTTCTGGGAGGCCCTGGGCGGGGGTGACCTGGACCGGTTCACCACCGCCCTCGGGGTGGCGCCCGAGGACCCGCTGAACGTGGTGCTCCCCGCGCTCGCCAGCTGGCGCACCGAGCGCACCGAGCGTTCGGTGGTCGACTCCTGGCGCTACCGCGTGACCTGGCGGGCCCTGCCCGAGGGCCCGGCGGTCGCATTGGACGGCAGCTGGCTCGTGCTGTCGTCGGACGGCCAGTCCGAGGACGGGGCACGCCGGTCGGAGGCGACCGTCCACGCCATGGAGCAGGCCGGGGCCTCGGTGGTCCACATACGGATCACCGAGGCGGCGGCCGACCGCGCCGTGCTGGCCGACCGGGTGCGCGCGTCCCTCGACGCGCTGCCAGGACCGGTGACGGGAGTGCTGTCGCTGCTGGGCCTCGACGAGCGCCCGCACCCGGAACACCCCTCCGTCCCGCTGGGCACCGCGCTCAACCTGGCCCTGGTGCAGGCCCTCGGCGACGCAGGGATCGGCGCGCCCCTGTGGTGGGCGACCCGGGGCGCGGTGTCGGTCGGGGGCACGGACACCGGGAGCGGGGTCAGCGCCGCGCAGAACCTGCTCTGGGGCCTGGGCCGGGTCGCCGCGCTGGAGTTCCCGCAGCGCTGGGGCGGTCTGGTCGACCTCCCGGAGGTCCTGGACCCGGACACCGCCGGGCGGCTGTGCCGGGTGCTGGCCGGCCAGGCCGGGGACGAGGACCAGGTGGCCGTCCGGGCCACCGGCTGCCACGGCCGGCGGCTGGTCCGGTCCGCCCTGGGCGACACCGCGCCGCGGCGGAGCTGGCGGCCCGGGGGCACCGTGCTGATCACCGGCGGTACCGGCGGGATCGGCGCGCAGATCGCGCGCTGGCTGGCCCGGCGGGGAGCCGGGCACCTGGTGCTGGTCAGCCGGCGCGGCCCGGACACGCCGGGTGCGCCGGAGCTCGCCGAGGAACTGGCCGCGCTCGGCACCCGGGCCACCCTGGCCTCGTGCGACGTCGCCGACCTTCAGGCCCTGCGTGCGTTGAAGGACGGCCTCGAACAGGACGGCCACCGGATCAGCACCGTCTTCCACGCCGCGGGGGCCGGGCTGCTGGTGCCACTGCCCGACACCGACGCGGACGAGTTCGCCGACACTCTGCACGCCAAGGTCGGCGGGGCCCGGAACCTGGACCTGCTCTTCGACCGGGACACCCTCGACGCGTTCGTGCTGTTCTCCTCCATCTCCGGGGTGTGGGGCAGCGCCGTCCACGGCGCCTACGCCGCCGCCAACGCCTACCTCGACGGCCTCGCCGAGGACCGCAGGAGCCGCGGCCTCGCCGCGACCTCCGTGGTGTGGGGCATCTGGAGCCCCGAGGGCGGGGCCGGCGGGATGGCGGCCGAACTGGCGGAGGAGACCCTGCGCGGCCACGGCGTGCTCTTCATGCCGCCCGCGGTCGCGATCACCGGGCTCCAGCAGGTCCTGGACCACGACGAGACGGTGGTCGTGGTCGCCGACATCGACTGGGACCGCTTCGCGACGGTCTTCACCTCGGCGCGCCCCAGCCCGCTGATCGGGGAACTCCCCGAGGTGCGCAGCGCGCTGGCCGCCGGACCGGAGACCGGCGGGACCGGTGCCGGGGGGACCCCCTCGGCGCTTCGCGACCGGCTGGCGCCGCTCCCGGCGGCCGAGCGGACCCGGGTGCTGGTCGAGCTGGTCCGGACCCACGCGGCCGCCGTCCTCGGCCACGACTCGCCGGACGCGGTCGCCCCCGGCCGCGCCTTCCGCGAGCTGGGCTTCGACTCCCTGACCGCCGTGGACATGCGCAACCGACTCAACGCCGCCACCGGCCTGCGGCTCCCGGTCACCGTCGTCTTCGACTACTCGTCGGCGACTGCGCTCGCCGGACGCCTGGAGACCGGCCTGCTGGGTGCCGCCGAGGAGCCCGCCACCGTCCGGCAGCCCCCGACGGCGCTACCCGCCGCCGACGACGACCCCATCGTGATCGTCGCCATGAGCTGCCGCTACCCTGGCGGCGTCCGCACCCCCGAGGACCTGTGGCGCCTGGTCGCGGACGGGCGCGACGCCGTCTCCGGGCTGCCGTCCGACCGGGGCTGGGACCTCGACACGCTGTACGACGCGGACCCCGACCGGCCCGGCCGGAGCTACGCTGCCGCGGGCGGATTCGTCAGGGACGCGGACCGCTTCGACCCCGGGTTCTTCGGGATCTCCCCGCGCGAGGCCCTCGCCATGGACCCGCAGCAGCGACTGCTGCTCGAAACCTCTTGGGAGGCGATCGAGCGCGCCGGCATCGACCCGTCCACCCTGCGCGGCACCCCGACCGGCGTCTTCGCCGGCGCCTCCTACCAGGGCTACGGCGGCACCCTGCGCGACATCCCCGAGGAACTGGAGGGCCTGTTCATCGCGGGCATCTCCACCAGCGTCCTGTCCGGGCGGGTCGCCTACCAGCTCGGCCTCCAGGGGCCCGCCGTGACCGTGGACACGGCCTGCTCCTCGTCACTGGTGGCGGTCCACCTCGCCGCGCAGTCGCTGCGCTCGGGCGAGTGCACGCTGGCCCTGGCGGGCGGCGCCACGGTGATGGGCACCCCGCTGTCGTTCACCGGCTTCAGCCGGCAGCGCGGGCTTGCCGAGGACGGGCGCTGCAAGTCCTTCGCCGCCGCGGCGGACGGCTTCGGCATGGCAGAGGGCGTGGGCCTGCTGCTCCTGGAACGTCTCTCGGACGCCCGCCGCAACGGCCACCCGGTACTCGCGGTACTGCGCGGCTCGGCGATCAACCAGGACGGCGCGAGCAACGGACTGACCGCGCCCAGCGGCCTGGCCCAGCAGCGGGTGATCCGCGACGCGCTGGCGAACGCCCGGCTGTCGGCCGCCGACGTGGACGCCGTCGAGGCGCACGGCACCGGCACCCGGCTGGGCGACCCGATCGAGGCCGACGCGCTGCTGGCCATCTATGGCCAGGACCGGCCGGCCGACCGGCCGGTGTGGCTCGGGTCGCTGAAGTCGAACATCGGGCACACCCAGGCCGCCGCCGGCGTCGGCGGCATCATCAAGATGGTGCTGGCCATGGGGCACGGCGAACTGCCGCGCACCCTGCACATCGACCGGCCGACCCCGAACGTCGACTGGACGGCGGGCGCCGTCGCCCTGCTGACCGAGGCCACCCCCTGGCCCGAGACCGGCCGGCCGCGCCGGGCCGGAGTGTCCTCGTTCGGCCTGAGCGGCACCAACGCCCACGTCGTCATCGAACAGCCGCCCGCCGGGCCCGCACCCGCCCTGCCCGCCGGGCCCGCACCCGCCGCCGTCCCGTGGGTCCTGTCCGGGCGGACCGCCGAGGCGGTGAAGGCCCAGGCGGAGCGGCTGCACGCGTACCTGACGGAGCGGCCGGAGCTGCCGTCCGCCGACGTCGGCTACTCGCTGGCCACCACCAGGACCGCCTTCGAGCACCGCGCGGCCGTCGTCGGCGGCGACCGGGCGACCCTGCTGGGCGGCCTGGCCGCGCTGGCCGCCGGAGAGCGCGCACCCGGCCTGGTCCAAGGCATCGTCGCCCGGTCGGCCAGGACCGTCTTCGTCTTCCCCGGCCAGGGAACCCAGTGGGCCGGCATGGCCCGGGAACTGCTCGACCACGCCCCGGCCTTCGCCGACCGGATCGCGGCGTGCGAACGCGCCCTCGCCCCGCACCTGGAGTGGTCGCTGCTCGCGGTCCTGCGCGACGCGCCCGACGCGCCCCCGCTCGACCGGGTGGACGTGGTGCAGCCGGTGCTGTGGGCGGTGATGGTGTCGCTGGCCGAGCTGTGGCGGGCGCACGGGATCGTCCCCGACGCCGTGGTCGGCCACTCCCAGGGCGAGATCGCCGCCGCCTGCGTGGCCGGCGCGCTCTCGCTGGACGACGCGGCCCGGATCGTCGCCCTGCGCAGCCGGGCCCTGCTGGCCCTGACCGGACGCGGCGGCATGCTGTTCGTGCCGCAGCCGGTCGAAGCCGTGCGCGAGGCACTGTCCGCCCACGACGGGGCACTCGACGTTGCCGCGGTCAACGGGCCGACGTCGGTGACGGTCTCCGGCGACCCGGCTGCACTGGAACGGCTGCGCGAGCAGTACGCCGAGGCGGGCGTCCTGGCCTGGCCGGTCCCAGGCGTGGACTTCGCCGGACACTCGCCCCAGGTGGAGGAGCTCCGCGAGGAACTGCTCGCCCTGCTCGGCGGCATCGCGCCGCGGACCTCCGCCGTCCCGTTCTACTCGACGGTCAGCGGCGGCCCCGTGGACACCCTGGACCTGGACGCCGCGTACTGGTACGAGAACCTGCGCCGGCCGGTGGAGTTCGGCCGGGCGCTCGACGCGCTCGTCGCCGACGGGCACCACACCTTCGTCGAGTGCAGCACCCACCCCGCGCTGACCGTCTGGATCCAGGAGGCCGTCGAGGCGGCCGGGGTCGGCGACGGGGCCGTCGTCGGCACCCTGCGCCGCACCGAGGGCGGCCCCGGCCGCTTCCTCGCCGCGCTCACCGAGGTCCAGGTCCGCGGACTGCCGGTGGACTGGGACGCGGTGTTCGCCGGAACCGGCGCGCGCAAGCGGCCCCTGCCCACCTACGCCTTCCAGCAGCAGCGCTACTGGCTGGACGCCACCCCCGGCCGGCCCGCCGACGCCGCGACCGGCGCCGGCCCGGCCGACTCCGGCTTCTGGGCGGCGGTCGACCGCGCGGACCTGGACGCCCTCGCCACCACCCTGCAGGTCGAGGACGAAGAGCTGCGGGTCTCCCTTGCTTCCCTGGTGCCCACCCTCGCCGAGTGGGCGCGCGGCCGCGCCGACGACCGGACCGCCGACAGCTGGCGCTACCGGGTCGCCTGGAAGCCCCTGCCGGCACCCGAGCGGCCCCGGCTCACAGGCAGCTGGCTCCTCGTCGCCCCGGCCGTCGCCGCCGACGACCCGGCCGTCGCGTTCGCCGCGGACACCCTGCGCGGACACGGCGCCACCCCCGTCCTGGTCGAGGCCAGCCACGACGCGACCGACCGGACGCGGTTCGCCGCACTGCTCCGCGACGCCCACGACCGCGCCGACGGGCCGCCCGCCGGAATCCTGTCGCTGCTCGCCCTGGCCGAGGAACCGCACGGCGACGGATCGGCGCTCCCCCTCGGCCTCACCCTGACCGTCGCGCTCCTCCAGGCCCTGGGCGACCTCGGCACCGACGCCCCGCTCTGGAGCGCCACCCGGGGCGCGGTGTCGGTCGGCCGCTCCGACCGGATCGACAGCACCCTCCAAGCCCTGGCCTGGGGCCTCGGCGGGGTCGCCGGCGTCGAGTACCCGCAGCGCTGGGCCGGCCTGGTCGACCTGCCGCGACGGCTCGACGACCGGGCCGCGACCCGGCTCGCCGAAGCCCTGACCAACCCCGACGGCGAGGACCAGCTGGCGGTGCGCGCCACCAGCGTCTACGGCCGCAGGGTCGTCCACGCCGGACTCGGCGACACCGCCCCCGCACGCGACTGGACACCCGAGGGCACCGTCCTGATCACCGGCGGCACCGGCGGCCTTGGCGCCCAGATCGCCCGCCGGCTCGCCCGCACCGGCACCGCGCACCTGCTGCTCACCAGCCGGCGCGGCGCACAGGCCCCGGGAGCCGACGCCCTGCTCGCCGAACTGCGCGGACTCGGCGCCGACGCCACCGCGGTGGCCTGCGACGTCGCCGACCGCGACGCACTGGCGGAACTGCTCGCCGGCATTCCGGCCGAGCGCCCGCTGCGCGCCGTCCTGCACACCGCGGGCGTCCTCGACGACGGGGTGATCGATTCCATCACCCCCGAACGCGCGGCCGGCGTCCTGCGCCCCAAGCTCGACGGCGCACGCAACCTCGACGCGCTCACCCGGGGAATCGACCTGACCGCCTTCGTGCTGTTCTCCTCTCTCGCCGGCACCCTCGGCGGCACCGGCCAGGGCAGCTACGCCGCCGCCAACGCCTACCTCGACGCCCTGGCCCGGCAGCGCCGCGACCTCGGACTGCCCGGCACCTCGGTGGCCTGGGGCCTGTGGGGCGGCGAGAGCCTGGCCTCCGGAGCGGTCGCCGAACGGCTGATCCGCGACGGCCTGCCCGCCATGGACCCCGCCGTGGCCACCACCGCGCTGCACCAGGCCCTCGACCACGACGACACGGCCGTCCTCGTCGCCGACTTCGCCTGGGACCGCTTCACCCGGGCGTTCACCGCGCTCCGGCCCAGCGCCGCCCTCGGGGACCTGCCCGAGGTGCGGGAAGCGCTCGCCGCCGCGGCCGGGTCCCGGGGCAGCGCCGACGGCGCCGAGCCGCCGGCGCTGCGGCTCGCCGCACTGCCCCCGGCGGAACGCGACCGGGCCCTGCTGGACCTGGTCCGCCGCGAGGTCGCCGCCGTGCTCGGCCACCCCGGGCCCGAGGCGGTGGGACCCGACCAGGCGTTCAAGGACGTCGGCTTCGACTCGCTGACCGCCGTCGAACTGCGCAACCGGCTCGCCGCGGCCACCGGCCTGCGCCTGTCGGTGACCCTGGCCTTCGACTACCCCACGGCCACCACCCTGGCCGGACACCTGCGCGCCGAACTGCCGGGGGCGCCCGCCACCGAGGCACCCGACGCCCCCGGGCAGCCGCCCGCGGCCGCCGCGGTGCCCGAGGACGAGGCGATCGCCGTGGTCGCCATGAGCTGCCGCTACCCCGGCGGCGTCAGCACCCCCGAGGAGCTGTGGGAGCTCGTCGCGGGCGGACGGGACGCGATCACCGGCTTCCCCACCGGACGGGGCTGGGACCTGGACGGCCTTTACGACCCGGACCCGGACCGGGTCGGCAGCACCTACGCGCGGGAAGGCGGCTTCCTGCACGACGCCGACCGCTTCGACCCGGCCTTCTTCGGGATCTCCCCGCGCGAGGCGCTGACCATCGACCCCCAGCAGCGGCTGCTGCTCGAACTCTCCTGGGAGGCGTTCGAGCGGGCCGGCATCGACCCGCTCTCCCTCAAGGGCAGCGCGAGCGGCGTCTTCGTCGGATGCAGCCACCACGACTACGGGTCGCGCGTCACCGAACCCTCCGAAGAGCTCGAGGGCTACCTCGGCATCGGCAGCGCGGGCAGCGTGGCGTCCGGGCGGATCTCCTACAGCCTCGGCCTCGAAGGGCCCGCGGTGACCGTCGACACGGCGTGCTCCTCGTCGCTGGTCGCGGTCCACCTCGCGGCCCGGTCGCTGCGGGCCGGCGAATGTTCGCTGGCGCTCGCCGGCGGGGTGACCGTGATGTCGACACCGGGCGCGTTCGTGGAGTTCAGCCGGCAACGGGTGCTCGCCGAAGACGGCCGCTGCAAACCGTTCGCCGCCGCCGCCGACGGCACCTCCTGGGCAGAGGGCGCCGGACTGCTCGTCCTGGAACGCCTCTCGGACGCCCGGCGCAACGGCCACCCGGTGCTCGCCCTCGTTCGCGGCTCCGCCGTCAACCAGGACGGCGCCAGCAACGGCCTGACCGCCCCCAACGGCCCCTCCCAGCAGCGGGTCATCCGGGCGGCCCTCGCCGACGCCGGACTGACCGCTTCCGAGGTCGACGCGGTGGAGGCGCACGGCACCGGGACCCGGCTGGGCGACCCGATCGAGGCCCAGGCGCTCCTGGCCACGTACGGCCGGGAACGCGGCGCGCAGCAGCCGCTGTTGCTGGGGTCGCTGAAGTCGAACATCGGACACAGCCAGGCCGCCGCCGGCGTCGCAGGCATCATCAAGATGGTGCAGGCCATGCGGCACGGGGCGCTGCCGCGCACCCTGCACGTCGACGCGCCGACACCCCACGTCGACTGGTCGGCCGGCGCGGTCCGGCTGCTCACCGACGACACCCCGTGGCCGGAGACCGGCCGCCCCCGGCGGGCCGCGGTGTCGTCGTTCGGAGTCAGCGGCACCAACGCCCACACCATCCTCGAACAGCCCACCGAACCGGCCCCGGCCGCCGCCCCCGCGCCGCCCCCTGACACGCCCGTCGCCCCCGCCGAGCCCGCCCTGCCCTGGCTGCTCTCCGCCCGTGATGCGGACGCGCTGCGGGAGCAGGCCGCCCGGCTGCTCCGGCACACGGAGCATGCCCCGACCCTCGCCGTCGCGGACGTGGGCCGCTCCCTGGCGCTGAACCGCAGCGCCTTCGAGCACCGGGCCGCCCTCACCGGCACGGACCGGCAGACCCTGCTCCAGGCGCTCGCCGCCCTCGCCGCCGGCGAGCCGTCGGCGGACCTGGTGCGCGGGATCACCGGCCCGGCCGCGAAGACCGCCTTCCTGTTCCCCGGCCAGGGCAGCCAGCGCACCGGCATGGGCGCCGGACTGTACGCACGGTTCCCGGTCTTCGCCGACGCCTTCGACGCGGTCTGCGCGGAACTCGATCCGCTGCTCGACCGCCCGCTGCGGGAGGTGATCGACGCGGCCCCCGGCGACCCCGGCCACGGGCTGCTGGACCGCACCGAGTACGCCCAGCCCGCCCTGTTCGCACTCGGCGTCGCCCTGTTCCGCCTCGTCGAGCACTGGGGCGTGCGCCCCGACCGGCTGCTCGGCCACTCCGTGGGAGAGCTGGCCGCCGCCCACGTCGCCGGGGTGTTCACCCTGCCCGACGCCGCGGCGCTGGTGGTCGCGCGGGGACGGCTGATGCAGGCCCTCCCGGCGGGCGGCGCGATGGTCGCCCTCGCCGCCGGGGAGGAGGAGGTGCTGCCACTGCTCGCGGGCCGTGAGGGCGAGGTCGGCCTCGCCGCGGTCAACGGCCCGGCCTCGACCGTGGTCTCCGGCGACGCGGCGGCGGTGGACGAGATCGCCGCCGTGCTCGCCGCGCGCGGCCGCAAGACCCGGCGGCTGCGGGTCTCCCACGCCTTCCACTCGCCCCTCATGGAGCCGATGCTCGCCGAGTTCCGCGAGGTCGTGGCCCGGATCGTCCCGGGGGAGGCCGCCGTCCCGGTGATCTCCGACCTGACGGGCGAGCCGGCCACCGCCGAGCAGCTCGGCTCGCCGGACTACTGGGTGGAGCACGTGCGCGGCACCGTCCGCTTCCAGGACGGCGTACGCCACCTGGAACGCGACGGCGTCACCGCGTTCCTCGAACTCGGACCCGACGGCGCGCTCACCGCCATGGGCCAGGACTGCCTGACCGGCGCCACCGGCAGCCCGGTGCTGATGCCCCTGCTGCGCAAGGACCGGCCTGAAGCACCCGCGGCGACGGCCGCCCTGGCCCGGCTGCACGTCACGGGCGTCCCCGTGGACTGGGACGCCGTCCACTCCGGCGGCCCGGCCGGCTCCGCCGTCGACCTGCCGACCTACGCCTTCCAGCGCGGCAGCTACTGGCTGCAGGCCGGCCCGGCCGCGGCCGGACTGCCCGCAGCCGGACTTCAGGCGGTCGACCACCCGCTGCTCGGCGCCGGAACGGAACTCGCGGACTCCGACGGCTTCCTCTTCACCGGCAGGTTCTCGGTCCGCAGCCACCCCTGGCTGGCCGACCACGGCGTCTACGAGGGGGTGCTGTTCCCCGCCACCGCGTTCCTGGAACTCGCGGTCCGCGCGGGCGACCAGGTCGGCTGCGACCAGGTCGAGGAACTGACCCTGGAGGCACCGCTGGTGCTCCCGGCGGGCGGAGCCGTCGCACTCCAGCTCACCGTCGGAAGCCCGGACGCCGCCGGCACCCGTCCGCTGAGCGTCCACGCCCGGGCCGCCGACGACAGCCCCGACGCCCCCTGGACCCGGCACGCGAGCGGCCTGCTCAGCTCCACCGGAGCCGCGGACCCGGCCGACCCGGCCGACCCGGCCGACCCGGCCGACCCGGCGGACCCCGAGGCCTGGCCGCCGCCCGGAGCCGTCCCCCTCGACACGGAGGGCCTGTACGACCGCTTCGCGGGCGGCGGGTTCGCCTACGGCCCCGCGTTCCAGGGCCTGCGCGCGGCCTGGCGGCTCGGCGACGAGGTGTACGCCCTCGCGAGCCTGCCCCAGGAGCAGCGGCCGGACGCCGCCGCGTTCGGCCTGCACCCGGCCCTGCTGGACGCCGCCCTGCACTCACTGGTGTTCGACGTCCTCAAGGGGCCCGCGCAGGGCTGGCTGCCGTTCTCCTGGAACGGGGTGCGCCTGCACGCCTCCGGGGCCGCCGAACTCCGGCTGCGGCTGACCCCGACCGGCCGCGACGCCGTCGCCGTACAGGTGACCGACACCACCGGGCGGCCGGTGCTCTCGGCCCGCTCCCTGGTCCTGCGGCCCGTCTCGCGCGACCGCTTCAAGGCCACCCGCGTCGGACACCACGAGGAACTGTTCCGCCCCGAGTGGCAGGCCCTGCCCGAGCGCGCCGCGACGGCGGCCGGCACCGCCTTCGACCCGGAGCCCTGGACCGTGCTCGGCACCGGGACACTCCCCGGCCGCACGGTCACCGACCTCGCCGCGCTGTCCGCACTGCTCGACGCGGGCGCCCCACCGCCCCGGCTGGTGCTGGCCGCCTGCCCGCCCGCCTCGGCCCCGTACGCGCCGCCCGGCACCCTCCGTGACGCGGTCCACGACGGACTCGGCACGGTCCTCGCCCTGCTGCGCGACTGGCTGGCCGAGGAGCGGCTGGCCGGGGCCAAGCTGGTCCTGGTCACCTCGGGCGCGGTCCCGGTGACCGGCGACGACGTCCCGGACCCGGCCCTGGCCGCGCTCTGGGGCCTGGTCCGCTCGGCGCAGACCGAGAACCCCGACCGCTTCGTCCTGCTGGACCTGGACGCCCACGAGAACCCGCCCGCGCTGCTCGCCGAAGCCCTCGCGTCCGGGGAACCCCAGCTCGCGATCCGGGCCGGAGCCGTCCACGTCGCCCGGCTGGCCCGGGTACCGCTGGCCGTCACCGGGCGCACGCCCGGCTGGGGCGGCGACGGAACCGTCCTGATCACCGGCGGCACCGGCGCCATCGGCGCCCACGTCGCCCGCCACCTCGCCGCCGAACACGGCGTCCGGCACCTGCTGCTGACCAGCCGCAGCGGCCCCGCCGCCGACGGCGCGGCGGAACTCCTCGCCGAGCTCGCCGCCCTGGGCGCGCACGCCGAGATCGTCGCCTGCGACGCCGCCGACCGCGACGCCCTCGCGGCCCTGCTGGCCGCCCTGCCCCCCACGCACCCGCTGACCGGGGTGGTGCACGCCGCGGGCGTGCTGGCCGACGGCGTCGTCGCCACCATGACGCCCGCGCGACTGGACCACGTCCTGCGCCCCAAGGTGGACGCGGCGATCAACCTGCACGAACTCACCGCCGGCCTGGAGCTGTCCGAGTTCGTCCTGTTCTCGTCCATCGCCGGGATCTTCGGCGGCATGGGCCAGGGCAACTACGCCGCCGCCAACGCCTTCCTCGACGCCCTGGCCCACCGGCGCCGCGCCGATGGGCTGCCCGGCCGCTCCCTCGCCTGGGGCCTGTGGGCCAACAGCACCGGGATGACCGGCGGGCTCACCGAGGCCGACCTGCGACGGATCTCCCGGGGCGGGATCGTCGCCTTCGACCCGGCCCAGGGACTGGCGCTCTTCGACACGGCCGGCACCCTCGACGAGCCGGTCGTCCTCCCGCTGCGGCTCGACACCGCGGCCGTCCGCGCCCAGGCCGCCACCGGCGGCGTCCCCGCCCTGCTGCGCGGCCTGGTGCGCCCCGCCGCCCGGCGCGGCGCCGCGGGCCCCGCGGCCGGCACCGGCCCCGACGGGCCCGAGGCCCTGAAGCAGCGCCTCGGCTCCCTCAACGAGACCCAGCGCGGCCGGGTCCTGCTCGACCTGGTCCGCTCGCACGCCGCCCTGGTGCTCGGCCACAGCGGCCCGGCCGCGGTCGAGCCCGGACGCGGCCTGCTGGAGGTCGGCTTCGACTCGCTGACCGCGGTGGAACTGCGCAACCGGCTGCGCGCCGCAACCGGCCACCCGCTGCCGGCCACCCTGCTCTTCGACCACCCCACCCCGGCCGCGATCGCCGCACACCTCGCCGCCGAACTGCTCCCCGACGCCGGACCCGGCCCGCTCCCCGGCCTTGCCGAACTGGACCGCCTGGCAGGCGCCCTCGACGGCCTCCCCGACGACCCGGCGGACCGCGAACGGCTGGCCGGGCGGCTCCGGGAGCTCCTGCGCCGCCTCGACGACCCGGCGGCCACCCCGGCCGACGGCGACGGCACGGCGGCCGGGGTGGCCGCCTCCATCGAGGACCGGATGGACGGCGCCAGCGACGACGAACTCTTCGACCTCATCGACAGCGAACTCGGCCGGTCATGACACCGACCCGACCCGCGAACCAGGACGGTGGCCCCCAATGGTGAACGACGACAAGCTGAGGGACTACCTCAAGCGCGTGACGGCGGACCTGCACCACACCCGCCGGCGCCTGACCGAGGCCGAGGAAGCGGGCCGCGAACCGATCGCGGTCGTCGCGATGAGCTGCCGCTACCCCGGCGGCGTACGGTCCCCCGAGGACCTGTGGCGCCTGGTCACCGACGGCACCGATGCCATCACCGGCTTCCCCCGCGACCGGGGCTGGGACCTGGACCACCTGGACGACCCGGAACAACTGTGCGAGGGCACCAGCCACACCGCCCTGGGCGGATTCCTCGACGACGTCGGGCACTTCGACCCCGGATTCTTCGGGATCTCCCCGCGCGAAGCGCTCGCGATGGACCCGCAGCAGCGGCTCCTCCTGGAGACCACCTGGGAGGCGTTCGAACGGGCCGGTATCGACCCCGCGACCCTGCGGGGCAGCAGGACCGGCGTCTTCGCCGGGGTGATGTACCAGGACTACGCGGTACGGCTGCGCCAGGTCCCCGACGACGTGGCCGGCTACGTCGGCAGCGGCAGCTCCGACAGCGTCGCCTCGGGCCGCGTCGCCTACACCTTCGGTCTGGAGGGCCCGGCGGTCAGCATCGACACCGCATGCTCCTCCTCCCTGGTCGCCATCCACCTCGCCGCCCAAGCCCTGCGGGCCGGCGACTGCACCCTGGCCCTGGCCGGGGGCGCGATGGTCATGTCGACACCCGTTCCGTTCGTGGAGATGAGCCGCCAGGGAGGCCTGGCCCGGGACGGCCGCTGCAAGTCCTTCGCCGCCGCCGCCGACGGCACCGGCTGGGGCGAGGGCGTCGGCATGCTCCTGCTGGAGCGCCTCTCGGACGCCCGGCGCAACGGCCACCCGGTCCTCGCCCTGATCCGCGGCACCGCCGTCAACCAGGACGGCGCCAGCAGCAGGCTCACCGCCCCCAACGGCCCCGCCCAGCAGCGCGTCATCCGCCACGCCCTGGCCAACGCCGGACTCACCCCCGCCGATGTGGACGTGGTCGAGGCGCACGGCACCGGCACCCCGCTGGGCGACCCGATCGAGGCCCAGGCCCTGCTGGCCACCTACGGGCAGGACCGCGCGGACGGGCAGCCGCTGCTGCTCGGCTCGCTGAAGTCCAACATCGGGCACACCCAGGCGGCGGCCGGCGTCGGCGGCGTCATCAAGACCGTCCTCGCCATGCGGCACGGTACCGTCCCGCCCACCCTGCACGCGCAGGACCCGTCCCCGCAGATCGACTGGACCGCGGGCGCGGTACGCCTGGTCACCGCGAACACCCCCTGGCCCGAGACCGGACGGCCGCGCCGGGCCGCGGTGTCCTCCTTCGGCGTCAGCGGCACCAACGGACACGTCGTCCTGGAACAGGCGGACGAACCCGTGCTGGAACAGGCGGACGAACCCGCCGCCCCCGCCGTCCTCCCCTGGGTGCTCTCCGGACGCACCGCCGAAGCGCTGCGCGCCCAGGCCGCACGGCTCCGCGACCACCTCGACGCCCACCCCGGACCCGGCCCGGCCGAGGTCGGCCACGCCCTCGCGACGACCCGCGCCGCGCACGAGCACCGGGCGGTCCTGATCGGCGCCCACCCCGACGAGTTCCGGGCCGGCCTCGATGCCGTGGTGGCCGGCCGCACCGCCCCCGGCCTGGTCCTGGGCACTGCCGGAGCCGGCGGCGAAGTCGCCCTGGTGTTCCCCGGACAGGGATCCCAATGGGCCGGCATGGCCGTCGAACTCCTCGACTCCGCCCCCGCCTTCGCCGCCCGCATCGCGGACTGCGAGCGTGCCCTGGCCCCATTCGTCGACTGGTCCCTGGAAGCCGTCCTGCGCGGCGCTCCCGGCACCCCGCCGGCCGAACGCGTCGACGTGGTGCAGCCGGTGCTGTGGGCCGTCATGGTCTCCCTGGCCGAACTGTGGCGCTCCCACGGCATCACCCCCGGCGCGGTCATCGGCCACTCCCAGGGCGAGATCGCCGCCGCCGTGGTGGCGGGAGCGCTGAGCCTGGAGGACGGGGCGAAGGTCGTCGCCCTGCGCAGCCGCGCCATCCGCGCCCTGTCCGGCCGCGGCGGCATGGCCTCGGTGGCCCTGCCTGCCGAACAGGTCGCCGAACACCTCGCCCCCTGGGACGGCCGGCTCTCCGTCGCCGCCGTCAACGGACCCGCCTCCACCGTGGTCTCCGGCGACACCGACGCGCTCGACGCCTTCCTCGACCGGACGACGGCCCTGGACATCCGCAGCCGGCGCATCCCCGTCGACTACGCCTCGCACAGCGCCCACGTCGAGGACATCCGCACCGAACTGCTCGCCCGGCTCGACGGACTGACCCCCCGCCCGTCCGCCATCCCCTTCTACTCCACCCTCAGCGGCGGCCTGCTGGAGGACACCACCGCCCTGGACGCCGACTACTGGTACCGCAACCTCCGCGGGACCGTCCGCTTCGAACAGGCGACCCGCGCCCTGCTCGCCGACGGCTACCAGGTCCTCCTGGAAAGCAGCCCACACCCCGTCCTCACCGTCGGTGTCCTGGAGACCGCCGAGGACGCGGGCGCCGACGCCACCGCCGTGGGCACCCTGCGCCGCGACGACGGCGGCCCGCGCCGGTTCACCGAGTCCCTGGCCGAACTCCACCTGCGCGGAGTCTCCCCGGACTGGGACACCGTCTTCGCCGACCGCCGCCCCGGACGGGTGGAACTGCCCACCTACGCCTTCCAACGCGACCCGTACTGGTTGGAGGACGGAGCCGCGCCCGTCGGCGACGTCACCTCTGCCGGACTGACCCCCGCGGACCATCCGCTGCTGGGCGCCGTCGTGGTCCTCGCGGACAGCGACGGCCTGCTCCTCACCGGCCGCCTGTCGGCCCGCACCCACCCGTGGCTCGCCGACCACGCCGTCGGCGGCCGGGTACTGCTCCCGGGCACCGCCTTCCTGGAACTCGCGCTCCAGGCCGGAGCCCGCGTCGGCTGCCCCCGGGTCGAGGAATTCACCCTCGAGGCCCCCCTGGTGCTGCCCGAACACGGCGGCACCGTGCTGCGCCTCACCGTGGGCCCCCCCGACTCCCTGGGCCACCGCCCGCTCAGCCTGCACTCCCGGCCGGACACACCCGTCGACGGTGACCCCGACGGCGACGAGTGGACCAGGCACGCCGAAGGCGTCCTGGCCCAGGACGGCGCGGAAGGCGCCGAGGCCGACGGGCCGATGCCCTGGCCGCCGCCCGGCGCCGAACCCCTCGCCCTCGACGGACTGTATGACCGCTTCGCGGCGGCCGGATTCGCCTACGGTCCCGCCTTCCGGGGCCTGAACGCGGTCTGGCGGCGCGGCGACGAGCTGTTCGCGGAGGCCGTCGTACCCGCTGGGCCCGCACCCGATGCCGCCCGCTTCGGCCTGCACCCGGCCCTGCTGGACGCGGCCCTGCACGCCACCGGTGTGCCCGGCACCCCCGGCGCGGAGGCCCACCCCGAGGGACGGCTGCCGTTCTCCTGGAACGGCGTGACCCTGCACGCCACCGGCGCCGGCGCGATCCGCGTCCGGCTCGCCCCGGCCGGGCCCGACGCGGTGACGCTCGCCGTCGTCGACGCGACCGGCGCCCCCGTGGCGACCGTGGACGCACTGGTCCTGCGGCCCGCGGGCACCGTCAGCCTCGGCGCCGACCGCGCCCCTCACGGCCGCCGCCACCAGGACCTCTATGCGACGGAGTGGGTCACCACACCCGCGCGCGGCAGCGGCGCACCCGTTCACCGCACCGCGGACCTGGCCAGGCTGCTGGCCGCCGTCGACGCCGGAGCTCCGGTGCCCGAAACGGTCCTGCTCGCCTGCGCGGAGCCCACGGACACGGCCGGACCGGCCGCGGTGGTCCGCGCGGTCGTCCACCAAGCCCTCAGCGACGTCCGGACCTGGCTCGCCGACGACCGCTTCGCCGACTCTCGCCTGGTGTTCGCCACCCGGGGTGCGGTCAGCGCCGGGGAGGGGGAGGACGTACGCAACCCCGCGCACAGCGCGCTCTGGGGCCTGGTCCGTTCGGCCCGGTCTGAACACCCCGGGCGCTTCGCCCTGCTCGACCTCGACGCCGACGACGAGCACGGCACCTCCGCAGGCGTCGCCGCGGCCCTCGCCTCGGGAGAACCGCAGTCCGCGGTCCGCGGCGACGACGTCCGCGTACCCCGGCTGGCCCGGGTCCTCAGGAACGACCCGGACCTCTCGGACGACGCGGCAGGGCCCCTCCGGGCCTTCGACCCGGACGGCACGGTCCTCATCACCGGCGGCACCGGCCTGCTCGGCTCCCACGTCGCCCGCCGCCTGGTCACCGGGCACGGCGTCCGGCACCTGCTCCTGCTCTCCCGCAGCGGCCCGGCCGCCGCCGGAGCCGACGAACTGCGGGCCGAACTCGCCGCGCTGGGAGCCGAGACCGCCATCGTCGCCTGCGACGCCGCCGACCGGGTCGCCCTGGCCGCCGTATTCGCGGACCTGCCGCCCGCGCACCCGCTGACCGCCGTGGTCCATACCGCGGGCACCCTCGACGACGGCGTCGTCACCGCACTCACCCCCGAACGGGTGGACGCCGTGCTGCGCCCCAAGGTCGACGCCGCCCTCCACCTGCACGAACTGACCCGCGGCCTCGATCTGACGCACTTCGTGCTCTTCTCCTCGGCCGCAGGCACCTTCGGCGGCCCCGGACAGGCCAACTACGCCGCCGCCAACGCCTTCCTCGACGCCCTGGCCGTCCAGCGTCGGGCGGCGGGCCTGGCCGGCCAGGCCCTGGCCTGGACCCTGTGGGAGCAGGCCAGCGCCCTCACCGGACACCTGGACGAGGACGACGTACGACGCCTCGCCCGGTCCGGGATGCCGCCGCTCTCCACCGAGCGGGGACTCGCGCTCTTCGACACCGCCCTCACCGTGGACCGGGCCGCCCTGGTCCCGATGCGCCTCGACACCGCGGCCCTGCGGTCCGCGGCGGCGGAGGGCACTCTGCCGCCGCTGCTGCGCGGCCTGGTGCGCACACCGCCGCGCCGGGCGGCCACGGCCGCGCAGGCGACGGCCGACGACAACGCCCTGCGCCGGCGCCTCGCGGCCCTCGACGGCACCGGACAGACCCGGCTGCTCGTCGAACTCGTCCGCACCCACGCCGCTGCGGTCCTCGGCCATGCCTCCCCGGACACCCTCGACCCCGGACGGGCCTTCCGCGAACTGGGCTTCGACTCACTGGCCTCGGTGGAACTGCGCAACCGCCTGAACGCCGCCACCGGCCTGCGGCTTCCCGCCAGCCTGGTGTTCGACCACCCGACCCCGGCCGCGCTCGCGGACTTTTTGGGCGCCGGACTCACGGACACGGAAGCGGCCAGGGCCGTCATGCCCGCCGTACCCGCAGGGTCGGCCGACCGGAACCGGGACGCGGACGACGACCGGATCGCGATCGTCTCCGCGGCCTGCCGCCTCCCCGGCGATGTCCGCTCACCCGAGGACCTGTGGCGGATGCTGGCCGAGGGCCGCGACGGCATCTCCGGGTTCCCCACCGACCGGGGCTGGAGCCTGGACACGCTCTACGACCCCGATCCCGACCGCATCGGCACCTCCGTCACCCGCGACGGCGGCTTCCTCCACGACGCGGCCGGGTTCGACGCGGAGTTCTTCGGCATCTCGCCGCGCGAGGCGGCGGCCATGGACCCGCAGCAGCGGCTGCTCCTGGAAACCACCTGGGAACTCTTCGAGCGCGCGGCCATCGACCCGTCCACCCTGCGCGGCGCCCCGGTCGGCACGTACGTCGGCCTGATGCAGCAGGACTACGCGGCCCGGTTGCTGCCCTACATCCCCGAGGACGTCGAGGGATTCCTCGGCACCGGCAACTCGGGAAGCGTCGTCTCCGGACGCCTGGCCTACTTCTTCGGCCTGGAAGGCCCCGCGGTCACCGTGGACACGGCGTGCTCGTCCTCGCTGGTGGCCCTGCACCTCGCGGTACGGGCGCTGCGATCCGGCGAATGCTCGCTGGCCCTGGCCGGCGGCGTCAACGTGATGTGCAGCCCCGAACTGTTCGTCGAGTTCAGCCGACAGGGCGGACTCGCTCCGGACGGCCGCTGCAAGTCCTTCGCCGCGGCGGCCGACGGTACCGCCTTCGGCGAAGGCACGGGCATGCTGCTGGTGGAGCGGTTGTCGGATGCGCGGCGCAACGGGCATCCGGTGCTGGCGGTGATCCGTGGTTCGGCGGTGAATCAGGATGGTGCGAGCAATGGTCTGACGGCGCCGAACGGTCCGTCGCAGCAGCGGGTGATCCGTGCGGCGTTGGCGGATGCGGGGCTGACGGCGTCCGAGGTGGACGTGGTGGAGGCGCACGGTACGGGGACGCGGTTGGGTGACCCGATCGAGGCGCAGGCGCTGCTGGCGACGTACGGGCAGGACCGGCCCGCGGACCGGCCGGTGTGGATCGGCTCGCTGAAGTCCAACATCGGACACGCCTCGGCTGCCGCCGGTGTGGCGGGGGTCATCAAGTCGGTGCTCGCCTTGCGGCACGGCGTGATGCCCAAGACGCTGCACGTGGACGGTCCGACGCCCGAGGTGGACTGGTCCGCGGGGGCCGGCCGACTGCTGACGGAGGCCCGTGCGTGGGACGACACGGGCCGTCCGCGCCGGGCGGGGGTGTCCTCCTTCGGCGTCAGCGGCACGAACGCCCACGTCATCCTCGAACAGGCCCCGACCGACCCGACAGCCCCCGCAGACGGGCTCGTTGACGGGTCCGGGACACCGGGGACCGTACCCGCCGCCGTCCCCTTGCTCCTCTCGGCGCGCACTCCGGAGGCGCTGTGCGCCCAGGCTGCGGCGCTGTCGGCCCGGATCGGAGACGGGTCGGGCGTCCGCGCCGTGGACGTGGCCTTCTCCCTGGCCACGGGCCGCAGCGCGCTGGGACACCGCGCGGTGCTGGTGGGCACGGAGGAGAACCTCGCCGAGCACCTGGCCGCGCTGTCACAGGGTGCTGCGGTGCCCGGCGGCGGGTTGGTTTCCGGTCGGGTGGTGTTGGTGTTCCCGGGTCAGGGTTCGCAGTGGGTGGGGATGGCCGCGGGGCTGTTGGGTGAGTCGGAGGTGTTCGCGGGGCGGATGGCGGAGTGCGGGCGGGCTCTGGCGCCTTATGTGGACTGGTCGTTGGCGGAGGTGTTGGGTTCGGAGGCGCTGTTGGCGCGGGTGGATGTGGTGCAGCCGGTGTTGTGGGCGGTGATGGTGTCGCTGGCGGAGGTGTGGCGTTCGTTCGGTGTCGTTCCGGACGCTGTGGTGGGCCACTCCCAGGGCGAGGTCGCTGCGGCTTGTGTGGCGGGCGGTCTGAGTCTGGAGGACGGGGCTCGGGTGGTCGCGTTGCGTTCCCGTGCGGTGGGGGTGTTGGCGGGCCGTGGTGGCATGGCGTCGGTGCCTCTGCCGGTGGGTGTGGTGCGGGAGCGGATCGCCCCGTGGGCGGGGCGGTTGTCGGTGGCCGCGGTGAACGGCCCGTCGTCGACGGTGGTGTCGGGTGACGCGGACGCGGTGACGGCACTGGTCGACGCCCTGATGGGTGAGGGGGTGCGGGCGCGTGTGATCGAGGTCGACTACGCGTCGCATTCCGCGCATGTGGAGGAGATCCGCGAGCGGTTGCTCTCCGATCTGGCCGGCATCGTTCCTGTCTCGGGTTCGGTGCCGTTCTTCTCGACGGTGACGGGTGGTTGGCTGGACACGAAGGCTTTGGACGCGGAGTACTGGTACCGCAATCTCCGGGAGACCGTCGAGTTCGGGAAGGCCACGGAGACGTTGTTGGGGGAGGGCTTCCGGTTCTTCGTGGAGTCCAGCCCGCACGCGGTGTTGTCGGTTGCGGTGGGGGAGTCGGTGGAGGCCGCAGGTGTGGATGCCGCGGTGCTGGGGACGCTGCGTCGCGGGGAAGGCGGCCTGGCTCAGGTGCTGCGGGCGGTGGGCCGTGCGTGGGAGCGAGGGCTGGGGGTGGACTGGTCGGGTGCGTTCCCGGGGGCGCGGCGTGTCGAGCTGCCTACCTACGCCTTCCAGCGCAGCCGTTACTGGCTCGACGTTCCGACCACGAGCTGGGACGTCGCCTCGGCGGGTCTCGCCACGACCGGGCACCCGCTGCTCGGTGCGGCGACGCAGGTCGCGGACTCCGATGAGCTGCTGCTCAGCGGCCGGATCTCGCTGCGTACCCACCCCTGGCTCGCCGACCACGCGGTGTCGGGCGTCGTCCTCTTCCCCGGCACGGCGTTTCTCGAACTCGCGCTGCGCGCCGGGGCCGAGGCGGACTGCCCGGTGGTCGAGGAACTCACCCTCGGATCGGCGCTCGTGCTCCCGGAGGAGGGAGCCGTCCACCTACAGCTCCGGGTGGCCGCACCCGACGGCGACGGTCGGCGCAGGCTCGGCGTGTTCGCCCGTACGACACGGGACGCCGACGCGCCCTGGACCGAGCACGCCACCGGCACCCTGGCACCCCGGCCCGCCAGGGACCCGGCCGGAGCCGCGGCCGGTCTGCTGAGCTGGCCGCCGTCCGGTGCCGAACCCGTGGACACCGGCGACCTCTACGAGCGCTTCGCCGAGGCCGGCTACCACTACGGCCCCGCCTTCCGCGGCATCCGTGCCGCGTGGCTCCGCGGCGGCGAGGTGTTCGCCGAGGTGGTGCTGCCGGAGCCGCAGCACGCCGACGCCGCCGGATGCGTGCTGCACCCCGCGCTGCTGGACGCGGCCCTCCAGATCGCCGCACTGCTGCCCGACCAGGACGGCCGGGCCCGGCTGCCCTTCAGCTGGAACGGCGTGACCAGCGGGATCACCGGGGCCACCACGCTGCGCGTGCGGCTCGCCACCGACACGCCGGACACCGTGACCCTGCACGCCCACGACCTGTCCGGACGGCAGGTGCTCGGCGTGGAGGCCCTGCTGCTGCGGCCTCCGGCCGCCGGCGGGCCGCTCTCCGCGACCGCCCACGCCGACCTGCTGTACCGCCTCGACTGGACCCCGGCCACCGACCCGGCCGACGGCGCCGTGCCCACCTGGGCCGCCCTCGGCGGTGCCGTCCCCGGCGCGGTGTCATGGCAGGACATCGGCGCCCTGGGGGCCGCCCTCGAAGCGGGCGCCGCCCTCCCCGAGGTGATCGTGGCGGCCATCGCCACCGCCGACCTGCCCCACCCCGCCGACCGGGTCCGGGCCACCGCGCACCAGGGCCTCGCCCTCGTGCAGCAGTGGCTGGCCGACGAGCGGTTCGCTGCGGCCAGGCTGGCCCTGCTCACCAGGGACGCGGTCCGTACCGGACCGGTCGACCGTCCCGTCGATCCCGCCCAGGCCGCCCTGTGGGGCCTGGTGCGCAGCGCGCGGGCCGAGCACCCCGGGCGCTTCGTCCTCATCGACGCGGCCGGGACCGGCGAGCCGGCGGACGCCCTGCCTGCGGCGCTCGCCGCCGGGGAACCCGAGCTGGCGCTGCGGACCGGCCCGCCGCTGCTGCCGCGGCTGGTCCGCGGCGGCCGGCCGGACGGCACGCTGTCCCTGCCGGACGGCGCCGCCTGGCGGCTCACCACCGACGGCCGGGGCTCCCTCGAGGACATCGCGGCGGAGCCCGCTCCGGCGGCCCTCGCCCCGCTGGGCAAGGGTGAGGTACGGATCGCGGTGCGCGCCGCCGGGCTGAACTTCCACGACGTCATCGCCGCGCTCGGCCTGGACCCCGACCCCGAACAGCAGGGCCTGGGCAGCGAGGGCGCCGGAACCGTCATCGAGGTGGGCCCGGGTGTGGACGACCTGGTACCCGGGGACCGGGTGATGGGGATCTTCGG
Organism: Kitasatospora sp. NPDC034023; assembly: GCF_055575795.1. NCBI lineage: Bacteria > Bacillati > Actinomycetota > Actinomycetes > Kitasatosporales > Streptomycetaceae > Kitasatospora > Kitasatospora sp. NPDC034023. The sequence goes on from NZ_JBVIRY010000003.1 coordinate 323,910, forward strand.
GGGCGCGTTCGGCCCGACCGCCGTCGCCGACCGCCGTACCGTCGCCCGGATACCGGCGGGCTGGTCCTTCGCCCGTGCCGCATCCGTGCCGGTGGTGTTCCTCACCGCCTACTACGGTCTGTTCGATCTCGGCGGACTGCGGCGCGGGGAATCGGTACTGGTCCACGCCGCGGCCGGCGGTGTCGGCATGGCGGCGGTGCAACTCGCCCGGCACGCCGGTGCGCGGGTGTTCGCGACCGCCTCCCCCGCCAAGTGGGACGTCCTGCGGGCTGGCGGACTGGACGCCGCGCACATCGCCTCGACCCGTACCACCGACTTCGCCGAGACGTTCCTGACGGCCACCGGCGGGCGGGGCGTCGACGTCGTACTCGACAGCCTGGCACGGGAGTTCGTCGACGCCGGTCTGCGGCTGCTGCCGAACGGCGGCCGGTTCGTGGAGATGGGCAAGACCGACGTCCGCGACCCCGAGACGGTCGCCCGGCAGCACCCCGGGGTGCGCTACCGGGCGTTCGACCTGATGGAGGCCGGTCCGGAGCGCATCGGCGAGATGCTTGCCGACGTCCTGGACCTGTTCCAGCAGGGAGTGCTGCGTCCTCTGCCCGTCACCGGCTGGGACGTCCGGCAGGCCCCGGCCGCCCTGCGCTCGCTCAGCCAGGCCCGGGGCGTCGGCAAGAACGTCCTGCTGCTGCCCGCTCCGCCGGACCCCGAAGGGACTGTCCTGGTCACCGGGGCCACCGGCACCCTGGGACGGCTCCTGGCCCGGCATCTGGTCGTCGCGCACGGCACCCGGCACCTGCTGCTGGCGGGCCGCCGGGGCGGATCCGCCGACGGTATGCCGGAGCTGGTACGGGAACTGACCGGGCTCGGGGCATCGGTGACCGTCGCAGCCTGCGACGTCGCCGACCGCGCCGCGCTCGCCGACCTGCTCGGGTCGGTGCCCGCCGCGCACCCGCTCACCGCCGTCGTCCACGCGGCCGGTGTCCTGGACGACGCCACGATCGCGGGGCTGACTCCGGACCGGCTCGACCGCGTCCTGCGGCCCAAGGCGGACGCGGCGCTGGCCCTGCACGAACTCACCCGGGAGCTCGACCTCGCGGCGCTGGTCCTGTTCTCTTCGGGCGCCGCCCAGTTCGGCGCGGCCGGGCAGGCGAACTACGCCGCCGCCAACGCGGTCCTCGACGCCCTCGCCGCCGAACGCCGGGCCGAGGGGCTGCCCGGCCTGTCCATCGGCTGGGGCCTGTGGGAGGAGCGCAGCGAGATGACCGCCGCGGTCACCGCGGGCCGGGGCGCCGGGGCGGGCGCGCTGACCTCGGCGGAGGGCCTCGCCCTGTTCGACGCGGCACTGGACTCCCCGTACGCCTACCGGCTCGCGGCCAGGATCGCCCCGTCCGTGCTGCGGGCGGACGACCGACTGCCCGCCGTGCTCCGCGGCCTGGTCCGCCCCGCCCGTACCGGTTCCGCCTCCGCCGCGGCGCCGGCCCGCTCGATGGCGCGGCAGCTCGCCGAGCTGCCCGAGGCCGAGCTGTACCGGACCCTGCTCGACCTGGTGCGCGGCAACGCCGCGGCGGTGCTCGGCCACAGTTCGCCGAACCTGATCCGCCCGGCCCGCCCGTTCAAGGACGTCGGCTTCGACTCCCTCACCGGGGTCGAACTGCGCAACCGGCTGGTGTCCTCGACCGGGCTGCGGCTGCCGGCCGCGCTCGTCTTCGACCACCCCACCCCGGAGGCACTGGCACGCCACCTCGCCGAGCGGGCCGCCGCCGCCCGCCCGACGGGCGACGCGGCGGTCCGGGCCGGGCTCGACACCCTGGAGGCCCTGCTCGACGCCCTGCCGCCGGACGGCGTCAGCGACGAACTCGCCGCCCGGATACGGGAAGTGCTGTCCCGCCCGCTGCCCGGCGGGACACCGGCCACCACCGCCCGCCCCACGGGCGACTTGGACGACCTGGCCCCCGACCTGATCGAGGCGGCCAGCGACGACGAGGTGTTCGACTACATCGACCGGCAGTTGGGATCCGCATGACCAGGGCACCGGTCCACGCCGTCCGCGCACCCCGCGCAGCCCGAGACGAAAGCAGCGGTGTCCAGTGAGCGACCAGAGGATGCGCGACTACCTCAACCGGGTGACCATCGACCTGCGGGACACCCGGCAGCGGCTCCGGGAGGCCGAGGCCCGCACGAGCGAGCCGATCGCGGTCGTGGCGATGAGCTGCCGCTTCCCCGGCGGCGTCCGCACCCCCGACGACCTGTGGGAACTGCTCGCCGAAGGCCGCGACACCATCGCGCCGGTCCCCGGCGACCGGGGCTGGGAGACCGCCTGGCCGTCCGGCGGCACGGTCCCCGGGCGAGGGGCGTTCCTGGACGGCGCGGCGGACTTCGACCCGGAGTTCTTCGGCATCTCGCCCCGTGAGGCGGTCGCGATGGACCCGCAGCAGCGGCTGCTGCTGATTGCGTCCTGGGAGGCCGTCGAGCAGGCCGGCATCGACCCGCTCACCCTGCGGGGCAGCCGTACCGGGGTGTATGTCGCGGCCATCGACCAGGGGTACGCGACGCTGGGCTCCGGCGCGGCCGAAGCCGTCCAGGGGTTCCTGATGACGGGGAACTCGATGAGCGTGATGTCCGGGCGGGTGTCCTACGCGCTCGGTCTCGAAGGCCCGGCCGTCACCGTGGACACCGCCTGTTCGGCCTCGCTGGTGGCGCTGCACCTCGCGGCGCGGGCCCTGCGGGCCGGTGAGTGCTCGCTCGCGCTCGCCGGCGGGGTCAGCGTGATGGCGCTGCCGGCGGTGTTCGTCGAGTTCAGCCGGCAGGGCGCGATGTCCCCCGACGGCCGCTGCAAGCCGTTCGCGGCGGCCGCGGACGGCACCGGCTGGGGCGAGGGCGTGGGGATGCTGCTGCTGGAGCGGCTGTCGGACGCGCGCCGCAACGGCCGTACGGTGCTGGCCGTGCTGCGCGGCTCGGCCGTCAACCAGGACGGCGCCAGCAACGGCCTGACCGCCCCCAACGGCCCCTCCCAGCAGCGGGTCATCCGGGCGGCCCTCGCCGACGCCGGACTGACCGCTTCCGAGGTCGACGCGGTGGAGGCGCACGGCACCGGTACCACCCTCGGCGACCCGATCGAGGCCGACGCGCTGCTGGCCACCTACGGTCAGGACCGGCCCGCCGGGCGTCCGCTGTGGCTGGGGTCGCTGAAGTCGAACATCGGGCACACCCAGGCCGCCGCCGGGGTCGCCGGGGTCATCAAGACGGTGCTCGCGCTGCGGCACGGCGTCCTGCCCCGCACCCTGCACGTGGACGCGCCCACCCCGCACGCCGACTGGTCCTCGGGCGCCGTCGAACTCCTCACCGAGGCCCGCGACTGGCCCGCCGTCGACCGGCCGCGCCGGGCCGGGGTGTCCTCGTTCGGCATGAGCGGCACCAATGCGCACGTCGTCCTCGAACAGGCACCGGAGCCGGAACAGACCAACGGACCGGAAGCAGCGACCGACGGCCCGGACACCGCAGCCGGGGCGGGCGCGCCCGGGGCCGTGCTGCCCTGGGTGCTGTCCGGCCGCACCGCGTCCGCGCTCGGGGACCAGGCGAGCCGGCTGCGCGCCCGGCTCGCCACGGACGCGCCCGCACGGGCGGCCGACATCGGGTTCTCGCTGGCGACCACCCGGTCCGCTTTCGAACACCGGGCCGTGGTGATCGGCGACGGGCGCCCCGCACTGCTGGACGGCCTCGCCGCCCTGTCCGGGCCGGGCACGGACCTCTCCACCGCCCCGGCCACGCCCGCTGACGTCGTCGCGGGCACCGGCCGGGTCGTCGAGGGCCGGACGGCACTGGTGTTCCCCGGCCAGGGCTCCCAGTGGGCCGGCATGGCGCGGGACCTGCTCGCCACCAGCCCCGTGTTCCGGGACCGCCTCGCCGCCTGCGACGCCGCCCTCCGCGCCCATGTCGACTGGCGGCTCCCCGCCGTCCTGGAGGGCGCGCCCGGGGCACCCTCCCTGGAACGGGTGGACGTGGTGCAGCCGGTGCTGTGGGCGGTGATGGTGTCACTGGCCGCGCACTGGAAGTCCTGGGGCGTCCGGCCCGACGCCGTGGTCGGGCACAGCCAGGGCGAGATCGCCGCCGCCGTGGTGGCGGGCGCGCTGAGCCTGGAGGACGGGGCGAAGGTCGTCGCCCTGCGCAGCCGGGCCATCCGGGCGCTGGCCGGACTCGGCGGCATGGTCGCGGTGTCCCTGCCCGAGGACCGGGTCCGCGCCGAGATCGCCCCCTGGGCCGAGAAGCTGTCGGTGGCCGCCGTCAACGGGCCCGCCGCCGTGGTGGTCTCGGGCGAGACCCAGGCCCTGGCCGAACTGCTCGCCCACTGCGCCGCACAGGGCGTACGGGCCCGGTCCGTACCCGTGGACTACGCCTCGCACTCGGCCCAGGTCGAAGGGATCAGGTCCGAGGTGCTGGCCGCGTTGGCCGGCGTACGCCCGCTCCCGGCCCGGATTCCGCTGTTCTCCACCGTCACCGGCGACCGGCTCGACACCACGGTCATGGACGCCGACTACTGGTACCGCAACCTCCGCGGGACCGTCCGCTTCGATGCCGCCGTCCGCTCCCTGATCGAACAGGGCCACGAGGTCTTCGTCGAGGTGTCGCCGCACCCGGTGCTGACCATGGCCCTCCAGGACACCGCCGAGGCCACCGGCGCCGAGGAGCCGCCCGTGGTCGTCGGCACCCTGCGCCGCGACGACGGCGGACTGCGCCGGGCCCTGCGCTCGGCCGCCGAACTGTGGGTGGCCGGCGCGGCCGTCGACTGGTCCGCGGTGTACGCCGGCACCGGCGCCCGCCCGACCGCTCTGCCCGGATACCCCTTCCAGCTGCGGCGCTACTGGCTGGAGCCGGAGGCGGCGCCCGGCACCGGACCGGCCGCCGCCGACCCGCACGACACGGCCTTCTGGCACATGGTCGACCACGACGCCCCGGCCGAGATCGCCGCCCACCTCGCCGTCGACGAGGACGCCCTCGCCCCTGTCCTGCCCGCCCTGCGAGGCTGGCGCAAACAGCGGCGCGACGAGAGCGTCATCGACTCCTGGCGCTACCGCATCGGCTGGCAGCCCCTGCCCGACCCGCCGGCCGCCACCCCCGCAGCCGGCACCTGGCTCGTCGTCCTGCCCGCCGGACACGACGACGACGCACGGCTACGCGGCCCGCTGCTCGCCCTCACCGAAGCGGGCGCCACCGTCGTCACGGCCGAACTCACCGCCGACGCCGTCCGCCGCACGGACCTCGCGGACACGCTCGCCACCGCTCTCGGCGACCGCGTCCCGACGGGCGTGCTGTCGCTGCTGGCCGCCGACGACCGGCCCCACCCCGACCACCCGGCCTTGCCCACCGGGACGGCACTCACCGTCGCCCTGGTGCAGGCCCTGGGCGACCTCGCCCTCACCGCACCCCTGTGGTGCGCCACCGCCGGGGCCGTGTCCACGGGCCAGGACGACCCGGTCACCCACCCCCGCCAGGCACTGGTCTGGGGCACCGGACTGGTGGCCGCGCTGGAACTGTCCGCCCGCTGGGGCGGACTCATCGACCTGCCGCCGAACCTCGACGCCCGCGCCAGGACCCGCCTCGCCGCCGTCCTGACGGCCCCCGGCACCGGCCCGGACGGCCTCGGCCGCGAGGACCAGCTCGCCCTGCGCCCCACCGGCCTGCTGGCCCGCCGCCTCCGGCGCGCCCCCCGGAACGACAGCCGTACGAAGCACTGGAAGCCCCGGGGCACCGTCCTGCTGACCGGCGGCACCGGAGCCGTCGGCCCGCACCTCGTCCGCTGGCTGGCCCGCAGCGGCGCCACCCACCTCGTCCTGCCCGGCCGCCGCGGCCCCCAGGCACCCGGCGCGGCCGAACTCGCCGCGGAACTGGCCGCCCTCGGCGTACGACTGACCCTGCCGGTCTGCGACCTGGCGGACCGTCAGGCGGTGGCGGAACTGCTCACCGGCCTGGACACGGCGGGCGACCCGGTCACCGCCGTCGTCCACGCGGCCGCGTTCGTCGCGCTCGCCCCCCTGGACGGCACACCGATGTCCGCGTTCGAACAGATCGTCGCCGCCAAGGCCGCCGGCGCCGAACACCTCGACGCCCTGCTCGACCGCGAACTCGACGCCTTCGTCCTGTTCTCCTCGATCGCCGGAGTCTGGGGCAGCGGCGACCACGGCGCCTACGCCGCAGCCAACGCCTACCTCGACGCCCTGGCCCAGCACCGCCGGGCCCGCGGCCTCACCGCCACCACCGTCGACTGGGGCATCTGGCAGGCCGAGAACCCCTTCCAGGACCGCATCGCCGGAGCGGACGCCGATCTGTTCAACCTGGAGCAGCACGGCCTGCCCCGGATCGCCCCCGACCTCGCGGTCCACGCCCTGCAACAGGCACTCGACGACGACGAGACCGTACTCGCCGTCGCCGACGTCGACTGGGAGCAGTTCGCCGCCGTCTTCACCTCCACCCGCCGCAGCCCGCTGCTCACCGGCATCCCCGAAGCCCGCCGCGCCCTGGAAGCCGCGACCGGCGACACGGAGGCACCCGCCGCCGCACTGCTGCGCCAACGGCTCGCCGCCCTCGCCGAATCCGAACAGCACCGCCTGCTGCTCGACCTGGTCCGCATCCACGCGGCAGCCGTCCTCGGCCATCCCTCGGTGGACGCGATCCGGCCCGGCATGGCGTTCCAGGACATGGGCTTCGCCTCCCTCACCGCAGTCGAACTCCGCAACCGGCTCAACACCGCCACCGGACTGCGGCTGCCGTCCACGCTGATCTTCGACCACCCGTCGTCCACCGCGCTCGCCCGGGAGATCCGCGCCGAACTGCTCGGCCGGCAGGCCACCGACCCGGACGCCGCCGCGCACCCGCCCGCGCCCGACGACGAGCCGATCGCGATCGTGTCCATGGCCTGCCGCTTCCCCGGCGGCATCGGCACCCCCGAAGACCTGTGGCGCCTGCTCGCCGACGGCGGCGACGCCGTCTCGGACTTCCCCACCGACCGCGGCTGGGACATCGACGTCCTCTACGACCCCGACCCCGACCGCCCCGGCACCTCGACCACCCGGCACGGCGGCTTCCTGCACGACGCCGCCGACTTCGACGCGGAGTTCTTCGGCATCTCGCCGCGCGAGGCCCTGGCCATGGACCCCCAGCAGCGGCTGCTCCTGGAAACCACCTGGGAGGCGATCGAACGCGCCGCCATCGACCCGGCCGCCCTGCGCGGCAGCCGCACCGGAGTGTTCACCGGCGTCAACTACGCCGACTACGCGGCCGTCGTCGCCCAGTCGGAGGAAGGAGACGGCCACCTGCTCACCGGCAGCGCACCCAGCGTCGTATCCGGCCGGGTCGCCTACACCCTGGGCCTCGAAGGCCCCGCCGTGACCATCGACACGGCCTGCTCCTCCTCACTCGTCGCCATGCACTACGCCGGTCGGGCCCTGCGCGGCGGCGACTGCTCCCTCGCCCTGGTCGGCGGCGTCGCCCTGATGGCGACCCCCGGCGCCCTGATCAGCTTCTCCCGGCAACGGGGACTCGCCGAGGACGGCCGCTGCAAGGCCTTCTCGGACGACGCGGACGGCATGGGCATGGGCGAAGGCGTCGGCGTCCTGCTGCTGGAGCGGCTGTCGGACGCCCGCCGCAACGGACACCCGGTACTGGCGGTGGTACGCGGTTCCGCCGTCAACCAGGACGGCGCCAGCAACGGACTCTCCGCCCCCAACGGTCCGTCGCAGCAGCGGGTGATCCGGGCGGCGCTCGCGGACGCGGGCCTGACGGCGTCCGAGGTGGACGTGGTGGAGGCACACGGCACCGGCACCACCCTCGGCGACCCCATCGAGGCGCAGGCCCTGCTGGCCACCTACGGCCAGGACCGGCCCGCCGGACGGCCCCTGCTGGTCGGCTCCCTCAAGTCCAACCTCGGCCACGCCCAGGCGGCATCGGGTGTGGCGGGGGTCATCAAGACGGTGCTGTCCATGCAGCACGGGCAGGTGCCCCGCACCCTGCACGTCAGCAGGCCCTCCGGCCACGTCGACTGGACGCGTGGAGCGCTGGCCCTCGCGACCGAGCAGCAGCCCTGGCCGTCCCACGGCCGCCCCTTCCGGGCCGGAGTGTCCTCCTTCGGCCTGAGCGGCACCAACGTCCACACCATCCTCGAACACACCCCCCTGGAGGACGACGGCCCGCCGGCCGAGCGCACCCCCCTGCCGGCGGTGCCCTGGCTGCTGTCGGCGAAGAGCCCGCAGGCACTGCGCCTCCAGGCCGACCGGCTGCGCCGCCACCTGGACGGCAACCCCGGGGTCGACCCGCGCGACATCGGATCCGCCCTGCACACGCGCACCGCCTTCGAGTACCGGAAGGCACTGGTCGGGGACCGGGACCAACTCCACACCCTGCTGGGCCGGATGGCCGACGACGACTCGGGAGCGTGGGACGGCGGTCGCCCGGTCGACGGCCGTTCGGTGTTGGTGTTCCCGGGTCAGGGTTCGCAGTGGGTGGGGATGGCCGCGGAGCTGCTGGCCGGGTCGGCTGTGTTCGCGGGGCGGATGGCGGAGTGCGAGCGGGCGCTGGCGCCTTACGTGGATTGGTCGTTGGTGGAGGCGTTGGGTTCGGAGGCGCTGTTGGCGCGGGTGGATGTGGTGCAGCCGGTGCTGTGGGCGGTGATGGTGTCGCTGGCGGAGGTGTGGCGTGCGTTCGGTGTTGTTCCGGACGCGGTGGTCGGCCACTCGCAGGGCGAGATCGCCGCGGCCGTGGTGGCGGGCGGTCTGAGCATCGACGACGGGGCGCGGGTGGTTGCGCTGCGTTCCCGTGCGGTGGGGGCGTTGGCGGGCCGTGGCGGGATGGCGTCGGTTCCCCTGCCGGTCGAGGCGGTGCGGGAGCGGATCGCGGGCCGGTTGTCGGTGGCGGCGGTGAACGGTCCGTCGTCGACGGTGGTGTCGGGTGACGCGGACGCGGTCGCCGCGTTGGTGGAGGCTCTGGTGGGGGAGGGGGTGCGGGCGCGGTTGATCGAGGTCGACTACGCGTCGCACTCCGCGCATGTGGAGGAGGTCCGCGAGCAGTTGCTCGCCGACCTGGACGGCATTGTGCCCGTCTCGGGCGGGGTGCCGTTCTTCTCGACGGTGACGGGCGGCTGGCTGGACACGAAGTTCCTCGACACCGAGTACTGGTACCGGAACCTGCGGGAGACGGTGGAGTTCGGGCAGGCCACGGAGGCGTTGCTGGGGGAGGGCTTCCGGTTCTTCGTCGAGTCCAGCCCGCATGCGGTGCTGGGTGTGGCGGTGGGGGAGTCGGTGGAGGCCGCAGGTGTGGATGCCGTGGTGTTGGGGACGTTGCGTCGTGGGGAGGGTGGCCCGGCGCAGGTGTTGCGTGCGGTGGGTCGTGCGTGGGAGTGCGGGTTGGGGGCGGACTTCTCGGGTGCGTTCCCGGGGGCGCGGCGGGTGGACCTGCCGACGTACGCCTTCCAGCGCAGCCGCTACTGGCCCGAGCCGGCGCCCACCGCGGCGGCCGATGTGGGCGCGGCCGGGCTCGATCCGGCCGACCACCCCGTCCTCGGAGCGGCCATCGAACTGGCCGACACGGGTGAACTGCTGCTCACGGGCCGGATCTCGCTGCGTACCCACCCCTGGCTCGCCGACCATGCGGTGGCCGGTACGGTCCTGCTGCCCGGCGCGGCCTTCGCGGAACTCGCGGTACGCGCCGCGGACGAGGCCGGCTGCCACACGGTGGAGGAACTGACGCTCCAGTCACCGCTGTTGATACCCGCCGACACCGCCGTCCGCCTGCAGGTTCGGGTCGGCGCCACGGACGCGCACGGCAGCCGCTCACTGGACCTGTTCTCCTGCCGCGAGGACGCGGCGACCCCGCACTGGACCGCGCACGCGACCGGCAGGCTCACCGCCGACGCCACGACCCGCGAGCCGTCGTCCTCAGCCGTACCGGACGACGCCGGCTCCTGGCCCCCGCCCGGCGCCGTCCCGATCCCCGTCGACGACCTGTACGAGCGGTTCCGTGCCTCCGGTTACGGCTACGGACCCGCCTTCCGCGGGCTCACCGCTGCCTGGCGCCGGGGTGACGAGATCTTCACCGAGGTACGTCTGCCCGAGGACCAGCACCGGGCCGCCTCCGCCTTCGGCGTGCACCCCGCCCTCCTGGACGCCGCCCTCCAAGGGCTGTTCCTGCGGGCTCGGCCGGACACCGAATCGGGCGCGGACCGGCCGTCCGCCGGACTGCCGTTCTCCTGGAGCGGAGTCGGGCTGCACGCCTCCGGAGCCACCGCGCTCAGGGTACGGCTCGGCTTCCGGCCGGACGGATCGGTGTCGATCGACGCGACCGACTCGAACGGCCTCCCGGTCGCGTCGGTCGAGGCGCTCGCCGTCCGCCTGATCGACCTCGACACCCTCCGCCCGGGCGGCGGCCCGGAATCCCTCTACCGGGTGCAGTGGTCGGCGGTGCCCGCCACCGCACCCGCCGACCCCCTCGGACACTGGGCTGTCCTCGGCGGCCGGGAACTCTTCCCGGACAGCCATCCGGACCTGGCCGCGCTCGGTGCCGCGCTGGACGGGGGAGCGCCGTCGCCCGCCGCCGTGCTGGCCTGGTGCGACCACACCCCGGACCTTCCGTCCCCGCCCGACGCCGCATCCGTGCACACCGCACTGGACGACGCCCTGCGGCTCGTCCAGGACTGGCTGGCCGACCCGCGGTGGGACGACGGCACCCGGCTCGTGCTCGTCACCCGGGGTGCGGTCGCCACGGCAGCCGGCGAGCAGGTCACCGACCTCACCGGCGCCGCGGTCCGCGGCCTCGTCCGCTCCGCCCAGTCCGAGCACCCGGACCGCTTCCTGCTGATCGACACCGACGACCCGGCCGCCGTGCCCGGCCTGCTGCCCCGGGCACTGGCCGGAACGGAACCCCAACTGGCGATACGCGGCGGAGAGCTCCTCGCCGCCCGCCTCACCAGGGCCACCGTCGCCACGGACCCGAACCCGGCCCCGGACACACCGTCCGGTATCGCCGCGGCCGGGGGAACCGTCCTCGTCACCGGGGCCGGCGGCACGCTCGGCGGCCTGGTGGCACAGCACCTCGTGACCGCGCACGGCGTACAGAACCTGCTGCTCGTCGGCAGGCGCGGCACGGACACCCCGGGCCTGGCCGACCTCGCCGCCGAACTGCGCGGCCTCGGCGCCCGGGTGGACGTGGAGGCCTGTGACGTCGCCGACCGGGACGCGCTCGCCGCGCTGCTCGCCGGCATCCCCGCCGACCGCCCGCTGAGCGCGGTCGTCCACGCGGCCGGCGTCCTGGACGACGGGACGATCGAGTCGCTGACCCCCGGGCGGATGCGCCACGTCCTGCGGCCCAAGGTCGACGCAGCCCTCAACCTGCACAACCTCACCCGTGACCTTGCGCTGTCGGCCTTCGTCCTGTTCTCCTCCGCGTCCGCCACGGTCGGCAACGCCGGGCAGGGCAACTACGCGGCCGCCAACGCCTTCCTCGACGCGCTCGCCCAGCACCGCCGTGCCCTGAAACTGCCCGCCCAGTCGCTCGCCTGGGGCCTGTGGGCGCGCCGCAGCACCATGACCGGCACGCTCACCGCCGCCGACCTGCGGCGGATGTCCCGGGGAGGCACCGCGGCCATCGGCAGCGAAGAGGGCCTGGCCCTGTTCGACGCGGCGCTCACCCTGGACGAACCGCTGCTCGTCCCGGTCAAGATCGACCTCGGCCGGCTCCGGACGGCAGCCCGGACCGGACCCGTCCCGGCCCTGCTCGCCGCCCTGGTCCCCGGTACCGCACGCCGCCCCGCCTCCGGGGCGGACGCCGCCGAAGCGGACTCGCTGCGCCGCCGGCTGACCGGCCTCACCCCGGAGGAACGCGTCGCCACCCTGCTCGACCTGGTACGGAGCCGGGTCGCCGACATCCTCGGCCACGGCGGACCCGAGGCCGTCGACCCGGACCAGGCGTTCAAGGACCTCGGCTTCGACTCGCTCACCTCCGTCGAACTCCGCAACCGGCTCGGCGCCGCCACCGGCCGCCGGCTGCCCGCCACCCTGGTCTTCGACCACCCCACCCCGGCCGCCGTCGCCGCCCACCTCACCGGGCGCCTGGTACCCGACGGGCCGGGCGACCCCGCCGGCACCGGGAAGGCCGCCGGGGCGCACCTCGCCGACCGGCCGGAGACACCGGACACGCCGGCTCCCGCCGCCGACATCAACGCCATGGCCGTCGACGACCTCGTCCGGATGGCCCTGGGCGGCGAACGTGACTGACCGACAGCCACAGAAGGAGAAGCCCAACCCCATGCCCACCGACACGGACCAGGTGGTCGCCGCCCTGCGCGCCTCGCTGGTGGACAACCAGCGCCTGCGGCAGGAGAACCGACGGCTCCGCGACGACTCCGCCGAGCCCATCGCCATCGTGGCGATGAGCTGCCGCTACCCCGGCGGCGTACGCACCCCGGAAGACCTGTGGGAGCTGCTGGTCAAGGAACGCGACGCGGTCTCGCCGTTCCCCACCGACCGCGGCTGGGACGTCGAGGGCGGCTTCGACGCCGACCCCGACGCCCCCGGCACCTTCTACGTCCGGGAAGGCGGCTTCCTCCACGACGCGACCGGCTTCGACCCCGGCTTCTTCGGCATCTCGCCGCGCGAGGCCCTGGCCATGGACCCGCAGCAGCGGCTGCTGCTGGAAGCGTCCTGGGAAGCGGTGGAACGCGCGGGCATCGACCCGGCGACCCTGCGCGGCAGCCGCACCGGCGTCTACACCGGAGTGATCTACAGCGAATACGGGTCCCGGCTCGGCCGGGTGCCCGACGAAGTGGAAGGCTTCCTCGGCACCGGCACCATCCCCAGCGTCGCCTCGGGCCGGATCGCCTACACCCTGGGCCTGGAAGGCCCGGCGGTCACCCTGGACACCGCCTGCTCGTCCTCCCTGGTCGCCGTCCACCTCGCCTGCCAGGGGCTGCGCTCCGGCGACACCACCCTCGCCCTGGCCGGTGGGGTGACCGTGATGTCCACCCCCGGCCTGTACGTCGGATTCAGCCGCCAGCGCGGCCTGGCACCCGACGGACGCAGCAAGTCCTTCTCGTCCGCGGCGGACGGAGCCGGGTTCGGGGAGGGCCTGGGCCTGCTCCTGCTGGAACGGCTCTCGGACGCCCGGCGCGCGGGGCACCCCGTCCTGGCCGTCATCCGCGGCTCGGCCGTCAACCAGGACGGCGCCAGCAACGGGCTGACCGCCCCGAACGGGCCCGCGCAGCAGCGCGTCATCAACGGGGCGCTCGCCCGTGCCGGACTCGACCCGTCCGAGGTCGACATGGTGGAGGCGCACGGCACCGGCACCGTCCTCGGCGACCCCATCGAGGCGCAGGCGCTCATGGCCACGTACGGTCAGGACCGGCCCGCCGGGCGGCCGTTGCGACTGGGCTCGCTGAAGTCCAACCTGTCCCACACCCAGGCCGCCGCGGGCGTCGGCGGGGTGATCAAGTCGGTGCTCGCGATGCGGCACGGCGTGATGCCGCGCACCCTGCACGTCGACCGTCCCTCGCCCCAGATCGACTGGACCGAGGGAGCCGTCTCCCTGCTCACCGAGGCCGCCCCCTGGCCGGAGACGGGACGTCCGCGCCGGGCCGGGGTGTCCTCCTTCGGCGCCAGCGGCACCAACGCCCACGTCATCCTCGAACAGGCCCCGGCCGACCCGGCAGCTTCCGACGGGCCCGCCACGCCGGAACCGGTGCCCGCCGCCGTCCCCTGGATCCTGTCGGCGCGTACTCCGGATGCGCTGCGCGCCCAGGCGACGGCGCTGTACGAGCGGGTGGTGGCGGAAGCGGGCCTGAGCGTGACGGACGTCGGCCATTCGCTGGCGGCGGGGCGTTCGCGGTTCGCGGAGCGCGCGGTGGTGGTGGGGGCGGACCGGGGCGAACTGCTGGCCGGTGTCGCCGCCCTGTCGCGGGGCGTGCGTGCGGCGGGCGTGACGGTCGGCAGCGGGCTGCCCCCGGGCCGTTCGGTGTTGGTGTTCCCGGGTCAGGGTTCGCAGTGGGTGGGGATGGCCGCAGAGCTGCTGGCCGAATCGGAGGCGTTCGCGGGGCGGATGGCCGAGTGCGAGCGGGCGCTGGCGCCTTACGTGGATTGGTCGTCGGCGGAGGCGCTGGGCTCGGAGCGGTTGCTCGCCCGGGTCGACGTGCTGCAGCCGGTGCTGTGGTCGGTGATGGTGTCGCTGGCGGAGGTGTGGCGCTCGTTCGGCGTCGTTCCGGACGCGGTGGTGGGCCACTCCCAGGGCGAGATCGCCGCCGCGGTGGTGGCGGGTGGCCTGAGCATCGACGACGGGGCGCGGGTGGTCGCGCTGCGTTCCCGTGCGGTGGGGGCGTTGGCGGGCCGTGGCGGTATGGCGTCGGTGCCCCTGCCGGTGGACGTGGCACGGGAGCGCATCGCCCCGTGGGCGGGCCGGCTCTCGGTGGCGGCGGTGAACGGCCCGTCGTCGGTGGCGGTGTCGGGCGACGCCGACGCGGTCACGGCCCTGGTGGAGGAACTCCTGGAGGAAGGGGTGTGGGCGACTCGCATCGAAACCGACTTCGCGTCGCACTCCTCGCACGTGGAGCAGATCCGCCGGCGCCTGCTCTCCGACCTGGACGGGATCACCCCCCTCGCGGGTGCCGTGCCGTACTACTCCAGCGTGACCGGCGGCCTGCTGGACACGAAGTCCCTGGGCGCCGAGTACTGGTACCGCAACCTCCGGCAGACCGTCGAGTTCGAGCGGGCGACCCGCTCGCTCCTCGCGGCCGGGCACCGCGTCTTCATCGAGTCCGGCCCCCAGCCCGCCCTGATGTACGCGATCGAGGACACGGCCGCCGACGCGGGCGCCCCGGAGACGCTGGTGCTCGACACCCTGCGGCGCGGGGCCGGAGGGCTCCGCCGACTCCAGCTCGCGCTCGCCGAGGCACACGTCCGGGGCCTGCGCGTCGACTGGGAGCGACTGTTCGCGGGAACCGGTGCCCAGCGGGTGGACCTGCCCACCTACGCCTTCCAACGACGCCGCTACTGGCTGGACGCCCTGCTGGCCGACCGGGACCAGGCGGCCACCGGCCAGTCCGCCGCGGACCACCCGCTGCTCGGCGCCGCGGTCGAACTGCCCGACGACGCGGGCACCCTCTTCACCGGCCGGCTCTCCTCGGCCACCCACCCCTGGCTCGCCGACCACGCCGTGGCCGGAGCCGTGATCCTGCCCGGCGCGGCCCTCGTGGAGCTGGCCGCGCACGTGGGCCGCCGCCTCGGCTGCGCCCTCGTGGAGGAGCTGACCCTCGCCGCCCCGCTGCTGCTGCCCGACGATCAGGCCGTGCAACTGCGCGTACGGGTGGGCGCCGAAGACGGCGCGGGACGGCGCCCGGTGGAGTTCCACTCCCGGCCCGAGGCCGCCCCCGGCTCCGCCGACCGGCCCTGGACCCGGCACGCGACCGGCGCGGTCGGCCCCCGGGACCCCTCGGCCGACCGGGACGACACGACCGAACCGGCCGGCACCTGGCCCCCGCCCGACGCGGTCCCCCTCGACGTGGACGAACTGTACGGGCTGCTCGAAACCCGGGGCGTCGCCTACGGCCCGGCGTTCCGGGGCCTGCGCGCCGCATGGCGCACCGCAGACGCGATCCACGCCGAAGTGGCCCTGCCCGACGGCCTCCCCGCCGGCGGAGCGGGCGGCTTCGGCGTGCACCCGGCCCTCCTGGACGCGGCCCTCCAGACGACCGGTCTGCGCGAAGGCGCCGCGACCGCGGAGCCCGCCGACGGCGTCCCCCTGCCGTTCTCCTGGCAGCGCGTCGCGATCGAAACCTCCGACGCGCCGGTCCTGCGCGTCCGGCTGCGCCCCGACGGCCCGGACGCCGTCACCGCGCGGATCACCGATCCCTCGGGGCGCACGGTGGCGACGGTCGGCTCGCTCACCCTGCGCACGGCGTCCACCGCCGCACTGGGGGCGTCCTCCGGCTCCGTCTTCCACGTCGGCTGGACGCCGGTCACTGCCGGGCCCGGCCCGCGCCCGGTCACCCGCTGGGGCCTCCTCGGCCCGCAGGACGAGCGGCTGCTGCCGGCCGCCTTCCCCACCGAACCCCCGTCCGCGACACCCGACGCGATGCTGCTGACCTGCCCCCCGTCCGCCGACACCGTGACCGCGGACGCCCCCGCCCGGGATGCGGACCCCGCGGCGGTGCACGCGGTCGCGTCCGGGGTCCTGGACCGCCTCCAGGCCCACCTGGCCGACGACACCACCGCCCGTACGCCCCTGGTGGTGCTCACCCGGGGCGCGACCGGCCCGCTCGGCGCGCAGCCGCAGCCGGCGGACCTCGGTGCGGCGGCCGTCTGGGGCATGCTCCGAGCCGCTCAGCTCGAACACCCCGACCGGTTCGTGCTGCTGGACACCGAAGGGCCGGACCCGGACGGTCTCAGCGACGCGCTCGCCGAGCTCCTCGCCACGGGCGAACCACAGGCGGCCCTGCGCGGTGGCGTCCTGTACGCGCCCCGACTGATACGGCCGCCGGTCACCACCGCCACGGCCACCGCCACCACCGCCACCGCGACCCGGCCGGCCGGCCCGTTCGGGCCGTCCGAAGGGACGGTACTGGTGAGCGGGGGCGGCGCTCTCGCGGCCGTCCTGGCGCGCCATCTGGTCGCCGCGCACGGGGTACGCCACCTCCTCGTGCTGAGCCGCCGCGGCGCCGACGCCCCCGGCATGCCGGAGCTGACGGCGGAGCTGGCCGAGGCCGGAGCCGAACTGGACGCTGTCAGCTGTGATGTGTCCGACCGTCAGGCACTGGCCGCCGCCCTGGCGGCCATCCCCGAACGCCACCCGCTGTGCGCCGTGGTCCACACCGCCGGAGTGCTCGACGACGGTCTGCTGGAGGGGCTGACGGGTGAGCGGATGACCGCTGTCCTGCGGCCCAAGTTCGACGCCGCCCGGCACCTCGACCAACTGACGCGCGGAGCGGACCTGTCCGCGTTCGTCGTCTTCTCCTCCGCCGCGGGCGTGCTGGGCAGCCCCGGCCAGGCGTCCTACTCGGCCGCCAACGCCGCGCTCGACGCCCTCATCGCGGAACGCCGACGGCTCGGGCTCCCCGGCCTGTCCCTGGCCTGGGGGCCCTGGGAGCGGGTGAGCGGGATGACGGCGGAGCTCGGCGGCGCCGAACGGCGGCGCATCGACCGGCGCGGCGCCCGCGGCCTCTCCGACGAGGAGGCCATGGCCCTGCTGGACACGGTGTGCGCCGCGGACGCCGCCCCGCCGGGAGACGGGAGCCCCGTCGTCCTGGCCCACCTCGACCTCACCGTGCGCGGCGACGGCCCGGTGCACCCGATGCTGCGCTCCCTGGTCCGGCGCAGCCCGACCGCGACGACCGGAGCGAAGGGGACGCCGACCGCCGCCGCAGCGCTGCGGCAACGGCTCGACGCCGCCGCCGACGTACAGGAACGCGGGCTGGTCCTGCTTGACATCGTCCTCGCCCAGGCCGCCGAGGTCCTCGGCCACACCGACTCCGGGGCGCTGTCCGCGACGGTGCCCTTCCTCTCCGTCGGATTCGACTCGTTGACCGCGGTCGAGCTCCGCAACCGGCTGGCCGCCGCCACCGGACTGCGGTTGCGGCCCTCCGCCGTCTTCGACAGCGGCACCCCCGCCGCGCTCGCGGCGCGCCTCGCCGCCGAGACTCGGAGCGAAGACACCCCCCGGCCCGAAACGGCGCCCGCAACCGGAACCGCCGCAACCGGAACCGACACCGCCGACACCGACCCGGTGAGCGTGCTGTTCCGCCGGGCCTGCGCACTCGGCCGGATCGACGAGGGCATCGCCCTGCTCAAGCACGCCTCCGCCCTGCGCCCGGCCTTCCCCAGCGGCAGCGACCTCGCGGCCGCCGGCACCGGCCCGCGGCTGCTGCGCCTGAACGAGCGCGCCGACGCCCCCGTACTCGTCTGCTTCGGCTCCATCGTCGCCCTCGGTGGTGCCCACCAGTACGCCCGCTTCGCCGCCCGCTTCCGGGACCGCTACGCCGTCGCCGCCCTGGACGCCCCCGGATTCACCCCCGAGGAGGAACTGCCCGCCGACATGTCGGCCCTGCTGGACTTCCAGGCGACGACACTGCTCCGGGAACTGCCCGGACGGACGCTCGTCCTGGCCGGCTCCTCCTCCGGCGGCACGCTCGCCCACGGAGTGGCCGCCGCGCTGGAGCAGCGCGGCGAGGGCCCGGCGGCCGTGGTGCTGCTGGACACCTACCTCTCCGACAACGAGGGCATCACCCAGTTCAACGACGTCCTGCTGGGCGGCATGTTCGACCGCGAGGACCGGGCGGCCCCGATGGACGGGACCAGGCTGACCGCGATGGGCGGCTACTTCCGTCTGCTCGACGACTGGAAACCCCCGGCGGTCCGCGCCCCGCTGCTGCTGGTCCGCGCCTCCACTCCGCTCGGCCGCCCGTCCGCCGAAGCCGGTGACTGGCGCTCGTCCTGGGCCGGTGCCGACACCGTCGTCGACGTTCCCGGAGACCACTTCTCGATCATGGAACAGCATGTCGCGACCACCGGCGACGCCGTCGCCGACTGGCTCGGCACCACCCTCCGCACCCCCGAAGACCTGTGAAACCGAAGGAGAGCCCGTTGACCACAGCCCCGTACGACGATTCCCCCCCGCGACACGCCCTCACCGTGCTGGGAGCCGGGGTGATGGGCGTCGGCATCACCGTCCTCGCCCTCGGACACGGCCTGCCGGTCCACCTGGTCGACATCGACCGGGAACGGCTCGACCGGGCCACGGACCTGATCGACGGCGACCTCCGGCTGGCCGAGCTGATGGGCGCCCTGCCCGCCGGGACGCCCCTCGGCGCCCTGGCCACCGGCACCTCGCTCAAGGCCGCCGCCGGAGCCACCGCCGTCGTCGAGGCGGTCACCGAGAACGCCGCGATCAAGGCCGCCGTCCTGTCCGAGGTCTCCGGACTGGTCCGGCCCGGAACCCTGCTGATCACCAACACCTCCTCGATCCCCGTCGACGAACTGGCCGGGGCCGTGGAGCGGCCGGAGGATCTGGTCGGCACCCACTTCATGAACCCGCCCTACCTGATCGGCACCGCCGAAGTGGTCCGCGGCGCCAAGACCGGGGACCCGGCGATGGCCGCCGTGGCGGCCCTGCTCACGGCGCTGCGGCGGCGGGCGGTGGTCGTCCGGGACGCACCCGGCTTCGTGACCAGCCGCATCCTGCACCCGATGATCAACGACGCGGCCCGCGTCGTGGAGGAGGGCACGGCGACCGCGGAGGACGTCGACGCCCTGATGCAGGGCTGCCTGGGACACCCCACCGGCCCGCTGCGCACCGCGGACCTGATCGGCATCGACAACCTCGTCGACTCCCTCACCGTGCTCCACGAACGCACCGGCGACGACGGCTGCCGCCCCGCCGAACTGCTGCTCCGGCTGGTCCGCGAGGGCCGGCTGGGCCGCAAGTCCGGGCGCGGCTTCTACGACTACACCTGATCACCCCGACAAGGAGACGGCCATGACCACAGCGAACACGCCCGACACCCACGACCTGGAGAAGGAACTGCTGGGATTCCTGGAGGGACACACCGGAACCGCCTGGGACGCAGACACCGACCTGTTCGACGCCGGCGGCCTGTCGTCCCTGTTCGCCATGCAGGTGGTGGTGCACCTGGAGAAGACCTACGCCATCGCCGTCCGCGGCGCGGACCTGCGGCTGGACAACTTCCGCACCGTACGGCGGATGGCGGAGCTGGTGGACCGGCTCCGGGTGCCCGCCGCCGGGGGCCGGCATGGGTGAGGACCTGAACAGCGCCATGACCTCCGTCACCCTGCGGGTCGGCGACCAGGCGGGGGAGTGGGACCGGACCGGCCTCATCCCGCTGGACCTGCTCCGCGAACTGGGCGCCGAGGGCCGACTGTGCGCCGAAGTCCCGGAGCAGTACGGCGGCTGGGGGCTCAGCAGCATGCGCAGCGGCGCGTACACCGCCCACGTGGGCGGCCTCTGCAGCTCGCTGCGCAGCGTGATGACCTCCCAGGGCATGGCGGCATGGACCATCCAGCGCCTCGGCACCGCCGAGCAGTCGGCCGCCCACCTCCCCCGGCTGACCGGCGGCGGACTGGCGGCGGTCGGCTTCAGCGAGCCCGGCGCCGGCAGTGACCTCGCGGCGATGACGACGACCGTCCGCCGCGACGGCGACGCGGTCGTCGTCGACGGACACAAGAAGTGGGTGACCGCCGCCCACTATGCCGACCTGCTGGTCGTCGTCGGCCGCTACGAGGACGGCGCGGTGGCCGTCGTGGTGCCCGCCGACACGCCCGGCGTCCGGATCGAGCGGATCGCCGACCCGCTCGGCTGCCGCGCGGCTGGACACGCGGACGTACACCTCGACGGGGTGCGGCTGCCGGCCGACAGCGTCCTGGGCGGTCACGGACTGCCGCCCGCCCTGCTGGTGACGACCGCGCTGGCCTACGGGCGGATGTCCGTCGCCTGGGGGTGCGTGGGCATCCTGCGGGCCTGTCTGGCGGCGGCCACCGCGCACGCCTCAGGGCGGGAGCAGTTCGGCAGGCCGCTCGCAGAGCACCAGCTCGTCGCCGGGCACCTCGCCGACCTCTACACGGCCGAGCAGGTGGCCGCGCGGGTCTGCGAGCACGCCAGCCGCTGCTGGGACGAAGGGTCGCCGGACCAGGTGGTGGCGACCGTACTGGCCAAGCACGTCAGCGCGACGCAGGCCGCCCGGGGCGCGGCGACGGCCGTCCAGGTACTGGCCTCGGCCGGGTCCCGGGACGGGCACGCGGCGGCCCGGGCGTACCGGGACGCCAAGTTGATGGAGATCATCGAGGGCAGCAACGAGCTGTGCCGGCTGATGCTGGCACAGCACGCCCTCTCCGCTCCGGGGGCACGGTGAGCGGGCCCACGGCCGACGAGACGAGGAAGGACGGCATGGCCGAGATTGTCAAGTGCCTGGTCTGGGACCTGGACGACACCCTCTGGCAGGGCACCCTGCTGGAGGACGGCGAGGTGCACCTGCCGGACGAGGTGCGCAAGGTGGTGATCGAGCTCGACTCCCGCGGCATCCTCCAGTCCGTCGCCAGCCGTAACGACCACGAGCACGCCTGGGCCCGGCTGGAGGCGTTCGGCGTGGCCGAGTACTTCGTCCTGCCGGAGATCGGGTGGGGCACCAAGTCCGAGTCGGTGCGCCGGATCGCCGACCGGCTGAACTTCGCGCTCACGACCATCGCCTTCGTCGACGACCGGCCCGCCGAACGCGCCGAAGTGGCCTTCCACCTGCCCGACGTACGGTGCTACCCGGCCGAGCAGGTCCTCGCACTCCCCGAACTCGCAGAGTTCACCCCCGCGGCCAGCACCGTCGACTCCCGGCGCCGCCGCCAGATGTACCAGGCGGGCTTCCGCCGCGAGGCCGAGCGGGCGGCCGCCCCCGGCCCCGACGAGGAGTTCCTGCGCTCCCTGGACCTGCGGATGCGCATCGGCCGGGCCACCGGCGAGGAGCTGTCCCGGGTCGAGGAACTCACCCTGCGCACCAGCCAGATGAACGCGACCGGGGTCCACTACCCGGACGCGGTGCTGCGCGGCCTGATCACCGACCCCCGGCACGAGGTCCTGGTGGTCACCCTCACCGACCGGTTCGGCCCGCACGGCGCGGTCGGCGTCCTGCTGCTCGAACGGCACCCGGGCCTGTGGCACCTCAAGCTGCTCGCCACCTCCTGCCGGGTCGTCGCCTACGGCGCCGGCGCGACCCTGCTGAACTGGCTGGCCGACGCCGCCGCCCGGTCCGGAGTCCACCTGGTCGCGGACTTCCGGGCGACCGAACGCAACCGGATGATGGAGATCGCCTACCGGTTCGCGGGCTTCGAGGGCCTGGACGAAGCCCCGTGCCCGTGTGCCGCCGTCCTCGCGCCGGTTCCGGAGGACACCGGACTCCAGCGCCTCCACCTGGTCCCCGGCCCGCGCGTGGTGTCCACGGTCATCAGCGTGGACGCACCCGACCTGAACGTGCCGGAAGGGGGCCCGGGAACGTCGTGACCGCGGCGGCGGCCGGCGCTCCCGGGCTCCGGCCCGCCGCCCTCAGCGCTTGCGGACGAGTGTGATCCCGTCGGCCATCACCAGCAGCGACAGCTCCACCCGAGGGTCCTCGTGCAGCAGCCGGTTCAAAGCCCGGACCCCGGCGGTCTCCGGGTCCACGGCGGCCGGATCGGCGACCCGGCCGAAGAAGAGGGTGTTGTCGACCACGATCAGACCGCCGGCGCGCAGCAGCGCCAGCGAAGTCTCGTAGTAGCGGACGTAGTTGCTCTTATCCGCGTCGATGAACACCAGGTCGAAGCTCTCCGGCCCGCGCTCCGTCAGCAGCGCGTCCAGGGTTGAGGTGGCATCGCCGATCCGCAGGTCGATCCGCGAGTCGACCCCGTCCCGCTTCCAGAAGTCAGCGCCGATGGCCGGCCACCGGTCGTCGATGTCGCAGGACACCAGCACCCCGTCGGCCGGGAGAGCGCGGGCCATGCACAGGGTGCTGTAGCCGGTGAAGGTGCCGACCTCCAGCACCGCCCGCGCCCCCGTCAACCCGACCAGCAGGGAGAGCAGTTGGCCCTCCTCCGCCATCACCTGCATGGCGGTCCCGCCCGGCAGGTCCGCGGTGGCCTCCCGCAGCTCCCTGAGTAGGTCGTCGTCACGGAGGGAGACCTCCCGGACGTAGGCGAGCAGGTCGTGGGTGGCTTCTGTCTGGTGGGCCATGGCGCGGGGGTCCTCTCGAAGGAGATCGGGTGAAGGAGATCGGGTCGAAAGCATCGGGGGAAGGGGAACCGGGCCGCCGGGTGCCCGTCGCCGGGCCGCCGGGACGGTCACCCGGCGCGCATGTACGGGTGATCGTGCTGCCGTACGGCGACCGCCTGCGCCCGCTCGCGGGCGTACGCCCGCAGCAGCGCGTCCAGCCGGTAGCGGCCCCCCGCCGGCTCACCCAGCAGATTCGCCTCGACCAGGGCGTCCAAGGCCTCCTCGGCCTGCGCCTCGGAGCAGCCGAACATCACCGCGACCCTACTGCTGGAGACCGAACGCGATCCGGCGGCCCCCAGCGCGGTGAACACCTCGGCCGGGTCGACCCCGGCCGGAGCCGTCCGCCGGAGCCCGGCGTGGTCGGCGTCGAGGCAGGGCCGGACACCGAGGTCGCCCGCGCACAGTTCGTCCAGCAGCCGCGGGGCGTCCGTGAGCCGCCGGGCGAAGTGCCCGATGGTCCAGTGCGGGCGCTCCAGCAGCCGGGTCCCCGCGATCCGGATCGCCAGCGGCAGGCCCGCGCAGACCGTCAGCACCGAACGGGCCGACCGCGGTTCGGCACCGACCCTGGCCGGGCCGACGATGCTGCCCAGCAGCTCCAGCGACCCGGCCTCGTCCAGCGGGCCGAGTACGAGCGGGGACGCCCCCTCCAGATCGGCCAGCCGCCGTCGGCTGGTCACCAGCAGCCTGCTGCCCCCGCTACCCGGTATCAGCGGCCGCACCTGCGCGGTGCTGGAGGCGTTGTCGAGTACCACCAGCAGACGGCGGCCCGCGGTGAGCGAGCGGTAGAGGCTCTCCCGTTCCGACTCCTCCTCGGGTATCTCGTCCCGGGGCACACCGAGGTCCGCCAGGAAGCGCGGCAGAACCGCCCGGGCGGTCAGCGGCCGCGCGGCTCCGCCGAGGTCCGCGTAGAGCTGGCCGTGCACCGAGGAACCGCGCACGGCGTGCGCCGCTTGCAGGGCCAGTGCGCTCTTGCCGACACCGCCCCGGCCGGTCACCACCGCCGTCGCCACCATGCCCGCGGGCATCGTGCCGGTCGTGAGGAAGTGCTGCAGCCGCGCCAGTGCACCGGAGCGGGCCGACAGTGGCAGCGGCACCGAGGGCAGCTGCGCCGGGCTCGGCCAGCATCTTTCCCAGGCGGCGCCCGGCGCCGGCGCGACGGCCGCCTCCGGGGCCTTCGCGGGCTGCTCCAGCGGGTCGGGCGCGCGGGGCCGGTCGTGGGCCGAGAGGATGTGCCGGTGAACCTCGCGCAGATCGGTGCTCGGCTCGGCGCCGAGCTGCTCGACGAGCAGCGCCCGGGTGCGCTGGTAGAGGTCCAGGGCCTCCGACTGCCGTCCCGAGCGGCCCAGCGCCAGCATCAACTTGCCCACCAGGGCCTCCCGTAAGGGGTGCTTCCGCACCAGCCGTACCAGCTCCGGCACGACCTCGGCGTGCCGCAGCAGCGCCAGCTCCGCGTCGAACCGCATCTCCATGGTCTGCAGGCGAAGCTCCTGGAGGTAGCGGCCCTCCACATCGCGCAGCGTCTGCGACGGGATGTCCGCCAGCGGCTCCTCGCGCCACAGGGCGAGCGCCTCGGCCAGCTCGGCGGAGGAACCTTCCAGGTCTCCGCGCTCGGCCAGCTCCGCCGCGCGCCGGCGGTGGGCCGTGAACTGCCCGAGATCGCTCTCGTGCTCGCCGAGTTCGAGGAGGTAGCCGGGCGCCCGGGTGAGGATCCGGGCGGAGGCGTGCTCGCCCAGCGACTGCCGCAGGCGCATCACATAGGTGCGGACGGTCGCGGCGGCACTCGGCGGCGGGGCGCCGTCCCAGACGTACTCGGCGATCCGGTTGACCGAGATCACCCGGTTGGCGTTGAGGAGGAGGGCTGCCATGACCACGCGTTGTCTCGGCGCCGACACGTGCACCTCACGCGCGTTCAACCGGACGGAAAGCGGGCCCAGCAACAGGAAGTTCAAGGGGGAGTCCTCTTCATCGCACGACCGGTGGGCAACACTGCCTCCAGCGTCTTGGGTGACCATGAGCGGGTCAACGCGGTCCTGTCGTATCTAGAGGTATTCCTAGAGCACAGGTCTTGCACGCATGCCGGGTTTACGCTGCGCGGCACCGTCACGGTGGTCAGGACCAGGCCGCCCACCACGGCCCACCGGCCGGAGCCCGTCACCGCTACTCACCGGACGGGAAGACCTCACGCAGCAGCGGATCCGGCTTGCCGTACCGGTACTCGCCGCGCAGCCGCACCGGGTCGGACGGATGGGTCCACAGCTCGTGGTTGCCCGGCACCCACACCACGGTCGAGAACCGGTCGGCCGGCAGCCGCAGCACCCACTCCACGTCCGCGGCCGGCTCGCCCACCTCCCCGGCCGGCAGCAGCCAGTCCTCCTCGTCCACCGGGAACAGCCCCTCGACGATCGCCCTGTTCTCCGGGCGGGCGACACGGAGGTCGCTGACGGCGTACGACCTTGCCATGAGGCGCCCTCGCCTCTTCGCCCGGATCCGCGGTGCGCGGTCCGGCCGGACCGTTGCTGCCGAGTCGGAGCCAAGTAAATCCCGCAGGATTGCTCCGCACTGCAACGTTCTTACCATTCGCCGAAGAAACGGCCGGTTTTGAACCCGGACATGAGTGCCGGATGCGCTCCGATGCGTACTTGCTGACATTCCCGGAGGCATGGCAGGCTGTCATATGCGGCGCCCGTGACCCGCCGATCGTCGCCGATCGGGGATCCCCGTATTAGTACGTACCAGCCGGCCCACCGGTGCTGCGGGTGTCCGACGTGATCACCACACCCCACCCGCCGGCACCGCGCGGATTTCGCGAAAGGAGAAAGGCCGACATGACCTCCCTCTCTTTGGACAGCGACCTGTGGTGCCGTCGCTTCCATCCCTCGCCGACGGCCACGCGCCGACTGGTCTGCTTTCCGCACGCCGGCGGCTCGGCGAGTTTCTACTTTCCGGTATCCGCCGCACTGCGCGGTCCGGTGGACGTCCTGGCCGTGCAGTACCCCGGCAGGCAGGACCGCCGGGAGGAACCCGGTGTCCAGGACCTGCACCGGTTGGCCGACGAAGTGTCCGAAGCGCTGCGCCGCTGGGACGACCTCCCCCTGACCCTCTTCGGGCACAGCATGGGCGCGCTCGTCGCCTTCGAGGTGGCCCGGCGGATCGAGCGCGCGGGCGGTCGGATCGACCACCTCTTCGTCTCCGGCCGCAAGGGGCCGTCCGCAGACCGGCCCGGGCCCTCCCACCCACTCGACGACGCGGGCATCGTGGCCGAGGTCAGGGCCATGAGCGGCACCGACGCCCGGCTCCTGGAGGACGAGGAACTGCTGGGGATGGTGATGCCCGTGCTGCGCGGCGACTACCGGGCCCTGGGGGCCTACCGGACCGACCGTGACGCCGCGGTCAGCTGCCCGGTCACCGCCGTGCTGGGGGACCAGGACGCCTGGACACCGGTCCCCGAGGCCGGGCACTGGCGCGACCGCACGACGGCCGCGTTCGACCTCAAGGTCTTCCCCGGCGGGCACTTCTACCTCAGCAGCCGGGCGGACGAGGTGACCGGCATGCTCCGCGACCACCTCGCCGGTGCGCCGCGCGCCTGAGACCGCCGACGACAGGGAAGGGGGACCGAGGAGTGACACCGTCAGCGACCTCTGAGGAGATCAAGCCCGCGCAGCGGCCGCCGCGGTCCGGGCCCGCCGGCGACGCCCGTCCGGCAGTCGGGGGCCCTGCCGACGGCGCGGGCGTCCGTCGGCTGACCGCCGTGGACGCCCGCATCCTGGAAGGCGTCGCGGTCGGCACCCCGACCGTCCGGCTGGCGGCATCGCTCTATCTGAGCCCGCAGGGCATCGAGTACCGCATCGGGCTGATGATGCGCCATTTCCAGGCCGCGAACCGGCCGGCTCTGGTCTCCCGGGCGCACTCCCTCGGTGTGCTGAGCGTCGGAGCATGGCCACCCCGCGTCCTCCCGGAATTCCTTGAGTCCTAGCAGAGCGCGGCGCGCACCGCTCCCTGATCTCCCCCGTGAGTTCCCTCCCGGGGGACGGGCCGAAAAGATCCTTTCCGAAAGCGGAAAATTCACTCCGCCGGCATGCTGTCGGAGATATTTTCCCAGACCCGGATATCGTATCGATATCGCGCCGCGAGACGGGTTCCCGGGTGTCCGGTCGAACGCCGGATTTTGCGGCATTCTGGTGTCAGGCCCACTTCTGCTGCACTGCGCTCGGGCCGTACTGGCACCCCTTCATTCGCTCCGATTCACAGGAGCTGTCATGAGTCTGGGGTACCTGTTCGGCGGCGGCGTCGGGGCCGAGCCGCATGGCCTGGGGCTCTACCGGACCTACGAGGTCGTTTAGGGCTGGTATGAACAAGTCTCCGAGTGGACCGGGCTGACGGTCAGACAGATCCTGGAGGAAGACCTCCAGACCGCCCAGGAGGAGCGCGAGAGTGTCGGCACAGTCCGCGAAGCCGCCCTCGCGATCGGCGTACACGACGTACTCGCCTCGTTCAACCTGCGCCCCGCGGCCATCGGCGGCCTCAGCCTCGGCGCGATGACCGCCGGCTGCCTCGCCGGATCGCTGGGGCGACGAGGACTGTTCGAGATGCTGGCCGGCTCCCGCGACGCCCCGGATATCTGACGATTCATCAAGAGATGTCAGTGCGGCACGTCTTGGCCTCTCCTCAGTCTACGCAGAACTCGTTGCCCTCGATGTCCTGCATCGGGATGCACGCGTCGTTGCCGTCGTACAGCGTCCGCACGTGTACCGCGCCGAGCGGGACCAGCCGTGCGCATTCGGCCTCAAGCGCGGC
Source organism: Kitasatospora sp. NPDC034023 (assembly GCF_055575795.1). NCBI lineage: Bacteria > Bacillati > Actinomycetota > Actinomycetes > Kitasatosporales > Streptomycetaceae > Kitasatospora > Kitasatospora sp. NPDC034023. Next base: position 351,471 of record NZ_JBVIRY010000003.1, read on the forward strand.
CAGCCGCTCCTCACCCACCAGCCCGGTACCGACCCGCACGTCGAGATGCAGCCGGTTCTTGGCGGCCTTGCCCTCGGGAACGCGCTGGAAGTACAACCGCGGCCCCACGCCTGACGGATCGACGCAGGCGAACCACGCGTCCCGCCGCTCGGCCGGCTGCGCGCTCCTGTAGTCCTCCCACGTGGCGAACCCCTCCGGTGGCGGCGGCACGACGTACCCCAACACCTCGCACCAGAAACGGGCGAGGCGCTCGGGTTCCGCACAGTCGAAGGTGACCTGGAATTGCTTGATCGATGACATCAGCCCACCGTAGTGGCGCGCACCGCCCACCGGGACCCCTGGGCGGCCGTTGATCGTTCCGCTTCTCGTCGGGGACGCCGGGCCCTGTGGTGGGATCAGGTCGTGCGCTTCAGGTAGGCCTCGATCTCGTCGGCGGCGCGGGTGGCACCGCCCGCTTCCCGGGTGAGCCGCTGCGCCTCGGTGCCCCGCTCCTGCACGGCAGCGTCGGCGGCCACCTCGGTGATCGCGGCCCGCAGCAGGCTCACGTCGGCCTCCGCCGGCAGCAGTACCCGGCCGAGGCCCAGCTCGGCCACCCGCGCGGTGTTGGCCGCGACGTCCGGCCAGGACGGCACTCCGAGTATCGGGCAGCCGGCGTCCAGGGACTCCAGTACGCCGCCCATGCCGCCGTGGGTGATCACCAGCCGGGCGTGCCGGAGCACCGCCAGGTGCGAGACCCAGCGGTGGACCTCGACGTTGTCCGGCAGCGGACCGAGGTCGGCCGGGTCCATCCCCCCGCCGACCGAGATGACGGCGTGCCAGGGCAGCTCGGCGAAGGCGTCCACGCACAGCCGGAAGAACTCCGGATGCTTGTTGTGCACGGTCCCCATCGAGACCAGCGCCACCGGCAGGCCGCTCGCCGGGGGCTGCCACTCCCCCAGGAAGGAGCGGTCCGTGAGGCACGGCCCGACGAAGGCGAAGCGCTCGTCGAAGCTCTCGCCGTGCGGCTGGAAGAACCGCGGCACGTGGACGAGGTTGAGGCCCTCGGTGCGCATCAGGAACTCGTGCGCCGGCTCGTCGACGCCGTGCGAGGCCAGCAACTCGGCCATCCGGACGCCGAATTCGACCACCACCTCCTCGGTGAGCGGGACCGCGCCGTCCGCCTCCATCATCTGCTGCACGAAGGAGTAGGTGTCGTTGGAGGCGAAGAACGGCGTCGACTGGACGGCCGGGAGCCCCCAGGTGTGGGCCAGTATCCGGCCGGCCTGGAAGGCCACGGCGTCGTAGACCACCGCGTCGGGCCTGGCGTCGCCGAACCACTCCTGGACCGCGCGCAGGATGGCGATGTTCTCGTCCAGGAAGATCAGCGGGGTGCGCCCGTTCTCGGGACCGCCCACGCTGTCCAGCGGCTGGGTGGAGTCGTAGCGCAGGTGTTCGGCGCCGACCTCGGCCAGGGCCTGGGCGAAGTCGTCGACGGCCGCGTAGGTGACCCGGTGCCCGCGGCGTACCAGTTCACCGACGACCGCCAGAGTGGGGAAGACATGGCCGTGGGCCGGGATGTTGACCATCAGGATGTGGCTCACTGCTACTCCGTCGGTATCGGGAAGAGGAACGAGGGAAGAGGGAAGCAAGAAGCGCGATTCGGGAAGGGAGAAGGGGCGCGGCAGGCCGCGCGGCTCAGCTGGGGTCCTGGTCCGGGCCGGCCTCGGGCTGCGGCTCGGACTGCTGCTCGGCGGCCCACTGGGCGCCCGCGATCTCCTCGGCGCTCAGCTGTCGGCGCGGGATCCAGGCGGGGACGGTGCCCTCCTCGTTGCGGCCTTTGTCGAGGATCGCCAGGTTGTGGTAGAAGTGCGCGCCGGCCAGCGTCCGGTCGGTCCCGCTCGGGCGGTGCGCGGTCGGCGGCTCGTGCTCCTCGTGGTTGAGGCCGTCGAGCAGCTGCTTGAGGAAGCCCATGCTGGTGGTCGGGTCGCCGAGCCGCTCCGAACTGCCGCCGTAGCCCGGCCAGTAGGAGGTCTGCAGGTCCTCGATCACATAGAGCCCGCCCGGGACCACGTGCGGGAAGAGCGCGCCGAAGGCGGCGATGACGTCCGGGCAGTAGTGGCTGCCGTCGTCGATGACGATGTCGATCGGCCCGATCCGCTCGGCCAGCGCGGTGAGGAAGGCCGGGTCCGCCTGGTCGCCCTGGACGGTGTGGATCCGCTGCTCGCGCAGCGCCGTCTTGTCGTAGACGTCGACCCCGTAGACGAGGCCCCGCCGGAAGAAGCGCTTCCACATCCGCAGCGAGCCACCGCCCGCCGCCGGGTCGGCGTAGCCACCGATCCCCAGCTCCAGGACGGTGAGCGGCCGGTCCCGCAGCGGGGCGAAGTGCCGGGCGTAGTGCTCGGTGTAGTAGTGCAGCCCCCACTTGTCCGAACCGTGGCGCAGCGACAACTCGGCCAGGTCGAGCGGCTGCTCCACCAAGCCGCGGAGCAGCTGCTGGACGACCGGGAAGGCCGCCAGTACGGGCATCAGCCGAGCCGGGTCCTCGATGCCGTGCCAGGTGATCCCGGGCGTGCGGTGGCCTGCGGTGTGCCGGGCGCCGAAGACGGCGCGGGCCAGGTCGAGCAGGTCCAACTCGACGGTGGCGCTGGGCTCGTCGGCCGGCCCGGTGCGGTGCTCGGCCTTGGGGCCGGCCAGCAGGTGGTGCCGGAGCACCCGGTCGTCGAAGGCGAGCTCGAACTGCACCACCACCGCCGCGGCGGCGAGTTGCTCGCTCAGGTGGGCCCGGCTGACCAGTTCGTCCACCAGGTCGGCGGCCGTCTGCTCGGCGCCCGCCGACCTGATCACCGCCGCAAGCTGCTCCTCGGGCCCGTCCGCCGCCAGGATCAGGGCGCGGATCCGGCGCAGGTCGGTCTCGTGCGGGTCCGAGTCGGGGCCCGACGGGCTGTTCACGTGCCGGCCGTTCTCGTGCTGTCCGGTGAGGGCGGTCATGCGTGAGCCTTTCCACGAGGGAGTCGAGAGGACGGGGAACGGATCGGGGCTTCTTCCAGGCCGGGGTGACGCCGTCGGTCATCGCCGGCGGCGGGATCTCCACCCGACCGGGGAAGAGGGTGTTGTCCACCACGATCGGACCGCCGGGCACCGAGTTCACGGCGGGACGCCGTTGCCACTCTCAGCTACTGGATCGACACGTCGTGAATCTAGGTGCGCATCCCTCCCGCCACAAGCACTACCTGGGGCCGCGGGGCGCCGAGTGCGGGAAACGAGCCAGAATCGGGGCACCGCTGTTCCGCATGTTTGGACCCGTCACCCCGGTGTCGTTCGTGGCAGCGGCGGAGTCGGTGATCGTCGGGCGACCGGGCCCCGGCCCCGGATCCACCGGCCCCCGCGGTCGGCCCCGGGCGGGACCGTCCCGCCCGGCAGGGTCGTCCCGCAAGGACACGAGGGGCAGTTCCACCCCCATGACCAGTGACCGAGCCGCCCGGGTCCGGCCCGGCCCCGAGGCCGGAGCGCCGCAGGTTCGGCTCCCGAGTCCGCACTGTGGATCGTGGCCGAGTACGATGCCGCCGGGAACGAGAAGGGCGCGATCCCGCGGTGCGGGCTTCGCGTCACGTCCTCGCCCGCTCGGCGGAGTCCAGGACCACGCGAAGGCCGCAAGGTCGTCCCGGAGGATTCCCGGGCATCAGGCCAAGGTGGCCAGGTCGGCGAGCAGGTCCTGTTCCGCGGTGTCGTGGACGGACTCGTCGACCAGGCCGGTGACGAAGTCCTCGAAGGTCTCCGCGAGCATGGTGATCGCGAAGCTGTCCTCCTGGTCGACGTGCACCACGGCCGGATCGCCGCGCTTGCCGCAGGCACGGTAGTCGAGGGCGAGCATGTCGTGGCCGGCCGAGGGGGTGGTGGCGAAGTACACGCCGATGTCGGGGTACCCCCACACCTCGATCCAGAACAGGCTCAGGTCGGCGTTCCACCACGAAGTTGCCCGCCACCAGCGCCACGATCGAGGGCAGGATGAGCGAGGCCCTGACCCCTTCGAGGAACGACCAACCGAACATGAGCACGGGCAGGTTCGGGGCGAGCGCGGTCGTCAGCGAGCCGCAGCCGTAGATGACCCAGCCGATCACGAACGCGCGCTTGCGGCCGATGAGGCGCCGACCTTGCCGCCGGGGATCATCAGCATCGCCATCACCAGCGGGTACGCGGTGATCGCGCCCTGGATCCCGGTCACGGTCGAGCCCACGTCCGCGGCCACGGTCGCGATCGAGACGTTCATGTCGGAGGTGTCGAGCAGCATCAGGAACTGCCCGGCCCCCAGCGTCAGCAGGACGAGACCTGGCGCGGTCGAATTCTCAGGGGCACCTGCCATGGGCGCCGTGGTCCCAGCGCGCCCGGGGCGCGGACCGGCGACCGGCCACGCCGGTCAGTCGAATGGCGGCGCCGCAGGAGGGCGTACCGGCGGGGTGATGCACACCTCGGGATTCCGGCGCATGGTGGATTCAGAAAGCGTTGTGCGACTGCGACCGACGGAGAAGACCATGAACAACGCGGTGACTCCGGCATCGGAGTACCCGATGCCAGACCTGTTCCGGACCATGGCGATTTCCAGGAGTACGTCCGCTCCGTCCCCGACACAGGTGGCGGGCACGCCGACGGACTGGCACGGCTGGCCGAGCTCAGGAAGAGCGCCGACATCACGGACGAGGAGTACGCCCAGGCCAAGGCGAAGGTCCTTGCCTGACCAACCTGTTCGGCACGGTAGGACCCGACGACAGTGGAGGCGGTCGTGAAGGACCTCAAGTTCGAGCAGAAGAGCTCACTCTCGCGTCTTGAGGCCGCCGACCGCCTGTCGGCGCTCGCGGACGCGCTGCGGCACGGCGGCAACGCCGAACTGGACTTCGGTCCGGGGACGCTGAGCCTGCGGATCCCCGAGGAACTGCGCAGCGAGGTCGAGATCGAGGTCGGCGACGGGGAGATCGAACTCGAGATCGAGCTGAAGTGGCGGACCGGACAGGCCGAGTAGTCCCCAGGCGTCGCAGGCCCCGGTCGAGCGTCGGGGTCTCGGTGGCGGCCACCGCGGCGTAGACGGCGCTGTCGAGGGCCATGAGGTCGCGCACCACCTCGCGGGGGCTACCCATCGACGTGATCCGGTGCGGTGGACCCCGATCGGGGCCGGCCGAGGGCCAGCGTGAGGACCGCCCGCCAGTCGAGGGGAGGCGCCGCCGGGGGCGCGCCGGGCCGGTTCCTGGGCACCAGGACCCGCAGCGCGCCAGGGCGGATGCCGCAGGTGACGGGGGTGGGCAGCTCAAGTGCCTCGCCGTCGACGGCGACCGGGATGCGGTCGGCGTCCGCGACCACGGTGACCTGGGGCGCCGTCAGGATGTTCAGACCGGAGGCCTGGGCGCCGCGCAGCGCGATCCCGGCTGCCTCGGCCGCGTTGCCCACCCGGATGCCGACGACCCCCAGCGTGCCCAGATCGAGCCGCGCTCTGCGGCCGACCAGGGCCGCCGGCTGGGGCGCGGCGTAGGGGTTGTTGCTGATCAGGAGCGCCTGCTGGGCCTCCAGACGGGCGGTGGCCGTCACCGCGTCCAGCGGGTGGCCGGTGTATTCGTGCAGGAGGTCGGGCAGCGCGTCCAGGATGGAGCCCGCCTTGGCGTCGCGGTACTCGGGGCGCTGCACGATCTGCGCGTACACCCCGAAGGAGACCGTGTTGACGAACGGTCGGCCGTCGACTGTGCCCAGGTCGATGCGCAGTTCCTCGCCGTTGCTGAGCGCGTCCAGGCAGCGGTCGGGGGCGTCGCGGTCCAGGCCCAGGTCCATGGCGAAGTGGTTGCGGGTGCCGGCGCTGACCACCAGGAACGGCAGGCCGTGCTCGGCGGCGACCGCGGCCACCAGCGCCTGGGTGCCGTCGCCGCCCGCGACACCGAGCAGGTCCGCGCCGTCGGCCACCGCGCGGCGGGCGATCGCGGCGACGTCCGTGCGGGTGGAGGTGTCCAGCAGCACCACCCGGGCGCCGAGTTGCTCGGCCTTCTCGACGAGCGCGAATTTGCCGACCTTGCCGCCCCCGGACTTCGGGTTCATGATCAGCACGGGATGCCTGGGGGCGGGGGACGCGACGGCCCGCATGCCCCGGGGCCGCCGGGTCGCGCGCAGTGCCGACCTCGCGCACAGCATCGACGCCGCGACGAGCACGACCGCGGTCAGCGCGGCCGGCCACAGACTTGCCCAGGCGTAGAGCACCACGACGCCCACGGGCGCGGCGAGCGCGAGCAGTGCCCCGGCCACCCGCACCACGCCGTGGTGCGACAGCGCCCACCAGATCCCGGCCGCCGCGACCGCCAGACCGGCCACCCCGATGGCGAGGATCAGCAGGCCGCCCCGTCCGCTCACGACGAGCAGCGCCACCGGCGAGCCCAGCAGGCAGAGCAGCGCCAGCCGGGCCAGCAGACGGCCGCGCGCGGGTGCGTGGAAATCGGTCGATGCCACTGCCGCTCCCTCCGATTCGCCCAGGTGCCTGCCGGGCGCCTGCTCCAGCGGCCGCCCGCAGTGCCAGGATGCGCGCCACCGGCCGCTCCGGCACGCCGCGGCAGGCATCAGGGACTGGCGCGGTCCGCCGATCGGATGCAACCCCGTGTGCGGATCCGGTCGCCCTGGGTGTCAATGGAGGCGAGCGCTGTCCTGCCGCACGTCATCCCTTGGAGCGCCATGAGCATGCCCGAGCCGTCCGAAGGAACACCCGCGCCCGCCTCGACACCGGCCGCGCGGAGCCACGGCTCGCGAGCCGGCCGGATCGCGATGAGCGCGGTGTCGGCCGTGGTCATCACACTCACCTGCATCCTGGTGCCGGTGTCCCTGCTCACCGTCTGGGTGCACGACATCGTGCTGGACACCGACCGGTACGTGTCGACGGTCGCGCCGCTGGCGACCAATCCCGCGATCGAGGCCGCCGCGGCCACCCGCATCACCCAGGCCGTCGACGTGCGGGTGGACGGCAGCGAGGTCGCCTCGGAGACGGCCGCCTGGCTGCAGTCCGTGGGGCTGCCGCCCAAGGCGGCGGCCGGCGTCAAGGCGCTCGGCCCGAAGCTGGACGAGGCTGTCAACGACGTGGTCAGCAAGGCGGCGACCCGGTTCGTGCAGAGCGACACCTTCGAGAAAACCTGGACCACCGCCAACCGCGCCGCCCACACCGCCGTGGTCCGTGCGCTCACCGGCCACGGCCGGGGTGCGGTGGAGGTCAGCAATGGCACCGTCACCCTCGACGTCGGCACCGCCGTGGACACCGTCAAGCAGGATCTGGTGAGTGCCGGCCTCACCCCGGCCGACAAGATCCCCCAGGTCAACAAGCAGCTGGTGCTCTTCCAGTCCGACAAGCTCGCCAAGATCCAGGGCGCGGCCCACCTCCTCGACGTCCTCGGGAACTGGGTGCCGATCTTCACGGTGGTGCTCGGCGCGATCGGGGTGCTGCTCGCCCGCCGGCGCCGCCGCGCGCTGGTCACGACCGGGCTGGGCGCGGCCGCAGCCTGCCTGGTGCTCGCCATCGGGCTGGTCGTCGCCCGCCACTACTACCTCGACCACCTGCCCGCCCAGGTGCAGTCCCCGGCAGCGGCGGCGGCCATCTTCGACACACTGCTGCGCTTCCTGCGGATCAGCACCCGCACGGTGCTGACCCTGGGCCTGGTGGTGGCGCTCGGCGCCTACCTGGGCGGCGGCGGGCGCCTGCCGCGCGCGGTACGCGGCGCCGCCGACCGGACCGCGGACTCCGCCGCCCGCTGGGGCGACAGGCACGGTGTGCACATCGGGCGGGTCGGGACCTGGACCGAGTCCTACCGGCGGTGGGTCGCCCTGGGCGTCCTGCTGGTGCTCGCCCTGGTGCTCGCGCTGTGGAGCTATCCGACGGTGCTGACCGTGCTGCTCCTGGTGCTCATCCTGCTCGCCGTGCTCGCCGTGCTCGCGCTGCTGGCCGCGAGCGGCCGGGTGACCGAGCAGCACGAGGCGGCCGCGGGCCAGGACACGGGGGAGTAGCAGATCAACCGAGAGCGCCTGGTCAGGACACTCACGTTCTGGCTGCGTCCGGCATTCGCGCTCCGCGTGGTCAACCGCTTCCAGCGGATAGCGGTCTTCGACCGGTCGATGGCGCCGGCCTCCAGCATGCTGACGGCGATGATCCCGCTCGCGATCGTCTACGGCTCCGTGCCGGCCCACTTCGGGGGCAGTGACGTGGCTCAGCGCATCATCGACCGCTACGGCCTGACGGGCAGTGGGGCCGATACGGTCAGGCACATCTTCTCCTCGGTCACCGACACGAGTACCGGTGTGCTCGGGGGATCTCCCGGCTGCGCTCGGCCAGGAAGTCGAAGCAGCCCTGAGCCGTGTCGGCCGAACGGCAGCAGTGCCGGAGCCTCGGCTGGCGTCCCGCGAGCCCCGCTCGTACGTTGTGACGGTGAGTCGCACCAGCTCCCCGGCCGGTCCACCAGGTGGTGACGGCACGTCAGGAGCGCCACGCACCGACTTCGCCGGCGCCGTCTACGGGTCTCTGCTCGCCGCGTCCGTGATCGCCACGGCCGGCAGCGTCGGCGGCTATCCGCGGCTCCAGCTCGGACTGCTGCTGATCATCACCGGCATCGTGTTCTGGGCGGCGCACGTCTACGCGCGCGTCGCCGGCGAACGGCTGCCGGGACAGCCCTGGAGCAGGCCGCGGATCCGCCGCGTCGCCCGCCAGGAGTGGTCCATCGTCGAGGCGGCCGCGCTGCCCGCGCTGGCGGTGGCCGTCAGCCCGCTGCTCGGTCTCGACCTGGCGGGAACCGCCTGGTTCGCGCTCGGTGTGGCCGTGACGCAGCAGGTGGTCTGGGCGTGCCTGGGCGCGCACCGAGCGGGTGCCTCCGCCCGCCAGGTGATGGTGGAGTGCGTCGTCAACCTGGTCCTGGGACTGGTCATCGTCACCGCGAAGGCCGCCCTCGGGCACTGAGGCGGCCGATCCGGCGCGCGGTCCGCCGCGGCTGGTGCGCCACCGGCTCCTGGCCCCGCCGACAAGCCGCTGCTGCGCGCCTCAGGCCCTGTGGCGACGGGCTGTGCGACGGTCGGGGTGGCGGTTGCGTTCCGTCGGCGTCGGCCGCGTGCGGGCGAGGTCGAGTAGTTCCGCGGACCAGTGGATTCGGTGGATGGGAAGGTGGCGCTATGGCGGGGACGGCAGCAGCGGGGGCGCGGCGGGTGCTGGCCCCGTTGGCGTTGGCGCAGTTCATCTGCAGCTTCGCCGGCTCGAACATGAACGTGATGATCAACGACATCAGTGAGGACCTGGACACCACGGTGCAGGGTGTCCAGACGGCGATCACGATCTTTCTGCTGGTGATGGCCGCGCTGATGATTCCGGGCGGGAAGCTGACCGACAAGTGGGGGCGCAAGCGGTGCCTGCTGGCGGGGCTGGTGGTCTACGGGGTGGGGGCGGTGCTGAGTGCGGTGGCGCCGGGGCTGGGGTTGCTGATCCTCGGGAATTCGATCCTGGAGGGTGTGGGCACGGCGTTGCTGATCCCGCCGGTCTACATCCTGACGACGCTGCTGTTCACCGACACGGCGTCCCGGGCGCGTGCGTTCGGCGCGATCATGGCGATGGGCGGTATCGGGGCGGCCGCGGGCCCGTTGATCGGCGGTTTGATCACCAGTGCGATCAGTTGGCGGGCCGCGTTCGTGTTCCAGGCGCTGGTGATCGTGGTGATCGTGGTGCTCAGCCGCCACCTCGTCGATCCGCTGCCGCCGGACCCCGCCCGGCCCTTCGACACCGTGGGGGCGGTGCTGTCGGCGGCGGGTCTGGTGCTGCTGGTGACCGGCATCCTGGCGGTCGACAAGAACGGCTGGCTGGCGCTGGGCCTGCTGGCGGCCGGTGCGCTGGTGCTGGTCGGTTTCTTCGTCTGGGTGCGCGGCCGGGAGCGGGCCGGCCGGGAGCCGCTGCTGTCGACGGCGCTGTTCCGTAACCGCACCTCCAACCTGGGTCTGGTCACGCAGAACACGCAGTGGCTGATGCTGATGGGCGTCTCGTTCACCGTCGCCGCCTACCTGCAGGTCGTGCGCGGCTACGACGCGATCCAGACCGGCGTCATCTTCACCGCCGCCACTCTCGGCATTCTCGCCACCTCGCTGGCCGCCGAGAAGCTGGCGCGGCGCCGACCGCAGCGCACTCTGATCATGGCCGGGTTCGTCGTGACGATCGCCGGCATCGCCGTGCTGCTGGCCCTGGTGGCCTGGACGCCCGGCGCGTGGGCGTTCGCGCCCGGACTGCTGCTGATCGGCCTGGGCGTGGGGGTGATGCTCACCCCGTCGGTGAACGTCGTCCAGTCCTGCTTCCCCGAGTCGCAGCAGGGCGAGATCTCCGGCCTGTCGCGCAGCATCTCCAACCTCGGGTCCTCGCTCGGCACGGCCATCGCCGGCACGATCCTGGTGTCGGGGCTGACCAAGGGCGCGTACGCGGCGGCGATGGCCGCGCTCGCGGTCATCGGCCTGGGCGGCCTGGCCGCCGCCGCCCTGCTGCCGCGAGTCAGCCCGCCCGCCGCCGCCGGGGCAGACCGGGCCGCACCGCTGTAGCGCCGTGCGCCGGCCGGACGCCGCCGACCGCCCCGGGGACGTGCCGGCCGGCGTGTGCGGTCAGCGGGGCCGGCGCTCGGCCCGGTCGAGTTCCTCGTCCAGGGCGATCGCCGCGTCGATCAGGGCCAGATGGGTGAACGCCTGCGGAAAGTTGCCCAGCTGCTCGCCAGAGGGGCCGATCTCCTCGGCGAACAAGCCGACGTGGTTGGCGTAGGTGAGCATCTTGTCGAAGGCGTAGCGGGCCTGGTGGAGGCGTCCGGCCCGGGCGAGTGCCTCCACGTACAGGAAGCTGCAGAGGTTGAAGGTGCCCTCGGAGCCGCGCAGGCCGTCCGGGGAGGCGGCGGGGTCGTAGCGGTAGACCAGGCTGTCACTGACGAGTTCGCCGTCCATGGCGTCGAGCGTGGTCAGCCAGTCCGGGTCGGTGGGGGTGAGGAAGCCGACCTTCGGCATCAGGAGCAGGGACGCGTCGAGGACCTCGGTGTCGTAGTGCTGGACGAAGGCGCGTCGCTTCTCGCTCCAGCCGGAGTCGACGATCTGTCGGAACACCGTGTCGCGGGCGGCCTGCCAGCGGGCCACGTCGCCGGGGCGGGAGTGGGCGGTGGCGAGCCGGATCGCCCGGTCGAAGGCGACCCAGGTCATCAGCCGGCTGTAGGTGAAGTTCTGGCGGCCGCCGCGGGTCTCCCAGATGCCCTCGTCGGGGCGGTCCCAGTGGTCGACCAGCCAGTCGATGAGCCGGGTGAAGGCCTGCCAGCCGCGGATGCCGCCGATGTCCTCGGCCTGCGCGAGGGCGTAGGCGGCCTCGCCGTAGATGTCGAGTTGGATCTGGTCGGCGGCGGCGTTGCCGGCCCGCACCGGCGCGGAGCGGCGGTAGCCCTCCAGGTGGTCCAGTACCTCCTCGGTGAGGTGCGGTTCGCCGTCGACCCGGTACATGATCTGCAGCGGCTCGCCGGAGGCTGTGCCGCTGGCGTCCAGGCGCTCGCGCAGCCACCGGCGGAAGGCGTTCGCCTCCGCGGTGAAGCCCAGGTCGATCATGGCGCGCACCGACAGCGAGGCGTCGCGCACCCAGGTGTAGCGGTAGTCCCAGTTCCGTTCACCGCCGATCTGCTCCGGCAGGCCCATGGTGGCGGCGGCGATCGGGGCGCCGGTCGGGGCGTAGGTCAGCAGCTTGAGGGTGATGGCGGAGCGGGTCACCATCTCGTGCCAGCGGCCGCGGTAGCGCGACGATCGCAGCCAGTCCGTCCAGAACCCGGTGCACGCCTCGAACTCGGCGAGTACCGCCTCGGCGGTGGGGATCGCGCCGCCGGGTCGGCCGCTCAGCTCGCCGGGCTCGCCCGTCTCGCTGGTCAGCACCACGGCGGCACGCTCACCGGCGTGCAGCGTGAAGCGCGCGGAGACGTCCGTGCCGTCCGGGTGCAGCTCGATCTGCGCGGTGGTCTGCAGTTGCAGGTCCGTACCCGGGCCGCGGAAGAGCATCGACCCGTCGTCCAGGCGAGTCAGGTCGTGGGGCGCGCGGCCGTAGTCGAAGCGAGGCCGGCACAGCAGCTCGAACGGCATGCTGCCGCGCACCACCCGCGCCACCCGGACCAGCCGGTGTGTGGCCGACGGCGTCGGCGACGGGTCGGGCGGCATGAAGTCGAGTACCTCGCCGACGCCGCCCGGCGCCATGAAACGCGTGATCAGGACGGCGGTGTCCGGCAGGTACAACTGGCGGACGGTCGCCTCCTCGCTGACGTCGGCGTGAAGCCGGCAGTAGCCGCCGCGGTCGCTGTCGAGCAGCGAGGCGAACACGCTGGGGGAGTCGAACCGGGGGGTGCACCACCAGTCGACCGTGCCGTCGGCGGCGATCAGCGCCGCCGTCTGCAGGTCGCCGACGATGCCGTGGTCCCCGATCGGGGGGTAGTCGTTCACAGTGCCTCCTCGGTCCGCCCGCCGGCGGGGGACGCGCAGAACCCCTCGCGCCGCGGCACCGGCGCGGGGCCGCCGGTGGCCGCCTCCCGCGTCTGACGGCGGGGCACCAAGACCAAGCGCCGGACGATCTGCCCATCATCACCCCGTCGGGCGCCCCCAGCCACTCCAGGCCAAACGCCGGCGACCGCTCCACAGGCCGGCGGGGCCGCCGTGGTGAGCCGTACTGGTGATGAGAGACGACACCGCCTGAGCCCACCCAGTTTGCCCACCATCCACGGCTCGCCGTCGGCTCCACCAGCCGACGGTTCACCCCGCAGCACACCCTGGTCCCGTCCCGATCCGGGCCTTTCGAAGCGGGCATCGGTGCCTTTCGACCCACGGCTCTCCACGGCACGGAACGGCCGCTCACCGGCTGCGCACTCGGCGGGCGCGTGCACGACCCGATTGGTCCCTGCTGCGGTGCGGGGCACGAATCGACTTTGCAGTATGGCGTTCAACAACCCCCCCATGTGTGACGAGTCGAGCGGAGCCGACGCGTAGCCGCCGGCACCGCCTCGGAAGGACGACATGCCGATACGCAATCGCGGCACAGCTGCCGCAGCCGCCATGTTCCTGGCCGGTTTGACGGTGCTGAGCGCGGCTCCGGCCCACGGCGAGGGGGCAGCGAGGGAGGGTGCCTCCCCGCTCGTGAGCCGTCCGCAGTCCGGCCTGTCGCCGGGACGGCCAGCCGATGAGTCCGGGCCCGCAGACGCGATGGCCGGCATGCACACTGTCGCCTCCGGTAACACGTTGTGGGACATAGCCCTGCAGGCCCTCGGCGACGCCATGCGATGGGACAGCCTCTACGACCTCAACCGGCAGACCATCGAGCACGAGGCCCTGCGGCACGGATACCCCTCCAGCGACCGGGGCCACTGGATCTTCCCGGGCACCGTGCTCACTCTGCCTCAGCCCCCGATGGCGCGGACGCAGCCGTCGTCGCGGTTCGTGTCCGCTCCATGCCCGACCACTTACGGAGAGCTGAAGGACACCCGCTGCGGCTTCCTCGTCGTTCCGGAGAACCGGGTCCACCCGTCACCGCGCACCCTTCGCCTGGCCGTTGCGCTCGTCCGCTCGTCATCCCCGACGCCGCACCCCGATCCGATCGTGTTCTTCGCCGGCGGGCCCGGCGCGGACGCCCTGGGAGACATCTCGGGACTGACCGAGGCGGGGCTGAACCGCGACCGTGATCTGATCGTCTTGTCCCAGCGCGGGACGTACTCGTCCGAGCGGCCGCTGACGTGTCCGGAGATCGACCGGTTCTACGGGGAGCGCGTCCACCTCCTCTACGGCGCGCCCTCCACCGGAGACCGGTACGCCCAGGCGGCGGCCCGGTGCCGTGACCGCCTGACGGCCCAGGGGATCGATCTGGCTGCCTACAACACCAGCGAGAACGCTGCCGACGTGGCGGATCTGCGCAGGGTCCTGGGAATCCGGGAGTGGAACGTCCTCTCGCATTCCTACGGGACGCAACTGGCGCTGACCTACATGCGCATGTTCCCCGACGGCATCCGCTCCGTGACGGTCGACGGCGTCGTACCGCCGTCCGTGGCGACGCCTGGGTGGACGTGGAGCAGCCTGAGGGAGTCGGTCGACAACATCGTGAGCGCTTGCGCGGCGCAGCTCTCCTGCCGGCAGCGTTACCCGGACATCGGTGCCGCTTTACTGCGCATGGTGCGTCAGCTGGAGGCTGATCCGGTCACCACGCACGTGACGGTGCCGCAGGTCGGACGGGTGGAGGTGGTCCTCGACGGCGGGGCGCTGCTGAACTGGCTGGTGCGTGCCAGTCACGCTCCCGAGACCTTCGCGGTGGGCGTGGACGAGCTGGCCCACGGCCACCCCGAGCGCATCGCGGAGCAGTGGGCGGCCGCCTGGCTTCCCGGCTCTCAGGGGATGTTCGCTCACGGGTTGTCGCTGAGCGTGTGGTGCAGCGAGTGGGTTCCGTTCGAGACCCCCGAGGAGCAGCTCGCCAAGGGTCAGGAGGCCTTTGCCGAGCTCCCCCGCTCGGTCCTGGCCCAGGCACCCCAGCTGCCGTTCCTGCGCCAGGCATGTCGGGCCTGGAACGTCCCGAAGGCACCCGACGCCGTGCGCGAGGTCACTCGGAGCAGCATCCCCACGCTTGCCATCTCCGGGAGTTTCGACGCGCAGACCGGGGCGCAGTGGGGGCGCTACGTGGCCCGGACGCTCTCCCGCTCCACGGTGGTGACGCTGGCCGGTGTCGCCCACGGGACGTACGACACCCCGTGCGGGGCGAAGGTGATCACCTCCTTCTTCGACGACCCCGAGCATCCCGACACCCGCTGCGTGAGTTCGGTGGAACCGGCGCCGTTCGTCGTCGGCAGTGAGGGAGCCGGTACCGGTGAATGAGGATCTGCCATCGGCCGGTTCCGGCACCGTGCGCTCTGCTGTGTCGCCTGGACGTCCAGAGCCCCCGCAGTGGTCCGCCGCGGACTGGCCCACGGCAACCAGCGCTCCGAATGGGACGCCGGCTGCCGCTTCGGCTTCGAGAACCCCGAACACCGCTGAACCGGCATCCGTTCCTTTCGAACGGTGTTGCGCACCTCGGCGACTTCATCACCAGAGTCGGTTACTCGTCGGTCCGCTTGCGGGGTGGCAGCTCGTACAGTCCGGTGCCGCCGTGTGCTCCGTTGGTGATGTTGACCACGCCGACATTGGCTTCCAGGCGGGTGCCGCGGGCCATGATGCCGGCGAAGCCGCGCGCCATGGTGAACACGCCCCAGACCGTCAGCCATGGCTGCAACCGGCCGTTTTCGTCCGGGAACAGTTCGGTGACCGGGCGGATCCGGCGCTGAAGTATGTAGGGCTTGCCGAGCGCGGCGTCGAGGTGCGCGGCCCAGCTCTTCTCGGTGACGTCCCCGCCGAGGAGCACACCGCTGCCACCGTGCAGGACCGTCGGTTTGAGTACGAGGTCGTGTCGGTTGGCCCGGGCGTAGTCGAGTAGTTCCACCATCTGTCCGCTCTCCAGCGTCACTGTGCCGGGCCGGACGGTTCGGGTCCATGGCAGGATGCGGTCGAACGCCGCCAGCTCCTCGGTGCTGAACAGGTGCCGGTTGTTTTCGTCCGAGAGCATCGCCAGTGTGGTCTTGCTGGCGTAGAGCTCTGCGTCCAGCGGGACGAACAGCTTCACCTGGTCGGCCGCGGCGGCGCGGACGACCTGGTCCATCAGCGCTGGGGCTTCGGGGGATTCGAGCAGGTCTTCGGCGAGGAAGATCCGGTGGATGATGTCGACGGCCCGGTCGCCGAGCCAGACCCGGCCGTCGCGGTAGTCGAGCTGGCCGATGTGGCAGGGGTGTGCGTCTGCGCCCAGCGCCTGAAGATGGGCGCAGAACTCCCTCAGGAAGGCGGCCCAGCCGCTCAGGTAGCTGCTCGGCCAGTCGGCGACCGCGATGACCGGCCGGGATTGTGGGTCGAACCCGGTGGCGGCGTACATGGTGTGCAGCAGTTCCCTGGCGGTGTCGGCGAAGCCAAGGCCGTGCCGGGCGGCGAAGTCGGCGAGGAGCGGGTGTTCCAGCAGGGCCTGGGCCATCACGCCGTTGCCCATGCCGCCGAGCGAGCTGGTCATGTTGACTTCCACGACCTTGAATCCGCTTTCGTCGACGCACAGATCCGTACGGGCCATGCGGGTCGCGCCGGCGCCCCGGCTGCGCAGGATCACCTCGATCTGGGTCTCGGTCATGCCGACGGCCCGGGCGAACGCGCCGAGATCGCCGTCGAAGAGCCTGTCGGGCAGGCTGAACAGCGCGGTGTGGAGCGTTTCCAGATCTTCCATCAGCTGCTCCTGCTCTTCGTGGCCGAGGAAGAGCGGGCGGGGCAGAAAGCGGTTCTCGTAGTCGATGGTGAGCAGGGTGTCGTGCTGCGCACGACCGAGCAGTTCGGCTGCGGTGGCTGTGCTTTCGCTCAGTTCGGCCAGATACTGCTTGGTCAGGGTGGGGCGGTCCACGGAAAGTCCTCTCAGGAGGGCGGGTGGGCGGTGGTGGCGGGAGTGTTCAGCTGCGCGCCGACGCCGCGCGGCGGGTGTCGACCAGGGCAGCCAGGGCTGCCAGGTCGGGCTGGCGCATGACCTCTGCGGCCTTGACCCGGATCGGGTAGGTGCTTTCGATCAGCGCGATCAAGCGCGCGACGGCCAGCGAAGTCCCGCCCGATTCGGCGAAGTTGTCGGCGGGCGTGAGGTCGGGCTGGTCGAGCAGCCGGCGGCAGGCCACGAGGAGGAACGCTTCGGTGTCTTCTGCCTGCGGGGTCTCCCGGGTCGGCGCCGCCCCGGGTGCGGTGGACGCCGCGGCGGCGGCCTGCCGGGTGAGCAGTGCGCGGTCGACTTTGCCGTTGGCGTTCAGCGGGAAGGAGTCGACGAAGCGGACCCTGGCGGGCACCGCTTGCTTCAGTACCCGGGCGCGGGCGGCGGCCAGCACAGCGTCTTCGTCGGCCTGCGCCCCTTCGGCGAGCAGGAGGAAGGCGGCCAGCCGTAGACCGCCGCCGGTGCCCTGGTACGGGACCACGACGGCGTGCCGGACCGAGTGGTGGGTCTCCAGGGCGGCCTCGACCTCGGCCGGTTCGATCCGCGCGCCGCTGATCTTCACCTGGTCGTCCATGCGGCCGAGGAATTCCAGCGGTCCGTCGGCGCGCATCAGCGCCTTGTCGCCGGTCCGGTAGACGCGGTCCACGTATGGTTGACCTGCGGGGGCCGGTACGAAGCGTTCGGCGGTCCGCTGCGGGTCCACGTAGCCGAGCGCCAGGCCCGTACCGCCGATCCGGATCTCTCCGGCACGTCCTCTGGGCAGGATCCGGCCGTCCTCGTCGGTGATGAAGACGGTGTAGCCGGTCAGCGGCTGTCCGATCGGCACGATGGCGGTCGGGTCGTCGCTTCGGGGCCGCAGGCGGTGGGTGGTGGTGAGCACGGTGGCCTCGGCGGGACCGTACACGTTGTGCACGACCGCCGCGCACTGCGCGGGCGGCCGCACCCGCATCCGGTCGCCGCCCACCAGGATGTGGCGCATGGCCAGGTCGACGGGCCAGGGCTGGGTGAAGGCGAGTTCGGCGAGCGGGGTCGGCAGCAGGCAGTGGGTGAGGCCCGACTCCTGCCACCACTGGAACAGTTCGGCC
The DNA here is from genome assembly GCF_055575795.1 of Kitasatospora sp. NPDC034023. Classification (NCBI taxonomy): domain Bacteria; kingdom Bacillati; phylum Actinomycetota; class Actinomycetes; order Kitasatosporales; family Streptomycetaceae; genus Kitasatospora; species Kitasatospora sp. NPDC034023. The sequence continues at coordinate 369,081 of NZ_JBVIRY010000003.1, forward strand.
GTCGAGCCGCGGGCGTCCTCGGGCGCGACGTGCAAGGTGGCGCCCGACGACAGTGCCTCCCACAACTCCTTGAGGTGCGCGTCGAAGGTGGTGCCGACGAAGAGACCCACCCGGGACTCGGGGCCGATCTCGAGCCGGTCGCAGGTCCAGCGGACCAGGTTGGCTATCGCCCCCTGCGACAGCAGTGCGATTTTGGGTTTGCCGGTACTGCCCGAGGTGGTGACGGCGCAGAAGGCGTCGCTGGGCGCACCGTTCGCCCGTCCGGCGCGCTGAGCGACCACGAGCCCGTCCACCGCGTCGGCCGGCGCAACGGTCCAGCCGGGTAGCGGGGTTGACGTGCCGTCGGTGAGCAGGCAGCTGATGCCGGCGTCCTCGGTGATCGATTCCACCCGCGCGGCCCCCGGCTGCGCGCCGAGGGAGAGGTAGACCGCGCCGATCCTGGCCAACGCGACCGCCGCGGCCACCAGCAGCGCGGAGCGTTCCAGGCAGACTCCCACCAACTCGCCGCGGGTGACTCGGCCGCCGAGGGCCTGCATGATCCGGGCGGAGGCTCGGTCGAGCTCGCGGTAGTTCCAGGTGATGGTGTTGTCCACGACTGCCGGGGCGTCGGGCTGCTTGGCCAGCCAGCTGTCGAACCACTCGAGTGGTCCCGCCCCCGGCGCGGGAGCGGGCGCGGGCTCACCTCCCCAGGCGATGCTGGGCAGCTGGTGGCCGGTCGGTTCGCGGGAGGTCACGGAGGTCATCTCGTCTCCTCGGGGCATGGTTCGGGGGGTGGGGTCAGCCGTTGGCTGCTGCGGTGAGTGCTGCGAGGCCGGTCGCGGTGTCGGCGAGGTAGGCCTCCAGCAGTGCGGTGAACTGCCGCTGCAGTTCGGCGATCCGGGCGCTGTCGTACAGGTCGGTGGCGAAGTCCCAGATCAGCAGCATGCCGCCGGGGCCCGAGCGGGCGTTGACGGTCCGGCGGGAGTCGGGGATCAGTACCACGTCGAGGGCGAAACGGGAGGTGCCGGTGTTGAATGCCTCGTGGATGGACACCTCGAGGTTCAGCCCCTCGACGTGCGGGATCGGCGCGTCGTGCGCGCTGAACATGACGTGGAAGAGTGGGTTGTCCAGGCCGGTGCCGGAGTGTTCTCCGAGTTCGTGGGTCAGGTCCTGGACGGGGACGCCCTGGTGCGGCAGCGAGCGGACCAGGACCTCGGTGACCTCGTCGACCGCGTTCAGCGCACTGCCGTCGGGCTGGAGGCGGATGCGCAGTGGGATGGTGTTGACGAACATCCCGACGCTCTCCTGGAAGCCGGGCGGGCGGTTGCCCACCGCGCTGCCGATCACCAGGTCGGACCGGCCGCTCTGTCGGCGTAGTAGCTCCGCGAAGAGGGTGAGCAGAACCGAGAACGGGGTGTGCCCGTGGCGGCGGGCGGCTGTCCGTAGGCGCTCGGCCAGCTCGGGCTCCAGCAGCTGGCGCAGTTGGTCGCCGTGCGGGATGTCGCGGACCCGTCCCGGGTCCAGGCCGGGCAGCGGCAGGTCGAAGGGGGCGCCGTCCAGGGCGCCCCGCCAGTACGCCACGGCGTCGTCGTGGTGGCCCGGTTGTTCCTCGGCGGCCACCGACTGGCGGACGTGTTCGAGGTAGGAGCGGGGCGCGGGCAGGTCGGCCGGGATGCCCTGGGCCAGCGCCCGGTAGGTGGTGAACAGGTCGCGCAGGACCAGGCCGAAGGACCAGCCGTCGTGCACCAGGTGGTGCTCGGTGTGAAGCAGCCGGTGGTGCTCCTCGGCGAGCCTGATCAGGGTCCACCGCACCATGGGCGCCTCGGCGGTGTCGAAGGGCTCGTCGTGCTGCTCGCGCCACAGGTCCTCGAAGGCTGCCTCGTGGTCCTCGCGACCGGTCAGGTCCACGGTGCGGTAGCGCGGTGCGCAGGTGTCGTTCACCCGCTGCTTCGGTGGAAAGTCCTCGGGATCGAGTTCGAGGCGGAACGCGTCGTGGCGGGCGAGCACGGTCGCCAGGCTCTGCCGCAGGGCCGGCTCGTCCAGCGGGCCGCGCAGGTCGAGGGAGGCGGTGAAGTTGTAGGCGCGGCTCTCGGGGAAGAGTTCCTCGTGCAGCCAGACGATCTCCTGGGAACGGGAGAGGTTGAACATCGCTGCGGCCCTTTCCGGGTCGGTGGTCGTTCGGTGTGCGGGGCTGGTGGCCGGGGCGGCCTCGGATACCACCGGCTCAGCGGGCGGGTGGGGTGGCGGTGACGGTGTCGCGGAGCAGGAACTCCAGGCCGTCGCCGTGAAGCCACTGCGCGCAGGTGCCGGCGTGGTCCGGTCCGTCGGTGTCGGCCAGGCGCCGCTGGGCGTCCGCCATACGGTGGCGTGCTTCGGCGCAGAACACGTCGGCGAGGTCCTGGGCCGGCCCGGTGCCCTCGCAGTGCAGTCGGGCGGCATTGGCCAGCACTGCGGACATGCTGAACAGCTCGGCGGAGAGCTGGTTGAGCAGGATCAGCAGGCGCTCCTTGGCGAACAGCTCCTCGGGGTCGGGGTGTCGGTCCACCAGGTCGCGGCTGAGGCGGGCGAACTGCACGGCTTGTTCGGCCACGAAGCGAAGGTGGTCCCGGTTGCGCGGGGACAGGCAGGCGTCCGCTGCGGTGAGGTCGGTCGCGGCCTCGGCGATGGCCTGCGGCTTTGGGTAGTGGCGCGAGAGCAGGTGCCGGGCCGCCCAGTGGTCCACGAGGAAGTCCACCCCGCCGGCCACCCGCAGGGCACGTGCGTCGCGGAAGAACCGCTCCACCGGCAGCGGCTGAGCGCCGCGCCGGGCCTTGCTCGTTGCCGTCTCGAAGCCCTCGGCGGCCAGCAGGGACAGGGTGCGGTCGACGATGCGCCAGCTGGTCATCGAGTTGATGTTCTTGGCCACCGTCTGCTCCGGGTCCAGGTCGATCCCCGGGTGGCGTTCCTCGGCCAGCAGGCACCACTCCACCACGCTCTCCATGGCGAAGGTCTCGGCGAGGTTGGCAGCGATGATGCGCTGGATCTCGTCGTACTGCTCCAGCCCGAGCCCGCCGACCGAACGCCGCCGGACGAACTCCCGGGACCAGTGCAGGCAGAGCCGGCCGATCGCCAGGGCGGGCGCCGAGATGGGGTACATCCGGCCTCGGACGCTGATGGTGTGCAGTTCGGGGGCCAGACGCCACTCGTCCTCGGCGGTCAGGCCGTCGAGGGTGAAGACCCGGCTGTGCGGGACGAAGACCCGGTCGAAGGTGAGGGCTGCGTTGGGCAGACCCTTGAGACCCAGGTACTCGTGCCAGGACCTGACCGTGAAGCCGGGGTCGGTGGTGTCGACGAAGAACAGCCGGATGTACTCCCGGTTCTTGTCGTGCACGGTGGCCGAGACCCTCAGCAGGCCCGCGATCGGGCCGTTCTGGATGAACACCTTCTCGCCGCTGATCCGGAATCCGGTGCCGTCCTCGGTTGGCACCGCGGTGGTGGACCGGGTCCGGTTGATCGCACCGGTGGGCTCGGTGTCGGCGTCGCCGGAGATCGCGCCCGCTGCGAGCAGCCGTTCGAGTTCGGACTTCAGCTCGCCGTCGGTCAGGATCGGCAGGTAGGCGCCGGCGCCCAGTCCGAGGTGGACGGACATGGCGTAGCAGGCGGTCACCGACCAACTGGCGGCGGCCTGGATCATCCGGAAGGCGTTGTGGGCGGACAGGCCCAGACCGCCGCGCTCGAGCGGGTCCTGAAGCTTGAAGTAGCCGCGGGCGGCGCAGGCTTCGTGGAAGCCGTCGGGCAGCTTCGCGGTGCGGTCCACCTCGGTCGGGTCGACGGTCTCTTGGAGGAAGCGCATCAGCCCGGCGACGGCGGCGTCGCCGCGGGCGCGGTCCTCGTCGGACGGGGCAGGGAAGGGGCTGATCAGGTCCCAGCGCACGTGCCCCAGGTGGAGCTCGGCGAGGAAGCCGGCCGGGGTGATGGTGTCGTGAGTCATGTCTGCCTTCACAGGTTGGGGGAGAGCGAGTCGACAGGCGACCCGGCGTGCCGGCGGTCGGTGAGTGCGGCCTGGATCAGTGCGAGCAGGGCGGCGCGGTGCTCACGGAGGTAGAAGTGGCCGCCTGGCAGCAGGTTCAGGGCGAACGGTCCGCGGCCGTGGCCCTGCCATTGGGTGAGTTCCTCGGCAGAGAGCCGGTCCTCGGTGCCGCCGAAGACGTGCAGCGGCAGGTCAAGGGGCTCGCCGGGGGTGTGGCGGTAGCTGTCGACCAGTTCGAAGTCGCAGCGGTGCGAGGCCATCATGATCGCGAGTAGGTCCGGGTCCTCGGCCACCTCGTCGGGGAGTGAGCCGTACTGTCCCTGGACGGCGCTGAACAGCTCCCGATCGCCGAGGTGGTGGATCGGCGGCAGTCCGCGGGGCCGGTGCGGGGCCGGGCAGGCGGACAGCAACAGGCGTTCGGGGCCGGGCAGGCCTTGCTCGCGCAGGGCGCGCGCGGTCTCGTAGGCCAGCAGGGCGCCGAGGCTGTGTCCGAAGAAGGCGAACGGTGCGCGGAATGAGGCCTGTTCCACCAGATCGTGAACCAGCGGGCCGACCCGGGTGTACTGCGGGTCGTCGAGCCGCGAGCCGCGGCCGGGCAGTTGCACGCCCCACACCTCGATGCCGGGCACATCGTCGCCCCAGCGGACGTACTCGGCGGCCGTGCCGCCGCTGTGGGCGAAGCAGTACAGCCGAATCGCGGCGTCGGGGCGCTTGCGGCGGTTGACCAGCCAGCGTGGGACGGTGTGCCCCGCAACGTCAGGCATGAAGGGTCTCCTGGCTCATCGGTTGGGCGGTCGGTGCGGCGTCGGGCATGGCCCGCAGTGAGTGCACGGCGGAGAACAGCAGCGGCAGCCCGGCGAGGACGCTGCCCGCACCGGCGAGCCAGAGGACGCCGCGCAGTCCGAGCGGGCCGACCAGCGCGCCCCCGAGGAACGTCCCGACGGGGATGACGCCCCAGACCACGAACCGCAGCGTCGCCGTCATGCGCCCGCGCATCGGGGCGGGGGTGACGGATTGCCGCAAGCTGATCTGGTTGATGTTGAAGACGGAGGCGCACAGCCCGGCCAGGGCCATCGCGACCGCCAGGACGGGCATCGCGGTGCCAGGGGTGGCCAGCGGCAGCAGCAGGATGGTGCCGCCCAGCCCGAAGGTGGCCCAGGTGAGCGACGGCCCGACGCCGAGGCGCCGCACCACCCGGCCGTTGGCGAGCGAGCCGAGCAGCACGCCTGCGTTCGCGATCGCGAGCGTGGTGCCCAGCCCGGCCGGTGAGAGCCGCAGGTCACGGACCGCGTAGAGCACCAGGATCGCCTGGACCATTCCGAACAGGCCGAAGAGGTTGGTGATCCCCGCACTCAACGCGATCGGGCGCAGCAGCCGATGCCGGAACACGTACCCGAGGCCGTCCTTGACCTCCGCGACCAGTCCCGGCCGGACCGCATCGCGGATCGGGCGCTCCTCCACCCGGACCAACAGGAGCAGGGCCGCCGACCCGGCGTAACTGAGCGCGTCGGCGAGCACGGCGAGTGGCGCGGTCAGCAGCTGGACCAGGAATCCGCCGGCGCTGGGGCCGGCCAGCTCGCCGGAGGTCTGGGACAGCTGCAGTTTGGTGTTGGCCTCGACGAGCTGCTCCTCGCCGACCAGGGTCGGCAGGAACGACTGTGCTGCCAGGTCGAAGAAGACCGTCATGACCCCGACCGCGAAGGCGACCGGATACAGCAGCCACAGATTCAGAACCCCGCAGAGCGCGGCCGCCGGCACGGTCAGCAGGACCGCGCAGCGGACCAGGTCTGCTGCGATCATGACGGGCCGTCGGCGCGTCCGGTCCACCCATGCCCCGGCCGGCAGGCCGACCAGCAGGAACGGCAGGTACTGCACGGCGGCCAGCAGTCCCACCTGGAACGGGGTGGCTTTCAGCACCGTCACGGCCGCGAGGGGCAGCGCGAGTTCGGAGATCTGGGCGCCGAGCACGCTGACCGTCTGGGCGGCCCACAGCCGTCGGAAGCCCTGGTGGCGCAGCAGTCCCGGCGAGGGTGCCGGTCGCGTCATCGGGCGGCCGGCCGTTCACGTATGCTCCTCGGCCGAAGGTCACTCCACAGGCCGTCGATCAGGGTGAGGCAGTCCGCTTTGCTGCCCCGTCCGCCCGTTCGCTCCCACCCGGCGGGTAGCGCCCGGCCGGCCGGCCAGATGGAGTACTGGTCCTCGGTGTTGCGGACCACCTCGTAGGTCCGGTCGTCGTTGTCCTCGAACATGGCTGTCCTTTGGGTCGGTGTGTCGCGTGACGGTTCAGGCCGGCTGCCGGGCGGCGTCGACCACCCGGGCCAGTCGGCGCGGAGCGGGGGCGGTGAAGACCTGCTTGACGGTGATGCGCACGTCGAAGGCCGCGCGGACGGCAGAGGCGAGTTGAACGGCGATCAGGGAGTCGCCGCCCAGTTCGAAGAAGTCGTCCTGCGCCGCCACATGCTCCAGTCCGAGCAGTTGACCGAAGATCTGGGCGAGTTGCGTTTCGGTGTCGCCGTCCTGTGCGGGCTCCTGGACGGCCGGCGAGGGCTGGGCGGTGACGGTCGGTGCGGGGTTGTCGGTAGGGAGCGGTGAGTACTGCTGCGGGCTGAACGGGTAGGTCGGCAGCGGAGTCCGGCCCGGCCGGTGACCTTCGTGCAGCCGTGGCCAGTCGAGCTCGACGCCGGCCGCCCACAGCTGTCCGGCGGCGGCCAGCGAGGTCCGCAGGGCGGACTGCTCGCCGGCAGGGTGCGGCAGGCTGGGCAGCGCCAGGTGGCTCTCGGTGCGGGCCGGGTGCCGACGGGCCAGTGTCGTCAGGGTGAGGCCGGGGCCGACTTCGAGCAGGATCCGGTCAGGCTCGGCGAACAGGGTGGCGAGGGTGTCGCCGAAGCGCACCGCCCGGCGCATGTGGGCGGTCCAGAACTCGACGCCCGGAACGCGGTCCATGCGGACCCACTCCCCGGTGGTGTCCCCGACCCAGGGGATCGAAGGCGCCTTGAGGTCGAGTTCGGCGACCAGGGAGGCGAACCGGTCGAGGATCGGCTCCACCAGAGCGCTGTGTCCGGCGGCGGCGATGTGCAGCCGGCGCGCCTCGACACCGTCCTCCGTCAGCCGTGCGAACACCGCGTCGACCGTCCCCCGCGGCCCGGACACCACGCACTGGTTCGGTCCGTTGACGGCCGCGAGTTCCAGGCCGTCGCCGAGAAGTTCGGTGGCGTCGCGCTCGGCCAGCGGCACGGCCAGCATCGCCCCGACGGGCAGGCTCTGCAGCAACCTGCCGCGCTCGGCGACCAGCCGCAGGGCGTCGGCCAGGCAGAACACCCCGGCCACGCAGGCGGCGACGAAGGCACCGAGGCTGTGCCCGGCGACAGCCGCCGGCCGTACCCCTCGCTGCTCCCACATCCGGGCGAGCGCGTACTCCACCACGAAGACGGCCGGCTGGGCCACGCCCATGTCGCGCAGCAACTCTTCGGCCGCCGCGCTCTGCTGCTCGCCGGCAGGGTACAAGACCGCCCGCAGGTCCAGGCCGAGTGTGGGCGCGAGCTGCGCACAGCACGCGTCGACCTCGGCACGGAAGACCGGGTCGTTCTCGTACAGTTCGCGGCCCATGCCGACGTGCTGTCCGCCCTGCCCGGGGAAGACGAACGCCACCGGCCGCTCGCCGCCCACGGGCGGGTAGCCGTGGGTGCCGGCCCCGGTCAGTGCTTGGATCGCCTCGGTGTGGTCGGCGGCCACGGCGAACCGGCGGTGCACGAAGGCGCGGCGGCCGGTCTGCAGCGTCCAGGCCGTGTCGGCCAGTTCCCGGCCGGGGTCGGCGGCGCCGGCGGCCTGCCGCTGCAGGTGCTCGGCAAGCCGGGCGGCGGCGCGGTCCAGCTCGGGGGCGGTCCGGGCGGACAGCACCAGCAGATGGCTCGCAGGCGCGCCGGGCAGGCAAGGTCGCGCGGGCGGCTCCTCCAGGATCGCGTGCGCGTTGGTGCCTCCGATCCCGAACGAGCTGACCCCGGCCCGGCGGGGACCGTCGGGGCGCCACCGGTACAGTTCGGTGTTCACCACGAACGGGCCGTCCGCGAAGGGGATCTCGGGGTTGGGCGAGGTGTAGTGCAGGCTCGGCGGGACCAGGCCGTGCTGGACGGCCAGCACCGCCTTGATGAAGCCCGCCACCCCGGCGGCCGCGTCGGTGTGGCCGATGTTGGTCTTCACCGACCCGATCCGACAGAACCCGCGCCGGTCGGTGCCGCGCCGGAAGGCCTGGGTCAGCGCGGCCAGTTCGATCGGGTCACCCAGCGGCGTCCCGGTCCCGTGCGTCTCGACGTAGCCGATGCTGTCCGGCTCGACCTCGGCCACCAGGTGGGCCGCGCGGATGACCTCGGCCTGGCCGGCCACTCCCGGAGCGGTGAAGCCCACCTTGTCCATGCCGTCGTTGTTCACCGCGGTGCCGCGCAGGACGGCACGGATGTGGTCGCCGTCCTGAACTGCGTCGGCGAGCCGTTTGAGGACCACGATGCCGACACCGTTGCCCGCCACGGTCCCACGGGCCCGGGCGTCGAAGGCCCGGCAGCGCCCGTCGGGCGAGATGACACCGCCCTCGGAGTACTCGGGCAGGCGAACCGGGACGTTGACACTGGCCCCGCCGGCCAGAGCCAGGTCGCACTCGCCGGACAGCAGCGCCTGCGCAGCGAGATGTACGGCGACCAGAGAGGTGGAGCAGGCGGTCTGCACCGTCACCGCCGGCCCGGCGAGACCGAGCCGGTGGGCGACCCGCGACGTGAGAAAGTCGATGCCGGTCGCCAGTCGCAGCTGCCACTCGCTGACCGGGCCGAGCCGGTTGCGGTGGGCCCTCAGCGTATCCAGGTACCCGGTCTGGCTACTGCCCGCATACACGCCGACCGGCCCGACACAGGAGCGGGGGTCGTACCCGGCGTCCTCCAGCGCCTCCCAGGCGCAGGTCAGGAACAGCCGCTGCTGCGGGTCGAGGATCAGCGCCTCCCGCGGCGAGTAGCCGAAGAACGCCGCGTCGAACTCGTCCGCGTCCTCCAGTACTCCGAGCGCGGGGACGTACTCGGGAGTGGACGGGTCGCCGGGGAATCGAGTGACCGATTCCGCGCCCTTGATCAGGTTGTCCCAGAACTCGCCGAGGTCACGCGCGCCCGGAAACCGCCCGGCCATCCCGACGACGGCGAGGAAGGGGCTGTCCGGATCCACCGGCTGTGCCGCCCGCGTCATCGGGCACCCCCGGCGCTCCGGCGGGCGCGGCGCTGCTGGAGCCGGGCGTGCCCGCTGCGGCGCTCATCGGCACGCTCGTCACCGAGCGCGTCGACGGCCGGCCCGGAGCCGCCGCGCAGATGGGCGGCGAGCTTGCGGATGGTCGGATGGGCGAAGAGCGCGACACCGGGAACCTGGCGTCCCAGCGCCCCGCTGAGCTTGCGCTGCACCTGAACGAGCAGCAGCGAGTGACCGCCGATCTCGAAGAAGCTGTCGTCCGGCCCCACCCGGCCGACCCGCAGCACCTCACGCCACACGGCCGCTATCTGCTCCTCCAGGCCGGTCAGCGCCACCGTCTGCGGCGCGCCGGACGTGGCGATGCCGACGGTCGGCACCAGGAGCGCCCTGTGGTCGATCTTGCCGTTCGCGGTCAGCGGCAGCTCGTCGAGCACCACGTAGGAGGCCGGGACCATCGCGGCAGGCAGACTCATGGTCAGGTGGGCGCGCAGCTGCGACGACTCGACCTCGGCAGCGACCACGTAGGCGACCAGCCGCTTGCCGTCCGTCTCATCGTCCACCGCCCGCACGTGCGCCTGACGCACCGCAGGGTGCGTGCACAGGGCCGCACTGATCTCCGCTGGTTCGACCCGCCGGCCGCGGATCTTCAGCTGGTCGTCGGCCCGCCCGACGAAGGCCAGGGCACCGTCGGCGCGAAGCACCGCGAGGTCGCCGGTGCGGTAGAGCCGCCCGCCCGGCGTCTCGCCGAACGGGTCCGGCACGAAACGGTCGGCGGTGAGCCCCGGCTGCCCCAGGTACCCGCGAGCCAGCACCGCCCCACCCAGGTACAGCTCGCCACGGGTGCCCGCCGCAACCGGCTCCAGATCAGCGTCCAGCAGGTACGCCCGCGCCCCGGCCAGCGGCCGCCCGATCGGCAGCGTCTCCCCCTCGGGAATCGAGTCCCCGGTGAACGCCTGGAGCGTGGCGGTGATGGTGGTCTCCGTCAAACCGTAGGCGTTGACCACGGGGACCGAGGTATGCCCTCGCCAGCCGGCCAACGTACGGGTATGCCCGGTGTCGCTGCCCACGACCAGGAGGCGCAGGGCCTCGGGCACCTCCCGCGGTTCGGCGTCGAGATCGCGGACCCACTGGTCCCAGTACGGCGTCGGCAAGTTGGCCACCGTGACCCGCTCACGGCGCAGACACTCCTCCAGCTCCGCGGGCGACGGCACCGAATCGGGAGCCACCACCACCCGGGCGCCGGCCAGCAGAGTCGGGAACACCTCCTCGCCGAACACATCGAACCCCGGACCGGCGAACTGCAGCACCCGATCGGCCGCGGTCAATTCGAAGGCCGCGCCGACGGCGACCGCGTGGTTGGCCAGCGACCCGTGGGTGACGGCCACCGGCTTGGGACGCCCGGTCGAACCCGAAGTGAAGATCACATAGGCAAGGTCGTCGGGGGTAACCGCCACCGCCGGGTTCTGCGCGGACCGCCCGGCCGGCTCGCCGGCAGCCAGGTCGACCACCTCGACCCCCTCACAGCCCCCGGGCCCGATCTGCAGGGTGACACCGGCGGCCTCCAGCTGGTACCTGCGGCGCTCGGCCGGCAGCGCCGCGTCGAGCGGCAGGTAGGCGGCACCGGACTTCAGCACGGCCAGCACCGCCGTCACCAGTTCACGCCCGCGCGGCAGGTTCACCGCGACCACGCTCTCGGCGCCCGCACCGCGCTCCACCAGCACTCCGGCCAGCCGGTTGGCGGCAGCGTCAAGCCCCGCATACGTCACGCACCCGTCGCGGTCGACGACCGCCACAGCATCAGGGCTGGCCCGTACCCGCTCCTCGAACAGCTGCGGCACACAGACCACGGCACGCGGACCGGCCGGTTCGAGCGCGGTAGCGGCTCGACTCTCATCCTCTTGACTCAGTTCAGGCCTCACGAGGCCAACTCCTCTCCAAAGTGGCGCATGTAGCAGTCCGCCGGACAACGGACGGGCGCAGGCCCCGGCCGCGCCGCCCGTCCGAAGCGAACTCGACCCGGCCGGGCGGGGCTTCAGGAAGCCAAAGGGAAACCGGGCGGGGTCATTCCGGGCCTTCGAAGTCACGGCAGCTGTAGATGGCTGCCGTTGAGCTTTCGGTCGATAGCGTGTCCGCTGATCCAGGTTGCTGCCGAAGAACGTAGGAAGCGCCGGTAGACATCCGATCAACGGGCACGGGAGACATGACACCTATGTGCTGTCCGGGATCGGCGCAGGATTCCAGTGGAGAACCCTCTGCCTCCGACACGGCTGAGCCGCTCCACCGAACCGCCGAGGGCACCCTGGGTCGTGATCGAGGTTCTCGCGCGCAGGGATCGTGACCTGGCTCGGCGATCCGGTCCGTCTGGAGGCGGGCTGTCCGGTGCCGTGGGCAGGTGGAAGCAGGTGCGGGTCAGTCGAGTTCGTTCTTGTGGACCATGCCGCCCTTGATGATGAGACGCAGGTTGCGTTCGGGATCGGCGAGGACGGACAGGTCGGTGGTCGGGTCGCCGTCGACCACCAGGAGGTCGGCCCATGCCCCGGGCGCGATGACGCCGAGCCGCGCCGCGCGGTAGGGGTCGCGGCGGCCGGACAGGCGGAACAGTTCCGCGTTGCCGGAGGTGGCGGTCCTCAGGACGTCGACCGGGCTGAGGTGGGTGCCGAGTCGGACCAGCATCTCGTTCTGCCGATGGGCCTTCCCGGGATCGAGTACCAGGTCGGTGCCGAAGGCCAGTCGAACGCCGTGCTGTACGGCCCAGGCGAGGGCGCGGGAGCCGCCCTCGCAGACCTCGCGGTTCTTGTGGTCGCTGTCCGGGGAGTCGTAGTGGTGGTCGTCTACCTCGAACGGCTGGGTGCTCAGCCACACGTCCTTCTCCGCGAGGTAGCGAATGGTGTCCTCGTCGACGAGGTGCCCGTGCTCGATGCAGCGCACGCCGGCCTCCACCGCGCGGCGGACGCCCTCGGAGGTGTAGACGTGCACGCTCACGTAGGTGCCCCAGTCCGAAGCCGCGGCGACGGCGGCCCCCAGCTCTGCAGCGGTGAACTGCAGCACGTCCAGCGGGTCGTAGTCGGAGATGACGCCGCCGCCGGCCATCAGCTTGATCTGGGTCGCGCCCTTCTTGAGCTGCTCGCGTACTGCTGCGAGAACTCGGTCCGGTCCGTCGGCCACTCTGGTGAACCCGATCTGTTCGGATCGGGCCGGCGGCCCGCCCAGTGCGGTCGGGGCGTCGTGGACCGCCCCGAAGTCGCCGTGGCCGGCGGTCTGGGAGATGGCCGCCTGGCTCGGGTAGATCCGTGGGCCCGGGAACAGCCCGCGGTCGAGAACCTGCCGCAGCGGTTCGGTGTCACCGGCCATGTCCCGCACCGTGGTGAAGCCGCGCATCAGCATGTCGCGGGCCGCCGCCAGAGCCTGGTAGTAGACGGTGCCGGTCGGCGCGCCTCGCAGGTTCGCCATGGTGCTGCCGGTCGCGAACAGGTGGACGTGCGCGTCGGTGAGGCCGGGGAGCAGGACGCGGCCTCCGCCGTTGAGCACCGTCGCGCCTGCGGGGATTCCGCGCGGGAATGGGCGGCCCAGCACCACCTCCGCGATCCTGTCCCGGTCGACCCGGACGTACCCGGGTATCGATTCCTCTCCGATCCCGTCGAAGACGCGCACGTTCGTCACCAGCAGCCCGGGCCCCGAGTCGTCGACAGCCATGTCGCCATCTTCGGCTGGTCACGGAGCCGGGACCAGCGGGACGGACTGATTCCCCGGTCCGACTGCGCCCGCTTGTCAGCCGACCGGCCCAGCCGCGCGGGCGTCCCTGGACCCGGGCTGGTGGGTGGGCCGTGGGACGCGTTTGCCCAGGTGGGGGCGGACCGGGTGGCGCTTGGGGCTGTGGCGCCGGGCGCCACCGCGGTGGGGTTGTCCGTGGGCTTGGCACCCTGGCGCCGGCGGTCCGGAGGGGCGGGAGAACCCCCCGCCGGGGCGGCTGGTGGTCGTGGGCGCCTACCGGGCCGGTATTCGAAGGCGCTGCGGTGAAGGAGTCGTCCACCAGGGCGACGTCGAAGCAGGGCACGGCGCCGACACCGTACTCGGCGGCGTGTTCGAGCTGGGTGAGTGGGACGGACTCACCCGGGGGATCACGTGCGGTGCGTTTGTCGCACGATTGCGGGGGCGGTCCGGCGTTGAGCCAGGTGGACGGGGGGATGACACTGGCAGGGATCGGGTTTCGAGTGCCGTTGCGGAGGACCGATGCGACGGGACGGACGGGTCGTAAACTCCTTGCTCGCACTGCTGAGCCGGGACTGGCTTGGACTGCCGGTCGCGGTGCTGGTGGTGGCGGCGGGTGGCGGGCTGCTCGGGGTCGGCGCGGCATGGGCGGCGGCGCTCGGTGGCATGGCGATGGCTGTCGGTGTGCTGCTGGCGGCAGGATCCGTTCGTCACCTGGTGCTGGTGGCCCACGAGGGGCGGCGGGATCCCCCACCGGGGCTGTTGGTCGACGTGGGCGGTCACCGGATGCACGTCCTCGCCGAGGGGGAGGCCGGGGGCGGACCGACGGTGGTCTGGGTACCCGGCGGACACGCCCCTGGTGAGGAGTTCCGGGAGCTGCACACGATGCTGTCGGCAAGGGCGCGGTCGGTGCTGGTCGACCGCCTCGGGACGGGCTGGAGCGATGTCGGGCCCTTCCCGCGGACGACGGCGGTCGAGGCCGAGGAGTTACTGGCGGCGCTGGAGGGGGCGGGGGAGCATCCCCCCTTCGTGTTCGTCGGCCATTCCTTCGGTGGGCTGTTGGTCGCGAACGTGGCCAGGCGCCAGCCGGAGCTGGTGGCCGGGCTCGTGCTACTGGATCCGACGCCGCTGGAGGTCATCGCCTTCGCGCCGCCCAGCCGGCAGCTCGCGGCGATGCGTCGCGGCTTCCTGCTGACGGCGGTGCGGCAGCTGTTCGGGGCCCATCACGCCCCCGGGAGCCGGGCAGGACAGGGCTGCGCCGCCGCGTCGATCTTCGCCGAGCTGTCGCCGTCGGGGTTGGCGGGAGTGGGTTGGGAGACCGTGGTGTACGACGGTGATCTCGGTGACCTGCCGCTGGTGCTGGTGATACCCCGGGACCTCATCGGCGGCGAGGCGGTGCTGGCCGGCGCCCGGGACGCGGTCGAGGCCGAGCGGATCAGTCGCTTCTATCTCCGGAGCAGGACGCGGTACCTGGCGGCGTCGACGGCGTCCCGGCTGGTGCACACGCCGGAGGGGACGGGCCACGACTTTCCGCACGAGGCGCCCGAGTTCGTGGTCGGTGTGGTCGCGGAGCTGGTGCGGGAGCTGCGTGTGATCAGCCCATGACGTTCCGCGCGGGGTCCTCCCGGTTCGGGCGGTGGCGGGAGAAGGACCCCAGGTTCACGGGGTTGCCGGTGTGGTCGCCGCGGTAGCGGAGGGGCTCGTGGTCGTGGTCGTGGCCGGCCTCGATCCGGTCGACCAGGGTGGCGAGGAAGCGGCCCACCAGTGGAGCGTTCTTGAACTGGTTGCCGCTCGTCCCCATGGCGACGTAGTAGCCGTCCAGCGCGGTGCGGTCGTAGATCGGGGTCCAGTCGTCGGCGGCGTCGTACACCCCGGCGACACCGAGCGGCCGGTTGGGGACGCCGATCTCCGGGAAGCGGCGGGCTGCCCGGGTCACCTGGGTGCGGAAGCGGCGGGCGGTGGGGCGGGGGTCGGCTTGGTCCGGGTCGTCGATCCACTCCGGCCGGTCGCAGGCCGGCTCGGTACCGCCGACCAGGAGGTGGCCGCCGGGAGCCGACCGCAGGTAGGTGCCGAGGTCGAGGTCGGCGACGAGGGGGAAGGGGCCGGTGGGGCGGCTGCTCGGCGCGGCGATCTGGTGGACCTCCTCGCGCAGCGGGCGGACGCCGATCGTGAAGTCGCTGCCGACGTCGGCCAGCCGGTTGAGGCCTCCTGACCACGGGCCGGCGGCGTTGACCACGACCGCCGCGGCGATCCGGGTGCCGTCGGCCAGGCGGACGCCCGTCACCCGGTCGGCGTCCCGGTCCACGGCCACCACGGCCCGGTGGAACAGGAAACCCGCGCCCAGCTCGCCCGCCGCGTCCGCGAGGTTCTGGGCGGCGAGCTGAGGGTCGTCGACGAACCCGGCGTCCGGGGTGAACAGTGCGCCGAGCTCGCCGGACGGTCCGGCGAAGAAGGCGTCGTCGTCCACCGGCTTCGGCGGCCAGTACCGCCCGGGGTCGATCCCGGGCAGGTGTCGGCGCAGCGCGGCGGCGTCCCACCGTTCGTACGGGACGCCGGCGCGGTCGAACAGGGCGGTGACCTCCGTGGGGTCGGCGGCGGGGGAGTCGAGCAGTACGGCGCCGGTGCGGTGGAACGCGGCGAGCGGGCGGCGGCCGGTGAGTCGCAGGTGCTCGGGCCAGGATGTCCAGAGGTGCCGGGATTCCCACGCGGTGGCGACGCCGTCGAAGGTGGAGTAGTTGAACCGGATGATCGCACTGGAGGCGCTGGTGGAGCCGTGGCCGGCGGCGCCCGCCTTGTCCACGACGACCACACGGCGCCCGGTGCGGGCGAGTTCGAGGGCGATGGCGGCGCCGATCACTCCGGCTCCGACAACTACGGCGTCCGCTCGGTGACTGGTCATCAGGTCCTTCGGAACGGCAGGCGGGGCACGGAGTCGAGCAGCTCCCGGGTGTACGGGTGCTGCGGGGCGCCCAGCAGGGCCTCGGTGGGGGCGGTCTCGACGATCCGGCCGTGCCGCATGACCGCCACCGCGTCGGAGACGTGGCAGACCGCGGCCAGGTTGTGGCCGATGAACAGCATCGACAGTCCGAGCCGCCGTTGGAGTTCGCGGATCGTGTTGAGGACGGAGGCCTGCACCGAGACGTCGAGGGCCGAGGTGATCTCGTCCGCGATCAGCAAACCCGGTCCGACGGCCAGGGCGCGGGCGATGGCGACCCGCTGGCGCTGGCCGCCGGACAGCTGGCGCGGCAGGCGGTCGGCGAACCGGGGGTCCAGGCCGACGAGGCTGAGCAGGCCGGTGACGCGCTCGGTACAGGTCGGACGATCGAGCCGGTGGAAGACGGTGGCCGCCTCGACCAGGGACTGACGGACCGTCATTCTGGGGTTCAGTGCGGTGTCCGGGTCCTGGAGGACGATCTGGACCTGACGGCCGAGCCGACGCCGGTCGCGGACGGTGCGGACCCGGACTTCCCGGCCGTCGAGCAGGATCCGGCCACCGTGCACGGGCGTGAGTCCGACGATCGCGCGGGCCAGGCTCGACTTCCCGGAGCCGGACTCGCCCACGAGGCCGAGCGTGGTGCCCGGCGGGATCTCCAGCGACACCCCGTCGACGGCGGCGACCGGGCCGCGCGGGCTGTGGTGGCGGACGGTGAGGTCGCGGACCTGAAGGGTGGTCATGGGGCGAGGACCTCCACCGGCACCGGGTTCCAGCACGCGACCCGGTGCTCCGCGTCGAGCTCTCCCAGCGGCGGGGTCTGCTCGGCGCAGTGGTCCCGACGGTGCGGGCAGCGGGGCTCGAACGGGCAGCCCGGGGCGGGCGCCAGCGGGTCGGGTGGTGCGCCCTCCACCGTGGGCAGGGGCCGGTCGCGGTCCGCCGCGAGGTCCGGTACCGAGGCGACCAGGGCCCGGGTGTAGGGGTGCCGGGTGCCGTCGGCAAGGCGGCCGGCAGGCAGGGACTCGACGATGGTGCCCGCGTACATCACCAGGACGCGGTCGCAGAACTCGCCGACCAGCGCGACGTCGTGGCTGATGAACAGGACGGCGGCGGCGGTATCGCGCCGGATGTCGGAGAGCAACCGGGTGATCTGCCGCTGCACGGTGACGTCGAGCGCGGTGGTCGGCTCGTCGGCGATGATCAGGCCGGGCCGCAGCATCAGCGCGGCGGCGATCATCACTCGCTGGCGCTGGCCGCCGGAGAGCTGGTGGGGACGCGAGCGCAGCGTGGCCGGGGGAAGGGCGACCCGGCGCAGGGCGTCGGCGGCCTCCGACAGCGCCTGGGCGCGGCTCGCGCCGCGGTGGGCTCGGACGGCCTCGGTGAGCTGGGTGGAGATCCGCAGGGACGGATTGAGTGCGGAGGCCGGGTTCTGGAAGACCATCGCCAGGCTGGTCGCGAGGTGGTGCTCGCGTTGCTTCCGCGTCATGGTGGCGGGGTCGGCACCGAGCAGGTGGAGGGCGCGCCGGGTGACGCGGGCCCGTTCGGGGAGCAGGTCGGCGATGGCGAGTGCGGTGAGTGACTTGCCGGAACCGGACTCGCCGACGAGCCCGACGATCTCGCCGGGGCGCAGGGAGAGGCTCACGTCGCGCACGGGCCTGATCGCCCCGTCCGGGGTGGGGAGTTCGACGGACAGGTCCTCGACCTGGAGGGCCAGGTCGTCCTCGGCGGGCCGGTTCGGGGCGGGCGGTGGCGCGGGCGTACGGGGTGCCGGGCCGCGACGGGCGACGCCACCGGCCAGGACCTCGCCGAGCAGTTGGAAGGCCAGGGCCGCGTAGAGGACCGCCAGGCCCGGGGCGAGCGCGGGCAGCGGTTCGGCGTAGATCCGGTCGAGCCCCTGGTTGAGCAGCTGCCCCCAGTCGTAGTCGGGCGGCTGGACGCCTAGTCCGAGGAAGCTCAGCCCGGAGAGCGCGACGAGGGCCGTGCCCGCGGCCGTGGTGGTGGCCAGCAGCAGGGGCTCGGCGATGTTGGGCAGGACGTGCCGCCACAGCAGCCGGTGTCGGCGCAGGCCGAGGACCCGGGCCGCGGCCAGGTGGTCGGTGCCGGCCACCGCGGCGGAGAGCGTCTGGGCGAGCCGGGCGAAGCCGGGGACGCCCGCGACGGAGAGGGCGAGCACCGCCGCGCCGGCGCCCGCGCCGAACACGACGGCGAGGAACATCGCGACCAGTAGCGCGGGGAAGGCGAGCAGCAGGTTGATCAGGGAGGTGAGCAGCCGACGGGCGCGGCGGCCGACGACGGCGGTGGCCGCGCCGAGCAGGATGCCGCCGGTGGCGCCGATCAGGGTGGCGGCCAGTGCCAGCAGCAGGGAGGGCCGGGTGGCGGTCAGGACCCGGGCGAGCACGTCCCGGCCGAGGTTGTCGGTGCCGAACGGGTGGGTTGTGGAAGGGCTTTGGAGTACCGCGAAGGGGTCGGGGCGGTCGGCCGCGGTGCCCCACAGGAGTGGAGCGGCCAGCGCGAGGACGAGCAGCGACGTCAGCATGACCGCCGAGGTCCAGGCCATCGGTGAGCGGAGGTACCTGGGGGGAAGGGTCATCTCAGCTCTCCCGGATCGTCGAACGAGGGTCCAGCAGCGCGAGCAGCACGTCGACCATGAGGCCGGAGAGCAGCACGGTGGAGCCCAGGATCAGCACCATCGCCTGGATCACCGGGTAGTCCTGGCTCACCACGGACTGGGCCATCGCCGATCCGATGCCGGGCCAGGCGAACACCTTCTCGACCAGTACGGTGCCGGCGATCATGGCGGGCAGCAGGCTCCCGGCGACGGTGAGCGCGGCGGTGGCCATGTTGGGCGCGGCGTGCCGCAGGTAACGGTGGGCGGGGGACAGTCGTTTGCCGCGGGCGGTGCGCAGGTAGTCCTGGCCCAGTACCGTCAGCGCCTCGACCCGGACGATGCGCGCCAGGACAGCCGTGGGTGCGAGGGCGAGAGCGAGGACCGGCAGGACGAAGGACTCGGCTCCCGTCGTACCGGCCACCGGCAGCAGTTGGAGGCCGACGGCCAGCAGCGCGGTGAGCCCGGCGGCCAGCACGAAGTCCGGCACCCCGGCCAGGCAGGCGGTGGCCGCGGTGAACGCCAGCTCGCTGCGGGGGTGCCGGCCGTCGCGCGTGCGGACGGCAGCGAGTAGCCCGCCGGGCAGGGCGACGGTGAGGGTGACCAGGAAGGCCAGGCCGGCGATCTCCAGGGTGGCCGGCAGCCGGGTCTGGACCAGTTCGGCGACCGGCGTGCCGGTGACCAGCGAGGTCCCGAGGTCGCCGTGCGCCAGGCCGGCCAGGTAGTGCCGATACTGGGCGAGGAAGGGTGCGTCGAGGCCGAGTCGGTGCCGGCGGGCGGCGACCAGGGCGGGGGCGGCGTCGACGCCGAGCGCGGCGCGGACCGGGTCGCCCGGGACGAGCCGGACCATCGCGAAGGACGCGGTGAGCACGACCCCGAGGGAGACGAGCAGCCGGGCGGTGCGGCGGCCGAGGAAGGCCGCCCACGGGCGCCGCAGCAGCTGGGGCAAGGACACGACGGGCCCCCCGGTCAATGGTGGAGGCGGATGCTGGTGGGGACGATCTGGCCGCCGAAGGTGGTGGCGAAGGTGGTGCGGTAGCCGTACACGGTGCTCCGGCCGTCGGCGATCGGCAGGGCGTCGGCCGATCGGAGGAGTGCGGCGGAGGCCCGGTTCCAGGTGCCGCAGCCTTCGGTGTCCGGCTCCCGGAGGGCCTGGGCGACCAGGGCGTCGTACTCGGGGTTGGCGACGCCCGCGAAGTTGAGGCCCTGCGCGGGAGTGGGGCCGGAGAAGAACGGGATGAAGCCGACCGGCAGGGCGAAACCCGGCGTGCTGCCGACCACGATGTCGAATTCGCCGCTCTGGTACATGGCGTTGACGAGGGCGGGCAGGCTTTCGGTGACCAGTTCGACGTCTGCGCCGAGCGCTGTCCAGGTCCGGGCCATCAGTTCGGCGGCGGGTGGCAGGGTCGGTCCGAGGTCCGGGCTGGTGATCAGGCGCAGCCGGAGCGGTCGGCCGCCCTTGGTCAGTCGGCCGTCCGGGGCGCGGGTCCAGCCGGCGGCGCGCAGGGTCTCGGCGGCGTCCTGCGCGGGCAGGTTGGCGGCGGCGAGGTCGGCGTGGCAGACGGCGCCTTCGGCACCGAAGTCGGTGGCGGGCCGGCCGGTGCCGCCGACGGCGACGTTGGCGAGGCCTTGGCGGTCGAGGGCCGACACCAGGGCGCGGCGTAGCGCCGGGTCGGCGAGGGGGCGGCCGGGGCGCTGGTTGAAGAAGGTCAGCCCGACCACCGTTGCCACGTCCTCGGTGGCCAGGCCGTGGCCGGCGAGCCGGGCCCGGTCGGGCCCGTTCACGCTCGCGATGTCGACGCCCCCGGTGAGCAGCAGGTTCGCGGCGGTGGAGGCTTGGGGCACGACCGAGAGGGCGATCCGGGCCGGCAGGCCGGGGGTGGCGGTGGTCGCGCCGGCCGGGCCCCAGGTGTAGCCCTCGCGGACGGAGAACTCGTAGGGCCCGCCGAGGGAGTAGCGGGTGAGCACGTACGGGCCGGTGCCCTGGGTGGTGCGGTCCAGTGCCTCGGGCCGGTCGAGGCCGGCGGGGCAGACGATCGGCAGCAGCCCGAGGGTACGGGTGAGAAACGGGAAGGGCGCGGCGGTGGTCGCC
Source organism: Kitasatospora sp. NPDC034023 (assembly GCF_055575795.1). Classification (NCBI taxonomy): domain Bacteria; kingdom Bacillati; phylum Actinomycetota; class Actinomycetes; order Kitasatosporales; family Streptomycetaceae; genus Kitasatospora; species Kitasatospora sp. NPDC034023. Next base: position 389,623 of record NZ_JBVIRY010000003.1, read on the forward strand.
GACACGGTGCCGGCCCGGTCGTCGGAGCTTGCGGTGAACGGGACGTTGGGGAGGACGGTCTGGGCGCCGGCCAGCTGGTTGGCCGGGTCGCCCGCGTAGGTCAGCGCCCGGGCCACGGCGGAGGCGGTGAGCGGGGTGCCGTCGGAGCAGGTGATGCCCTGGCGGAGAGTGAAGGTGGCCGCGGTGGTGGTGGACTGCCAGGAGGAGGCGAGGCCGGAGACCACGGTGCCGTCGGGGGTGGTGTTGACCAGCGAGTCGTAGGCGTAGCGGGCCTGACCGGACCCGAAGGTGGAGTACGGGTTGAAGCTCGGCGTCTCGCTGGACTCGGCGATCCGGACGGTCCCGTGGTCGACGAGTGCCCCGCTCGTCGAGGACCGGGCGGCGCCTCCGCAGCCGGCCACCGCGATGGCGGTGACGGCGGCGGCGACCGCCCGGGCGGTCGGCTGGGTACGACGGGGTATGGGCGTCATGGTGCCACCGAGTGTTGTCGCTGGCGAGTCAACTCGCTTGTTCTGCACAGGTGTTCGGGTTGCATTGGAGGGCGGGACCGCTTCGGATATTCCTTCCTGGGGTGATCGGGGTCAGGCGTGCCGGAGGCAGAGGGTGCCCCATTGGAAGCCCGCGCCGATCCCGGACAGGACGTAGGTGTCCCCTGGCCGCAGGTCGCCTGCGGCGACGGTCGAGTGGAGCGCGGTGAACAGGCCGGCTGATCCGGTGTTGCCGAGCCGGTCGACGGTGACGGGAACGCGATCGTGCGGCACGTCCAGGGCGTTCATGGTTTCGGTGAGGATGTTCAGGTTGGCCTGGTGCAGGAAGTAGTGCCGGATCCCGGCGACCGGTACGCGGGCCTGCCGGGCCGCGCTGGTGATGCTCTCCGGCAGACGTGTGGTGGCGGTGTCCCAGACGGCGCGGCCGTTCATCCGCAGGTAGTGGGCGCCGGCCGCCAGGGTGGCGGAGGTGGTGGGCAGGCGGGAGCCGCCGGCGGGGACCTGGACGTCGTAGGAGAGCTGGGAGCCCAGGTCGTAGGAGAGCAGCCCCGCCCCGGCGGTCTCGCTGCGGGTGAGCACGACGGCGGCTGCGGCGTCGCCGAAGAAGACGCCGGTGGTGCGGTCCGTGGGGTCGGTGATCCTGGAGGCGCAGTCGGCTGCGAGGACCAGGACGGTGCTGATGGAGGGGTTCTGCAGCAGGTGGGCGGCGATCAGCACGGCTTGGACTCCGGAGGCGCAGGCCGCCTGGGTGACGTCCAGGGCCAGGGCCCGGTGGGCGCCCAGGGCGTCCTTGACGATCAGCGCCGTGGACGGCAGGGGCTGGTCCCAGGTGTACGTTGCGACGATCACCGCGTCCAGCCGGTCGGGGGTGGCGCCCGCAGCGTCCAGGGCCTGGTGTGCGGCGTCGACGCACATGTCGGAGGTGGCCAGCTCCGGGGCCAGGCGGCGGCGTTCACGGATGCCGGTGCGGCTGGTGATCCATTCGTCGGTGGTGTCCAGGGTGCGGGTCAGCTGCTCGTTGGTGATGACGGTCGGGGGCAGATGCATTCCGGTCCCGGCGATGGCGAACGGGACGGGTAACCCCGTGCCGGTGTGGTGGTGCACGGGCGTGTCCTGGGTGAGGGTCATGTGACGGTGCTCCGCTCGGGCGCGATCGAGGACCTCCGGGGCGGCGTGGAAGCGCCCGGAGGAGCAGGGCTCGCCGAGCACGGTATGCGGGGTGGCCGGGGCTGTGAGGGCGCGGACCCGTCCTGATGCGTCCCACGCTTGTCACGCACCAGCCGTTGCCCCACGAACAGAACGCCTGTACGTAAGGTGATTTCCGGATGTCCAGGTTGATGCGGCCTTCCGTATGGGGCGTGGCGGCACCTGCGCGGAACGTGCGGAGGCCGCTGTCTCCCGGCCGGAGGTCACCCGTTCGAGGGGCGAGCGGCGGCTGTACCGCGGACCGGGCGGCCGAACGCCGCCACACTGGCCGTATGAGCACGAGTGCGAACGGACCGGGCCGGGAAATCGGCCATCTGGTGGACCGCTACTGGGCGTTCCTGCTGGAGCGCGATCCACTGCTGAGAGTCCGCCAGGGGCTCCCGGTCGAGACACTGCCCAGGGCGTCCCTCGCCGAGGCGGAGGAGCGGGCGCGGTTCGCCAAGAAGGTGCTGGGCCGGGTGCGGGCGCTCGACGGCGCGAGGCTGTCCGGTGCCGACGCCGACACCGCCGCGTTCCTCACGCGGCTGGCCGAGCAGGAGCTGCGCGCCCACCGCTGCTACTGGCTGACGCCCGTGGCCACGCCGTACCGGCTGTTCCCGCTGTCGCTGTACACCGACGCGGTGCTGCGCCCCTTCCGGTTCGCGGAACCGCCGGACTGCGAGCGGTACTTGGGGCTGGTGCGCGAGCTGGCTGGGGTGATCGGCTCGATCGGGGACAAGGTGGTGGGTCAGGCGGCGCACGGTTTCCGGGTGCCCGTCCCGGCACTGGCCGGGGCACGCGCCACGCTCGCGGGCCTGCGGGCGTCGGCGACGGGCCGGGCGGAGGTGGCCGAAGAGCGGCTCGCCGGGCTGGGGGCGGCCGCACGCGGGCGTGTCCGGGACGGCGTACGGCGGCTGGTGGAGGCCGAGTTGACGCCGGCCTTCGACCGGCTGCTCGCCGTCCTGGACGACCCGGCCTATCTGAGCTCGGCGCCGCAGACCGTCGGCTGGGCGCAGTACGAGGGCGGGGAGGAGGCCTACCGGGAGTTCGTCCGGATCCACAGTGGGGGCGACGCGACGCCAGAGCGGCTGCACGCGCTCGGCCGCGAGCAGTGCCAGGAGCTCGCCGAGCGGATGCGGGAGGTCCGCACCGCCCTCGGATTCCCGGGCCCCGAGGTTGAGTTCCACGAGCGGCTGCGGACCGAGCCCCGGCTGTACGCCCGGACGCCGGAGGAGGTCGAGGCCCGTTACCGCGGCCATCTCGACCGGCTGGCCCCGGTGCTGCCGCGCTTGTTCGCCACCCTGCCGCGTGCGCCGTACGGGCTGGCCCGGCTGGACCCGGCGCTGGAGCCGGGGATGACCTTCGGCTACTACGAGGCTCCGACCGCGGCCGATCCGGTCGGGCGCTACCGCTACAACGGTTCGGACCTGGAGCGCAGGTCCCTGCTCGGCTCGGCCTCGCTGATCCTCCACGAGCTGGCTCCGGGGCACCACTTCCACCTCGCCCGCCAGGCGGAGGACCGGTCGCTGCCGCAACTGCGGCGAGAGGCAGCGGAGTTCGGTGCTTTCAACGAGGGCTGGGCCGAGTACGCGGCGGGCCTCGGCTGGGAGGCGGGTCTCTATGCGGATCCATGGGACGCCTATGGGCGCCTGGCACAGGAGCGGTTCACCGCCCAGCGCCTCGTCGTCGACACCGGGCTCAACCTCGGGACGATGAGCCTGGAGCAGGCGCGGGAGTTCATGAGCGCCAACTCCACCGAGTCGGACGGCCAGATCGCCTCTGACCTGCTTCGCTACTCGACGGACCTGCCCGGTCAGGCGCTCTCCTACCGGGCCGGCTTCCTGGAGTTCGGCCGGCTCCGGTCGCGGGCCGAGGCGGAGCTGGGGGCCGGGTTCGATGTGCGGGCCTTTCACGAGGCGGTACTGGGGGGCGGGGCGTTGCCGTTCGCGGGACTGCGGCGGAGGGTGGCGCGTGAACTCGGCCTTCCAGGCGATCCCGAATGAGTATGAAAAGCAGGTAAGCGTATTGGCCTGTGTAGGGGTGCGCTGCAATTCAGGGTGCGGGAGAAGGCCATAAACGCTCACAAGAGTGAACCGGCGGAGGCTGCTTGGCTCTGGCGGGCATGGTTCGACTACGGTGGCAGAGAGATCGGGCGGCGAGTGCCGTGTGCGGTAATTCGGTCCGGTAGGTGCATCCCGGATTCCGAGGTGGAATGCTTCCGTCCGCCCGGCTGTTCGCTGCTCCGGTGTTCGCAGTGTCCGGGTTCCCTGTCATACCTATGTGTAGAGAGGATGGAGCATCATGCCGCCCGTAGTACCGCCCTTCCTGATCGGCCTCGTCGTCGCACCCCTGGCCAAGCGTCTGCTCAAGCCGCTGCTGCGCGGAGTCGTCAAGACGTCCGTCGGCATCGCGATGGAGGTGAAGAAGGCCGCCCACGAGGCCGGGGAGAACATCCACGACCTCGCGGCCGAGGTGGCCGCCGACATGGTGGCGGCCCAGATCGTCGCCGGTGACACCGGAGCCCGTGCGGGTGACGGTCAGCACACCGACGAGAACGGCGCCCCGAGCGCCGCGAAGGACGAGGCCGTCGAGCGGGCCCGACGGGCCGCCGAGGAGGACCCGAGGGCCCCCAAGATCCGTGCGACCGCAGGCGCCGGCAAGGCGAACTGACGGCCCGTCCGGAACCCAGGCCGCCGTCGGGTGCGCATTCCGATGAATTTCGAAGGGATGCGCCCCGACGGCGGCCGACTGCAGGCCGGTCAGCCGCAGCGCATTCGTCGCCAGACTTTCCCACTCCGCCGTCGCAATCCGTCGTATCAGAGACGGTTTTCCGCGACCTCCGCAAACAGGTGATCGTACACATGCCATCGCTACTGGGCGCCGCAGCCGGATTCCGCTCCGTGGAATTGGACGCGAGCCCGCGCTCGGTCACTCCGGGCCGACAGCGCTGGGACGTCAAGCTGGTGCTCGGACGGCCCCGGAGGGCCGAGGTGCTCGCCGCCGCGCTGCGCCGCGTTCCCGGGATCACCGAGGCCCAGGCCAATCCGGTCACCGGCGGGGTGCTCGTCCGGCACGATGCGCGAGTGCGTGCCACGGACGTCGGCCGGATCGTCCGCAAGGCCGTCGCCCTGGTCGCGGAGGGCCCGGCCAGAACGGCCGCCCCCGCCGGGCCCGCCGCCGCACCGGCCCCGCGGGCGGACCGGGGCCTGGTCGTGCGACCGGTGCTCGCCGTCGGCGGAGGGGTCGCGGCCGGGATCGCGCTGATCAAGGGGTCGGCGCTGAGCAGGCAGTTGGTGGCGGTGGGCGGGGTGGCCGCAGCGACCGCAGCCGTCGTCCGGAAGGCCTGGCACAGAACGGTCGACGCCTCCCGCGGCGCTGCGGGGCCCGGAGCCGAACGCCACCCCCTGCTGGAGATCGTCGGACCGCACCGTGCCCGCCTCTACCGGGCCGCCGCGCTCTCGGTCTCCTGCCAGATCTCGGAAATGGCGCTCGGCACCTTCCTCGGCTGGACCGGACTGGTCCTCATCAAGGGTGAGGCAGCGCCCCTGGTCAGCCTCGGCCTGACCACCGCGTCCGCTCAACTCCTGGGCTTGGCCGGACTGGTGGCCGCCGCCTGCGCCGCCGTGGCGGGCCTCTCGTACGCCTCGAACCGGCAGTGGCGCACGCTCGGCGGGGACATCGAGCACGACTGGCGCAGCCGCACCTACCGGCACGTCCAGCACCTCGAACTGGGACACCTGGAGGGCGAGCGGACCACCCGGGTGGCCGGGGCGCTCACCGACGACGTCGGCCAGCTGGGCGCCTTCTTCGCCGGCCCGGCCAACGACGTGCTGCAACTCGGCACCAGCCTGGCCCTCCTGGTGCCGGCGTTCCTGCTGCTGGCGCCGCAGATCGCCTGGATCGCGTTCCTGCCGATCCCGGTCATCGCCTGGCTGTCGCTGCGCCACCAGGACAAGGCTGCGGCCGACTACGCCGTCACCGGCGAGCGCCGGGTCATGCTGGGCAGCCAGGTGATCAACTCGCTGGAGGCGAGCGCCACCGTCAAGAGCTTCTGCACCGAGGACTACGAGGCCGAACGCATCGACGGGTTGAGTGAGGCGGCCCAGGAGAGCAGGACGCAGACCGACCGGAGCACGCTCCGCCACGCCGAGACCGTCCGGGCCTGCACGACCGCGTCGATGGCGGGCACCCTGCTGATCGGCGGCCGTTCGGTGCTCAACGGCACCCTGCGCTTCGAGGTGTTCAGCCCGCTGATCGGGCTGCCCCAGATGCTGCTGATGCGGATGAGCCGGCTCGGCGGCATCGTCGACCAGTACCAGCGCACCCTCGCCTCCTACGACCGGGTCCGGCGGCTGCGCGCCCTGCCCGTCGAGGCCGGCGGCAGCAACGGGACGCTCGACCCCGCCGAGATGCGGGGCGAGATCGTCCTCGACGGGGTCACCTTCGCCTACCCCGGCCGGCCGGCGGCACTGGAGGACCTCTCGCTGACCATCCCGGCGGGGCAGGTGACCGCCCTGGTGGGCGCCACCGGCTCAGGCAAGACCACGATCGCCAAACTGCTGATGCGCTTCCAGGACGCCGAATCCGGCAGCGTGCTGCTCGACGGCAAGGACGTCCGGGAGCTGCGACGGCACGACCTGCGCCACGCCATCGGCTTCGTCGCCCAGGACCCGTTCCTCTTCGACGGCAGCATCGCCGACAACATCCGCTACGGCACCTTCGCGGCCTCCGACGAGGCCGTGGTCCGGGCAGCCGGCATGGCCGAGGCGCACACCTTCATCGCGACGCTGCCGGACGGCTACGACACCCTGATCGGAGAACGCGGCACCGCGCTCTCCGGCGGCCAGCGGCAGCGGATCGCCCTGGCGCGCGCGATCCTCAAGGACCCCCCGGTCGTCATCCTCGACGAGGCCACCTCCGCCGTGGACAACGAGACCGAGGCCGCCATCCAGCGCACGCTCCGCAGCTTCGCCGCCGACCGGACGATGGTCGTCATCGCCCACCGGCTCTCCACCGTCCGCCACGCCGACCGGATCTACGTCATGGACAAGGGCGGCGTCGTCGCCGAACAGGGCACCCACGACGAACTGCTCGCCCTGCACGGACTCTACGCATCCCTCTGGCAGCTCCAGGCCGGCGAACTCGCCGCCTGACCACAGCAGCAGCGCCCGCCCGCCGACCGCGTGACGACACCGCGGTCGGCGGCGCCCGGCGCGCCCTGCCCACATGCCTGCCCACACCTTCGGAGGTACCCCCATGTCCCGTCGCGACGGCGACGCCCTTCCCCTGACAGCCGCCCAGCGCGAGATCTGGCTCGCCGAGCAGAGCTCCCGGACGCCGATCCCGGGCTACCGCGTCGGCGAGTGCCTGGAGATCCACGGGCCGGTGGACCGGGAGCTGTTCGAGACCGCGCTGCGCCGGGTCGTCGACGAGGTCGACGCCCTGCACGTGACCTTCGTCGACGACGGCGACGGCCCGCGCCAGGTCCTCCGGGAGAGCTGGGACTGGACACCCGCGCACCTCGACCTCAGCGGGGAGCCCGACCCCCGCGCGGCGGCCGTGGAGTGGATGGAGCGGGACCTGCTGCGCCCGCTGGACCTCACCCGGGACCCGCTGTTCGGCCACGCGCTGATCAAGGCGTCGCCGACGGAATTCCTCTGGTACCTGAACTACCACCACGTGGTGCTGGACGCGATCAGCAGCTCCATGCTCCGGCAGCGGGTCGGCGAAGTGTACTCGGCGCTCGCCGAGGGCGGCGCCGTACCGCCGTGCCCGTTCGGCTCGCTACGGGACCTGGTCGACAGCGACGCCGCCTACCGCGCGTCCACCGACTTCGCCGCCGACCGTGCCTACTGGACCGGACGCTTCGCCGACCTGCCCGCCCCGACCCGGCTCACCGACACCTCCGCAACCGACCCGCACGGCGCTCTCCGCCTGGCCGAGGAGCGGGAACTGCTCCGCCCGGACGCCCTGCGGGCGGCGGCGGGCCGTTCCGGCGTCCGGTGGTCCCGGCTGCTGATCGCGGCGACGGCGCTCTACGCCCACCGGCTGACCGGCAACCAGGACGTGGTGCTCGCCATGCCCGTCACCGCCCGCCGGGGCGCCGACCGCGACCTGATGTCGGTGCCGGGCACCCTGTCCAACGTGGTGCCGCTGCGGCTGACCGTGCGACCCGACATGCCGTGGCGCGAACTCGTCGCCCAGGCGGCGCGGGAGGTCGAGACGGCCGTCGCCCACGAGCGCTACCGCAGCGAGGACCTGCTGCGCGACCTCGGCGCCCCGGGCGGCATCGGGACGGCGTTCCCGCTGATCGTCAACATCATGGCCTTCAACTCCAGGCCGAGCTTCGCCGGGCACCCGGCCTCCGTGCACCACTTCGTGTCCGGGTCGACCACCGACCTCGCCGTCTGGGTCTTCGACTACCGGGACGGCAACCCGCCGCTGCTCCGGCTGCACGGCTCGCCGGAGGCGTACGGCCCCGACGACCTCGCCGCGCACCAGCAGTGGCTCCTCGCGCTGCTGGACACCCTCGCGGACTGCGAACAGGACGAGCCGGTGGGCCGGATCGAGCTGCTCACGGCCGAGGAGCGCGACGACTTGTCGGCCGTCGGCACCGGCCCGGTGGCGCCGGCCCCGTCCGAGAGCCTGCCGGAGCTGTTCCGGGAGCACGTGCGGACGACCCCGGACCTGGTCGCGCTGGTGTGCGGAGACGTCTCGCTGACGTACACGGAGCTGGACACGCGGGCGAACCGACTGGCGCACGCCCTGATCGCCCGGGGAGCCGGCCCGGAGCGGCTGGTGGCGGTGGCCCTGCCGCGCTCGGTGGAGCTGGTGGTGGCAATCCTCGCGGTGCTGAAGACCGGCGCCGCGTACGTCCCGGTCGACCCCGAGTACCCGACCGCCCGGATCGCGTACCTGCTCGACGACGCCCGGCCGGCCCTGGTGATCACCGACTCCCGCAGCGGGGAGCGCCTGCCCGACGGCGGTCCCGTCGACCGGCTGGTGCTCGACGACCCGGAGACGGCTGCCCTGGTGGCGGGATCTCCGGCGGTGGATCCGGCCGCGGCGATCGATCCGCGGCACCCGGCGTACGTCATCTACACGTCCGGTTCCACCGGACGACCCAAGGGCGTGGCACCGACCCACGGCGGCCTGCTCAACCTGCTCACCGACCTGCGACAGGCGCGCTTCGCGCCGGTGCTCGGGGAGCGGCAGCGGTTGCGGGTGGCCCTGACCACGTCGGTGTCGTTCGACGCGTCGTGGAACCAGTTGCTCGCCCTGTTCGCAGGCCACGAGCTGCACGTCCTGGAGCACGCGACCTGGACCGACCCCGATACCTTCGTCCGCTACGCGGCACGCTGCGGACTGGACTACATCGAAGCCACCCCGTCCTACCTGCACGTCCTCGTCGCCCACAGGCTGCTGCGCGACCCGCAGTGGCGCCCGGCGCTGGTCGCGGCGGGCGGCGAGGCCATCCCGGAGCAGCTGTGGGAACAGCTGCGGGCGGCCGAGGGGGTGTCCTGCCTCAACCTCTACGGGCCGTCCGAGTGCACCGTCAACCCGGTGATCGCGTCCCTGGATTCGAGCCCGCGCCCGGTCATCGGCCGGCCGGCCACCAACGCCCGGCTGTACGTGCTCGACAGCGCCCTGCGGCCGCTGCCGGCCGGTGCGGCGGGTGAGTTGTACCTCGCGGGCGCGTGCCTCGCCCGCGGCTACCTGAACCGGCCCGGCCTGACCGCCGGGCGCTTCGTCGCCGACCCGTTCGGGCCGGTCGGATCGCGGATGTACCGCACCGGGGACCTGGTGCGCTGGGACGCGTCCGGCAACCTGGAGTTCCTCGGCCGCACCGACGACCAGGTGAAGATCCGCGGCTTCCGGCTCGAGCCGGGCGAGATCGAGGCCGTCCTCGCCGAGCATCCGCAGGTCGCCCGGGCCGCCGTGCTGGTGCGCACCGAGCAGGAACCCCGGCTGGTCGCCTACGCGGTGCCCGAGCCCGGCACCACCGTGACCGACACCGCCCTGCGCGACCACCTGCGGGACCGGCTGCCCCGCCACATGGTGCCGGCCGCGTACGTGCTGCTGGACGCGCTGCCGCTGACCCCGAACGGCAAGCTCGACCGGCGGGCCCTCCCGGCGCCCGAGCGGCAGCCCGCCGCGCCGGGCCGTGCTCCGCGCACCGCGACCGAACACCTGCTGGTGGGGCTGTTCACCGAGGTGCTCGGGGTGTCCGAGCCCGGGCTGGACGACAGCTTCTTCGACCTGGGCGGGCACTCCCTGCTGGCCACCCGGCTTGTCGCCCGGGCCCGGTCGGTGCTGGGCGTGGAGCTGGGGCTGCGCGACCTGTTCGACGCGCCGACGGTGGCGGAACTGGCGGCGGCCGTGGACGTCGCGGGCCGGGCGCGCCCGGCGCTGGGGCGGCGCGAGCGGCCGGTGACCGTCCCGCTGTCCTTCGCGCAGCGACGGCTGTGGTTCCTGCACCGCATGGAGTCCGGCGAGCGGGCGAGTCACAGCCCGAGCGCCACCTACAACATCCCGCTGACTCTGCGGCTGTCCGGAAGCCTGGACCAGCGGGCCCTGGAAACCGCGCTGGGGGACCTGGTCGAGCGGCACGAGAGCCTGCGCACCGTCTTCCCGACGGTCGACGGCGTGCCCTGCCAACGGGTGCTGGACCCCGACGAGGCCCGGCCGCGGCTGCGGGTGACGGAGCTCGGCGAACGCGAGCTATCGGAGCGGCTGGCGCAGTCGGGCCGGTACGGGTTCGATCTCGCCGAGGAACCGCCGCTGCACGCCGAACTCTTCCGATTGGCGGCCGAGGAGCACGTGCTGCTGCTGGTGGTGCACCACATCGCCGGTGACGGCTGGTCGATGGGGCCGCTCTCGCGGGACCTGACGACCGCCTACGCGGCCCGCGCCGAGGGCGGCAAGCCGGAGTGGTCGCCGCTGCCCGTCCAGTACGCCGACTACGCCCTCTGGCAGCGGGAGCTGCTCGGCGACGGCACCGACCAGGGCAGCCTGCTGAACAGCCAACTCGCCTACTGGCGCGAGCAGCTGGCGGACCTTCCGGAGCAGGTGGAGCTGCCGTTCGACCGGCCCCGGCCGGCCGCGATGTCCTACCGGGGCGCCCACCTGCCGGTGCGGATCGACGCCGAGCTGCACCAGGGCCTGCGCGCGCTCGCCCGCGACGGCGGGGCCAGCCTCTTCATGGTGCTCCAGGCCGGACTGGCCGCACTGCTGGGCAAGCTCGGCGCAGGCAGCGACGTCCCGATCGGGACCCCGATCGCCGGGCGCACCGACGAGGCGGCGGACGAGCTGGTCGGCTTCTTCGTCAACACCCTGGTGCTGCGCACCGACCTCTCCGGCGACCCGTCGTTCACCGAACTCCTCGGCCGGGTACGCGCGGACGCGCTGGCCGCGTACGCGCACCAGGACGTGCCGTTCGAGTACCTGGTGGAGGCGCTGAACCCGACCCGGACGCTGGCGCACCACCCGCTGTTCCAGACCATGCTCACCCTGCAGAACGCGCCGCTCGGCGCCTTCGACCTGCCGGGGCTGCGGGTGGCGACCGACCTGGTCCACACCGGGACGGCCAAGTGTGACCTGACCTTCATCCTGGCCGAACAGCCCGGCGAGGACGGCCTGTCGGGCGTGGTGGAGTACAGCACCGACCTGTTCGACGCGGCCACCGCGGCCGGGATCGTCGAGCGGTGGCTGCGGCTGCTGCGTGCCGTGGTGGCCGACCCCGGCGGGCGGATCGGCCGGGTGGACCTGCTGTCCGCCGAGGAGCTCGGCGCGCTGCTCCCGGCTCGCACCGACCAGGGCGAGGAGTATCCGGACAGCGGCCTGACCGCGCTGTTCGAGCGGCAGGTGCGGGCGACCCCGGCCGCCGTCGCCCTCACGGACGGCGAAGTCACCCTGACCTACGGGGAGTTGAACGCCCGCGCGAACCGGCTGGCGCACGCCCTGATCGACCGGGGGGTGGGCCCGGAGCAGCTCGTGGCGCTGGCCCTGCCCCGCTCGGCAGAGCAGGTCGTGGCGGTGCTCGCCGTGCTGAAGGCAGGCGGCGCGTACCTCCCGGTCGACCCGCGGTACCCGGCCGCCCGGATCGCTTACCTGCTCCAGGACGGTCGGCCCGCGCTGCTGGTGACGACCGGCGCGGCCGGCGAGCTGCCGGCCCCGGACGGCGTGGACCGGCTGCTGCTGGACACCGCCGACCTGGACGGACAGCCGGACACCGACCCGCGGGTCGCGGTCGATCCCGGTCAGGCGGCCTACGTCATCCACACCTCCGGCTCCACGGGCGACCCCAAGGGAGTCGTGGTCCCGCACCGGAACGTGGTGCGGCTGTTCCGGACCACGGAGGACCTGTTCGGCTTTACCGCCGAGGACGTCTGGACGCTGTTCCACTCCTACGCCTTCGACTTCTCGGTGTGGGAGCTGTGGGGCCCGCTGCTGCGCGGCGGCCGGCTGGTGGTCGTGGACCACGAGACCAGCCGCTCGCCCGGCCGGTTCCTGGAGCTCCTCGCCCGCGAGCGGGTGACCGTCCTCAACCAAACGCCCTCCGCCTTCTACCAGCTGATGCAGGCGGATGCCGAGGCGCCGGACACCAGCCGTGAACTCGTGTTGCGCACGGTGGTGTTCGGTGGCGAGGCCTTGGAGCACTCCCGGCTCGCCGACTGGTACGAGCGGCGCGCGGAGGACGCCCCGCGGTTGGTCAACATGTACGGCATCACCGAGACCACCGTGCACGTCACCCACGCGGCGCTCGACGCCTCCGGCAACGCCACCGGGCAGATCGGCACGGCCCTGCCGGACCTGCGCACGTACGTGCTCGACGGTGGCCTGCGCCCGGTGGCCCCGGGCGTCGCCGGCGAGCTGTACGTCGCGGGCCCCGGTCTGGCCCGCGGCTACCTGAACCGGCCCGGCCTGACCGCCGGGCGGTTCGTCGCGGATCCGTTCGGCCCGGCCGGCTCCCGGATGTACCGCACCGGCGACGTGGTGCGCCGGACCGCCGACGGCGGCCTGCGCTACGTCGGCCGGGCCGACCAGCAGGTGAAGGTGCGCGGCTTCCGCATCGAACTCGGCGAGATCGAGGCGGCGCTCGCCGCGCACCCGGGCGTCGCCCAGGTCGCCGTGCTGGCCCGGCAGGACCGTGCCGACGACACCCGGCTGGTCGCGTACCTGGTCCCGACCGCCGGAGCCGCGCCGCGCCCGGCCGAGCTACGCGGCCACCTGGCCGAGCGGCTGCCGGAGTACATGGTGCCCTCGGCGTTCGTCGTGCTGGACGCGCTGCCACTGACCGCCAACGGCAAGCTGGACCACCGGGCCCTGCCGGCCCCCGACCTCACCCCGGCGGCCATCGCCCGCGTACCGCGCACCCCGCAGGAGCAGGTCCTCTGCGAGCTGTTCGCCGAGGTCCTGGGCGTGGCGTCGGCCGGCGTCGAGGACGGCTTCTTCGACCTCGGCGGCCACTCCCTGCTGGCCACCCGCCTGGCCGCCCGGATCCGCGCGACGCTCGGCGTGGAGATGCCGCTGCGCACCCTGTTCGAGGCGCCGACCCCGGCCGGCCTGGCCGCCGCCCTGGTGGCGGCCGGACCGGCGCAGCCCGCCCTGGCACGGCGGGAGCGCCCCGAGGTGATCCCGCTGTCGTTCGCGCAGCGGCGGCTCTGGTTCCTGCACCAGTTGGAGGGTGCCAGCGCGAACTACCACATCTCCCTCGCCTGGCGGCTGTCCGGGGACCTGGACCGGCGGGCCCTGGAGGCCGCCGTGGCGGACGTCGTGGCGCGGCACGAGAGTCTGCGCACCGTCTTCCCGGCGGTCGACGGCGTGCCGCACCAGCAGGTGCTGGACGTCGTGGCAGCCAGCCCGCGCCTGCTCGTGAGGTGGACCACCGAGGCCGAACTGCCGGCCGTCATGGCGGAGGCGAAGGCCCACCGATTCGACCTGGCGGTCGACGTTCCGCTGCGAGTCGAGCTGTTCGAGCTGGCAGCGGACGAGCACGTGTTCCAGCTGGTGCTCCACCACATCGCGGGCGACGGCTGGTCGCTGGGCCCGCTCACGCAGAACCTGGCCGTCGCCTACGCGGCGCGCTGCCGCGGTGAGGCGCCGCAGTGGGAGGAGCTGCCGGTCCAGTACGCCGACTACACCCTCTGGCAGCACGAACTGCTAGGTGACTCCTCCGACCTGGACAGCCTGTTCGCCGGCCAGGCGGTCTACTGGACCCGCCGGCTGGCCGGTCTGCCGGAGCGGATCGAGCTGCCCACCGACCGGCCCCGCCCGGCGGTCTCCTCGCACCGGGGCGGCTCCGTGCGCGCCGGGCTGGACGCCGACCTGCACCGCGGCCTGCGCGAGCTCGCCCGCGTGCACGGGACCAGTCTGTTCATGGTGCTCCAGGCGGGGCTGGCGGCGCTGTTGAGCAAGCTCGGCGCGGGCGACGACATCCCGGTCGGCAGTCCGGTCGCGGGCCGGAGCGACCAGGCACAGGACGAGCTGGTCGGCTACTTCGTCAACACCCTGGTGTTCCGTACCGACACCTCGGGCGATCCGACCTTCGCCGAGCTGCTCGGCCGGGTCCGGGACACCGCGCTGGCCGGCTACGCCAACCAGGACCTTCCGTTCGAGTACCTGGTCGAGATCCTGAACCCGGCGCGATCGCTGGCACACCACCCGCTGTTCCAGGTCATGTTGGTGCTGCAGAACGCACCCCGCGCCGACTTCGCGCCGCCCGGACTGGACGTCGAGGACGTGCCGTCGACCTCGACCACCGCCAAGCTCGACCTGATCTTCACCATGGTCGAGCGGCACGCGGAGGACGGCACCCCCGAAGGGATCGACGCCTTCGTCGAGTACACCAGCGACCTGTACGACCCGGCCACCGTCGAGACGATGATCGGGCGCTTGGAGCGGCTGCTCCGCGCCGCGGTCGCCGATCCGCGGCGGCGGCTCAGCCGGTTCGGTCTGCTCACCACCGAGGAGCGCGGTGAGTTGACGGCGCTGGGCACCGGCCCGGCGGTGGAGCGTCCGGCCGCGAGCGTGCCGGAGCTGTTCCGGGCGCAGGTGCGCGCAACGCCGGAGCTGGTGGCGTTGGTGTGCGGGGACGTCTCGCTGACGTACGCGGAGTTGGACGCGCGGGCGAACCGGCTGGCGCACGCGCTGATCGCGCGGGGCGCGGGGCCGGAGCGGCTGGTGGCGGTTGCTCTGCCGAGGTCGGCCGAGCTGGTGGTCGCGATCCTCGCGGTGCTGCGGACCGGGGCGGCCTATGTTCCGGTCGATCCCGAGTACCCGGCCGCGCGGATCGGGCACATGCTCGACGATGCCGGCCCGGTGCTGGCGGTGACCGACGTCCGGACCCGGGGCCGACTGCCGGAGGCCGGTCCGGCCGGATGGCTGGTGCTCGACGACCCGGAGACGGCTGCCCTGGTGGCCGGCTGCCCGGCGACGGACCCCCTGGTGGCCATCGACCCGAGGCATCCGGCCTACGTGATCTACACCTCTGGCTCCACCGGCAGGCCCAAGGGTGTGGAGTCGACCCACGGCGGCCTGCTCAACCTTTTCGTCAGCCAGCGTCCGCTGCTCTTCCCCCAGGGGACGAGGGAGCGGTTGCGCATCGGACTGACCACCTCCGTGTCGTTCGACGCCTCCTGCGATCAGATGTCCAGCCTGTACGCGGGCCACGAACTGCACGTCCTGGACGAGGCGACCTGGTCCGACCCGGACGCCTTCGTCGACTACGTGGCACGCGCCGGGCTGGACTACGTCAACGCCACCCCGTCCTACCTCCAGGTCCTTGTCGCGCGGGGGCTCCTGGACGACCCGGGGCGTCGCCCGGCGGTGGTCTCGATGGGCGGGGAGGCCGTTCCGGACCAGCTGTGGGAGCGGCTGCGGGCGGTCGAAGGAGTCACCTGCCTGAACTACTACGGGCCGTCCGAGTGCACGGTGGACGCGGTCGTCGCGGCGCTGGCATCGAGTCCGCGCCCGGTGATCGGCCGGCCGCTCGGGGGCATCCGGCTGTACGTCCTCGACAGCACCCTGCAGCCGGTGCCCGTGGGTGTGGCGGGTGAGCTGTACCTCGCCGGAGCGGGCCTGGCCCGCGGCTACCTGAACCGGCCGGGACTCACCGCCGGACGGTTCCTGGCGGACCCGTTCGGTCCGAGCGGTTCGCGGATGTACCGCACCGGCGACCTGGTGCGCTGGGGCGTGGACCGGAACCTGCAGTTCCTCGGCCGGACCGACGACCAGGTCAAGGTGCGCGGCTTCCGGATCGAACTCGGCGAGATCGAGGCGGCGCTGGAGGAACACCCGCAGGTCGCCCAGGTCGCGGTGACCGTCCGGGAGGACCGGGCAGGGGACGTGCGGTTGGTCGCCTATCCGGTGTCCGTCGCCGGGGCGGAAGTCCGACCGGACGAGCTGCGGGCACACCTGCGCGAGCGGCTGCCGGACTACATGGTCCCGGCCGCTTTCGTGCTCCTGGAGAGCCTGCCGCTGACGGCCACCGGCAAGCTGGACCGGCGTGCGCTGCCCGCACCCGTCCACAGCGCGGCGCGGACCGGCCGGGCCCCGCGCACCCCGCAGGAGCGGGTCCTCGCAGAGCTGTTCGCCGAGGTGCTCGGCGTGTCCGAGGTCGGGGCCGACGACGACTTCTTCGAACTCGGCGGACACTCCCTACTCGCCACCCGCCTGGTCGCCCGGGCACGAGCGACCCTCGGGGTGGAACTGGAGCTTCGCGCCCTCTTCGAGACGCCGACGGTGGCCGGGCTGGCCGCCGGCCTGGGTGGCGCGGGCCGGGCCAGGCTCGCCCTGGGGCAGGCGGAGCGGCCCGCGCTGGTGCCACTGTCGTCCGCTCAGCGGAGGCTGTGGTTCCTGCGCCAGTTGGAGGGCGCGGACTCGGTCTACAACATGCCGCTCGCCTGGCGGCTCTCGGGACCGCTGGACCTGACGGCCCTGGAGGCGGCGCTGGGCGACGTCGTCGACCGGCACGAGACCCTGCGCACGGTCTTTCCAGCGCTGGACGGCGTGCCGTACCAGCAGATTCTGGGCGCCGGAGACGTACCGCCGCAGCTGCCTGTGATCCCCACTGACGAGACGGACCTGACCGAGCTGCTGACCGAGGCCGCTGGGCGCGGCTTCGACCTCGCGGCCGAACCGCCACTGCGCGCCGAGCTGTTCGCGCTCTCCGCCGACGAGCACGTGCTGCTGCTGGTGATGCACCACATCGCCGGTGACGGCTGGTCGCTGGGTCCGTTGGCCGCCGACCTGGCCACCGCATACGCGGCCCGCCGCCGGGGCGAGGAACCGCGGTGGGCGCCGCTGCCGGTGCAGTACGCCGACTACACCCTCTGGCACGACCGGCTGCTCGGGGACCGCGACGATCCCACCAGCCTGTTCGCCCGGGAGTCTGCCTACTGGACGGAGCGGCTGGCCGGCCTTCCCGAGCAGATCCGGCTGCCCGCCGACCGGCCGCGCCCGGCGACCACCTCGTACGAGGGCGGGCAGCTGGCGATCGATCTGGACGCGGAGCTGCACGGTGCGCTGCTGCGCCTGGGCCGGGAGAACGGGGCCAGCGTCCACATGCTGCTCCAAGCCGCGCTGGCGGCGCTGCTGGACAAGCTCGGCGCGGGCGACGACATCCCGGTCGGCAGCCTGATCGCCGGGCGGACCGACCAGGCGCTGGACGACCTCGTCGGGTTCTTCGTCAACACCCTGGTGCTCCGTACGGACACGAGCGGCGACCCGAGCTTCGCCGAGCTGCTGGGCCGGGTCCGGGAGGGCGCGCTCGGCGCGTACGCGCACCAGGACCTGCCGTTCGAGCACGTCGTCGAGGCCCTCAACCCGTCCCGGTCGCCGGCCCGCCAGCCGCTGTTCCAGGTGCTGCTCGCGCTGCAGAACACGCCACGCACCGAGTTCACGCTGAGCGGTCTGAGCGCCGAGATCGTCCTGGTGCGGACGCCGACGGCGATGTTCGACCTCGGCTTCCACCTGCTGGAGCGCGGCGGCACCGGTGGGCCGGCCGAGGGCATCGTCGGGCGGGTGGAGTACAGCACCGACCTGTTCGACCACGCCACGGTGGAGGCCCTGGTCGCCCGGTGGCTGCGGCTGCTGGCGGCGGTGGTCGCCGAGCCGGACCGGCCGCTCAGCCGGATCGACGTGCTCACCGCCGAGGAGCGGCACGAGCTGCTGGTGGCGCGTAACGAGACCGCCCGCCCGGTTCCCGTGGAGGGCCTGTCGGCCCGGTTCGAGGCGCAGGTCCGGGCGACCCCGGAGGCCGAGGCGGTGGTGTTCGAGGACACCGTGCTGACCTACCGCGAGCTGAACCGCCGGGCCAACCAGCTGGCGCACGCGCTGATCGCGCGCGGAGCTGGCCCGGAGCAGGTCGTCGCCCTGCGGCTGCCGCGCTCGCCGGAGCTGGTGGTCGCCGTCCTCGCGGTGCTCAAGACGGGTGCTGCCTACCTGCCGATCGACCCGGACTACCCGGCCGCCCGCATCGCGTACATGCTGGAGGACGCGCGGCCGGCCGTCGCCCTGGGCGACCTCGCGGCGGTCCCCCCGGCCGGGGAGTGGCCGGAGCACGATCCGGCCGTCGTCGTGGACGCGCGGCACCCGGCCTACGTGATCTACACCTCCGGCTCCACCGGCCGGCCCAAGGCCGTGGTGATGCCCGCAGCCGGGCTGCTGAACCTGCTGGCGTGGCACCACGAGGCCGTCGGTGGCGAACCCGGCACCCGCACCGCGCAGTTCACCGCGATCAGCTTCGACGTCTCGGTGCAGGAGGTGCTCTCCGCGCTGCTGTACGGCAAGACCCTGGTGGTGCCGACCGAGGAGCAGCGCCGCAGCGCCGAGCTGTTCGCGCACTGGCTGGACCGGCACGAGGTCGGCGAGCTGTTCGCGCCCAACCTGGTGGTCGAGGCGCTGGCCGAGGCCGCCGAGGAGGCCGGGCTGGAGCTGCCGAGCCTGCGGCTGGTCGCCCAGGCCGGTGAGGCGATGCGCCTCGGCGGTGCGGTGCGCCGCTTCCAGGCCCGCCGTCCGGGCCGGGTGCTGCACAACCACTACGGTCCCGCCGAGACCCATGTGATCACCGCCTACCCGCTGCCGGCCGATCCGGCGGACTGCCCGCTGCCGGTACCGATCGGCCGCCCGATCGCCAACTGCCAGGCCTACGTGCTGGACTCGGCCCTGCGGCCGGTGGCAGCCGGGGTGCTGGGCGAGCTGTACCTGGCCGGGACGGGGCTGGCCCGTGGCTATCTGAGCCGGCCCGGGCTGACCGCCGGGCGCTTCGTCGCCAATCCGTACGGGCCGGCGGGCTCGCTGATGTACCGCACCGGCGACCTGGTCCGCTGGCGCGCCGACGGCGAGCTGGAGTTCGCCGGACGGGTGGACCACCAGGTGAAGGTGCGCGGGTTCCGGATCGAGCCCGGGGAGATCGAGGCGGAGCTGACGGGCCACCCGGGCGTCGCCCGGGTGGCCGTGCTCGCCCGCGAGGACCGGGGCGAGACCAGGATCGTCGCGTATGCGGTGCCCTCGACGCAGGAGCCGGCCACCACGGCGGCACTGGCGGCCTACCTGCGCGAGCGGCTGCCGGACTACCTGGTGCCGTCCGCGTTCGTCCTGCTGGACGCGCTGCCGCTGACGCCCAACGGCAAGCTGGACCGCGCCGCGCTGCCCGCGCCCGAGCCGACGGGCCCGACCGGCGGCCGGGCGCCGCGCACCCCGCAGGAGCAGATCCTGTGCGAGCTGTTCGCCGAGGTGCTGGGCCTGCCGCAGGCCGGGGTCGACGAGGACTTCTTCGACCTGGGCGGGCACTCCCTGCTCGCCACCCGGCTGGTGTCACGGGTCCGGGCGACCCTCGGGGTCGAACTGGAGCTGCGCGACCTGTTCCGCACCCCGACACCCGCCGGGCTGGCGGCCGGGCTGCACGCCGCCGCCTCCGCACGGCAGGCCCTGGTACCCCGGCCCCGCCGCGAGCCGATGCCACTGTCGTTCGCCCAGCGCCGACTGTGGTTCCTCCAGCAGTTCGGGGCGCCGAGCGCCACCTACCACATGCCGCTGGCCCTACGGCTGACCGGCGACCTCGACCGGGCTGCACTGAGCGCCGCGCTCGCGGACGTGGTGGCCCGGCACGAGACCCTGCGCACGGTCTTCCCACACATCGCCGGAATTCCGCACCAGCGGGTGCTGGACACCGACAAGGTCGCCGTTCCGCTGACCGTGCGCGCGGCCGGCGAGGCGGAGCTGCCCGTCCTGCTTCGAGAGGCGGCGGTGCGCGGCTTCGACCTGACCTCGGAAGTTCCGGTGCGGGCGGAACTGTTCGCGGTCGCCGAGAAGACCGACGAGCACGTGCTCCTGCTGGTCATGCACCACATCGTCGGGGACGGCTGGTCCATGGGCCCGCTGGCCCGCGACCTGGCCACCGCCTACACCGCCCGGCAGGGTGGCGTGGCGCCGGTGTGGCCGCCACTGCCGGTGACGTACAGCGACTACACCCTGTGGCAGCACGAGATCCTGGGCGACGAGCAGGACACCGACAGCCCGTTCGCTCGCCAGGTCACCTACTGGACGGAGGAGCTGGCGGGTCTGCCCGAGCAACTGCAGCTGCCTGCCGACCGGCCACGCCCGGCCACCATGTCGTACGGCGGTGAGCTGCTGGAACTGCGGATCGATGCCGAACTGCACACCGCGCTGGTGGGGTTGGCGCGCAGCTCGGGTGCGACCCTGTTCATGGTGCTGCAGGCCGCGCTCGCCGCGCTGTACACCCGGCTGGGCGCGGGAACGGACATCGCGATCGGGAGTCCGATCGCGGGGCGGACCGATGAGGCACTGGACGAGCTGGTCGGGTTCTTCATCAACACGCTGGTGTTGCGCACCGACACGAGTGGTGATCCGAGCTTCGCCGAGCTGTTGGAGCGGGTGCGGGAGACGGCGCTGTCGGCGTACGCCCACCAGGACGTGCCGTTCGAGCACCTGGTGGAGGTGCTGAACCCGTCCCGCTCGCCGTCGCACCACCCGCTGTTCCAGACCGGGCTGGTCGTGCAGAACACGCCGGGAGGTGACTTCGAGCTGCCGGGTCTCCTGGTCTCCGGGGTGACCGTGCTCACCGGGACCGCGCGGCTCGACCTGACCTTCGGCTTCGCGGAGGAGCACGGACCCGACGGCGCGCCGGCCGGACTCAGCGGCGCGGTCGAGTACAGCACCGACCTGTTCGACCGCTCGACGGTCGAGGCCCTGGCCGCCCGCTGGACCAGGCTGCTGGCCGCGGTCACCGCCGCCCCGGACCTGCCGATCGGCGGGATCGACCTGCTCTCCGCCGAGGAGCGACGCGAGCTGCTGCCCGCCGTCGACGGCGCGGCGGACGCGGCGAGCCTGCCGGAGCTGTTCGCGGCGCGGGTGGCGGCGGCGCCGGATGCGGTCGCTCTGGTCTGCGGTGATGTGGAGTTGACGTACCGGCAGTTGAACTCCCGGGCGAACCGGTTCGCGCACGCGCTGATCGCTCGCGGTGTCGGCCCGGAGCGGGTCGTGGCGGTGGCGCTGCCGCGGTCGGTGGAGTCGGTGGTGGCGGCCCTGGGCACCCTGAAGGCCGGGGCCGCGTACCTGCCGCTGGACCCGGCGTACCCTGCCGCCCGGATCGCGTTCATGCTCGACGATGCCCGTCCGGCGGTGGTGGTCGACGACCCCGCGATGGTGGTCGAGGGGGACCGGCCGGAGGACGATCCGGCTGTCGTGGTGGACGCCCGGCACCCGGCCTACGTGATCTACACCTCGGGCTCGACGGGCTGGCCCAAGGGCGTGGCCGTCACCCACAGCGGCGTGTCCGGCCTGGTGGCGGCACAGGTCGAGCGGCTCGGCGTGGCGCCGGGCAGCCGGGTGCTCCAGTTCGCCTCGCCCAACTTCGACGCGTCCTTCTGGGACCTGTGCAGTGCCGTGCTCACCGGCGCGACTCTCGTCCTGGCCCCGGCCGAGGCTCCGCTGGAGGCCCTGACGGACCGCGGGCTCGACATCACCCATGTGACCCTGCCGCCCTCCGCCCTGGCCGCCCTGCCGGAGGGCTCGGTGACCGCGTCGACGCTGGTGGTGGCGGGTGAGGCCTGTGCGCCGGAACTGGTGGCCCGGTGGGCGCCCGGACGCCGGATGATCAACGCGTACGGTCCGACGGAGACCACGGTGTGCGCGACGATGAGCGCCCCGCTGTCGCCCGGTCCGGGAGTGCCGCCGATCGGCCGGCCGGTCGCGGGCTTCCGGGTGTACGTGCTCGACGAGCGGCTGCGCGTCGTGCCGCCGGGTGTGGCGGGGGAGCTGTACGTCGCCGGCCCCGGGCTGGCGCGCGGCTACCTGAACCGGCCCGGTCTGACGGGCGGCCGGTTCGTCGCCTGCCCGTTCGGCAAGGACGGCGACCGCATGTACCGCACCGGCGACCTGGTGCGCCGACGAGCGGACGGTGAGCTGGAGTACGTCGGCCGCGCCGACGACCAGGTGAAGGTGCGCGGCTTCCGCGTCGAACTCGGCGAGGTCGAGGCGGCGCTGGCCGAGCACCCCGCCGTCGCCCAGGCCGCTGTCGTGGCCCGGGACGACCGGCTCATCGGCTACGTGGCGGCCCGTCCCGACGCGGCCGTCCGCCCCGCGGAGCTGGCGGCACACCTGCGTCACCGGCTGCCCGACTACCTGGTGCCGGCCGTGTTCACGGTGCTGGACGCGCTGCCGCTGACCCCCAACGGCAAGCTGGACCGCGCAGCGCTGCCCGCTCCCGACCTCGGCTCGGCCGAGGTCGGTCGGGCGCCGCGCACCCCCCAGGAGCAGATCCTCTGCGAGCTGTTCGCCGAGGTGCTCGGCGTGTCCGGGGTCGGGGTCGACGAGGACTTCTTCGACCTGGGCGGGCACTCCCTGCTCGCCACCCGGCTGGCCGCGCGGGTGCGTACGGTGCTCGGCGTGGAGCTGGGGCTGCGCGCGCTGTTCCAGGCGCCCACCGTGGCGGGCCTGGCCGAGGCACTGGCCGGGGCGGGCCACGCCCGCCCGGCGCTGACCGTGCACGAGCGGCCGGACACGGTGCCACTGTCCTTCGCCCAGCGACGGCTCTGGTTCCTGCACCGCATGGACGGCAGCGCCGCGACCTACCACATCCCGTTGGCACTCCAACTGACCGGCACGCTCGACCGAGCGGCGCTGGACGAGGCGCTGGCCGACGTGGTGGCCCGGCACGAGAGCCTGCGGACGGTGTTCCCGGAGGTCGACGGCGTGCCGTGCCAGCGCGTGCTGGACCCGGCGGCGGCCCGGCCCCGGGCGCGGCTGACGGAGGTGTCGGAGGCCGAACTGTTCGATCGGCTCGCCGAGTTCGCCCGGCAGCCTTTCGATCTGACCTCGGAAGTGCCGCTTCGGGCGGAGCTGTTCGCGCTCGCGCCGGACGAGCACGTGCTGCTGCTGGTGATGCACCACATCGCCGGGGACGGCTGGTCCACCGGCCCGCTCGCCCGTGACCTGGCCGAGGCGTACGCGGCCCGCTGCGAGGGCCGCGCGCCCAGCGGGCCGGCCCTGCCGGTGCAGTACGCCGACTACACGCTGTGGCAGCGCGAGCTGCTCGGCGACGCCGCCGACCCGCAGAGCCGGTTCGCCGAGCAGCTCGACTACTGGAAGCGGCAGCTGTCCGACCTGCCGGAGCTGCTCCAGCTGCCCGCCGACCGGCCCCGGCCGGCCGTCGCCGGCTGGCAGGGGGACCACGTCGGCCTGGAGCTCGACCCCGAACTGCACGTCGCCCTCACGGAGTTGGCGCGGCGCACCGGGACGAGTCTGTTCATGGTGCTGCAGGCGGCACTGGCGGCGCTGTACACCCGGCTGGGCGCGGGAACAGACGTCCCGATCGGGAGTCCCATCGCGGGGCGTACGGACGAGGCGCTGGACGAGCTGGTCGGGTTCTTCGTCAACACGCTGGTGCTGCGTACCGACACGAGTGGTGATCCGAGTTTCGCCGAGCTGTTGGAGCGGGTGCGGGAGACGGCGCTGTCGGCGTACGCGCACCAGGACGTGCCGTTCGAGCACCTGGTGGAGGTGCTGAACCCCGCCCGCTCGCTGTCCCACCACCCGTTGTTCCAGACGATCCTGGCCGTGCAGAACGCGCCGGTGGGCCGGTTCTCGCTGCCCGGGATGGAAGTGACCACCTACGCGGTGGCCACCGGAACCGCCAAGTTCGACCTCGGGGTGAGCCTGGTCGAGGAGTTCGGTCCGGACGGGAGCCCGGCCGGGATCGTCGGCGCGGTCGAGTACGCCACCGATCTGTTCGACCGCTCGACGGTCGCAGCCCTGGCCCAGCGCTGGACCCTCCTGCTGGAGGCCGTCACCGCCGACCCGGAGCAGCCGATCGGGGGGATCGACCTCCTCGACGCCGACGAGCGGCACCGGCTGCTGGAACGGGGCAACGCGACCGCCCGCGACGTGGGCGCCGTCCCGGTACCGCAGGCCTTCGCCGCCCAGGTGACGGCGACGCCGAATGCGGTCGCGCTGGTCCGTGGCGACGTCGAGCTGACGTACCGGGAGCTGAACGCGCGGGCGAACCGGTTCGCGCACGCGCTGATCGCCCGGGGGGTCGGTCCGGAGCAGCTGGTGGCCGTGGCCTTGCCGCGGTCGGTGGAAGCGGTGGTAGCCGTCCTCGGCGTGCTGAAGGCCGGGGCGGCGTACCTGCCGGTGGATCCGGCCTACCCGCAGGCGCGGATCGCGTTCATGCTGGACGATGCCCGTCCGGCAGTCGTGGTCGACGATCCGGCGATGGTAGCCGACGTCTCGGAGTGGCCCGACACCGATCCGGAGGTCGCCCTCGACGTCCGGCACCCGGCCTACGTGATCTACACCTCGGGCTCGACCGGTCGCCCCAAGGGCGTCGTGGTCGCCCATGGCGGTGTCGCGAGCCTGGTCGCCGGCCAGATCGAGCGGTTCGCGATCGAACCCGGCAGCCGGGTGCTCCAGTTCGCCTCGCCCAGCTTCGACGCCTCGGTGTCGGAGATCTACACCGCCCTGCTGTGCGGCGCGGCGTTGGTGCTGCCGCCCGCGGCGGACCCGGTCGCCGCGCTGACCGACCCGGGGCTCGCCGTCACCCACGTGACCGTGCCGCCGTCCGTCCTGGCCGCCCTGCCCGAGGGTTCGATGACCGTGTCCACCCTGGTCGTGGCCGGTGAGGCCTGCCCGCCGGAGCTGGTGGAACGCTGGGCATCGGACCGGCGGATGATCAACGCGTACGGTCCGACGGAGACGACGGTGTGCGCGACGATGAGCGATCCGTTGTCCCCGGCCGCGGGTGTGCCGCCGATCGGCCGTCCGATCGCCAACGCCCGGGTGTACGTGCTGGACGAGCGACTGCGGCCGGTGCCGCCGGGTGTGCCCGGAGAGCTGTACGTGGCCGGCGCGGGGCCGGCGCGCGGCTACCTGAACCGGCCGGCTCTGACGGCTGGACGCTTCGTCGCCTGCCCGTTCGGCGCGGACGGCGAACGCATGTACCGTACCGGCGACCTGGCGCGCTTCCGCACGGACGGCCAGCTGGAGTACGTCGGGCGGGCCGACGACCAGGTGAAGGTGCGCGGCTTCCGCGTCGAGCCCGGCGAGGTCGAGTCGGCCCTGGCCGAGCACCCCGCCGTCGCCCGGGCCGCCGTCCTCGCCCAGGACGACCGGCTGATCGGCTACGTCGTCCCGCACCAGGAGGCGTTCCGGGACAGCGGAGTCGAAGCGGACCACGTGGACGAGTGGCGGGGCATCTACGACGCCCTGCCCATCACTCCCGACGAAGCCGCCTTCGGCCAGAACTTCGTCGGCTGGAACAGCAGCTACGACGCCGGCCCGATCCCGGTCGAGCAGATGCGGGAGTGGCGGGACGCGACCGTCGCCCGCATCCTGGCCCTGCGCCCCCGCCGGGTGCTGGAGGTCGGCGTCGGCACCGGTCTGCTGCTCTCGCAGGTCGCGCCGCACTGCGAGACCTACTGGGCGACCGACTTCTCCGCCACCGCGATCGACGCACTGGCCGCCCAGGTGGCCCGGGAGGAGGACCTGGCCGAGCGGGTGGTGCTGCAGACCCGCCCGGCGCACGACACCGACGGGTTGCCGACCCGGGAGTTCGACACCATCGTGATCAACTCGGTGGTGCAGTACTTCCCGTCGGCCGACTACCTCGCGGACGTGATCGGGAAGCTGATGCGGCTGCTCGCCCCGGGCGGCGCGCTCTTCATCGGCGACGTGCGCAACCTACGGCTGCTGCGCCCACTGGCCACGGCCGTCCAGTTGCACCGGACCGGGGACGGCGCCGACCTCGCCGCAGTGCGCCGCGCCGTGGAGCAGGCCCTCCGGGTCGAGAAGGAGCTCCTGGTCGACCCGGACTTCTTCACGGTCCTGAGGGAACACGGCACGGACATCGGCACGGTGGCTGTGGAGGTCAAGCGCGGTCGGCACCACAACGAACTGAGCCGCTACCGCTACGACGTGACGCTGCACAAGCGGCCCGGCCTACCGGCCCAGCCGCTGGACCTGGCATGGGGCCGGGACATCGCCGACCTCGCCGAGCTGCGCGAACTGCTCGGGCGACCGGGCACCGGCCCGGTGCGCCTCACCGGCGTCCCGAACCGCCGCGTCGCACGCGAGGCCGAGCTGGCCCGGGCGGTGCGGAACGGGGACGGCACGCTCGCCGGGCTACTGGAGCGGCTGCACGGCCCGGACGACGGCGACCTGCCCGACCCGGAGGACTTGCACGCCCTCGGCGGAGAGCTCGGCCGCCGGGTGGACCTCACCTGGTCCGCCGACGCGCCCGAAGCCCTCGACGTGCTCTTCACCGATGGACCGGCGGACGCACCCGTCGAGGCCTACCGGCCGGTGCGGCGGGCCGGCACCGCGCTGTCGTCGCTGACCAACCGCCCGGCCGGCAGCCGGGGCACCGGCGCCCTCCTCGGCGAACTCCGCGACTGGCTGCGGGACCGGCTGCCCGACTACCTGGTCCCGTCGGCGTTCGTGGCGCTGGACGCACTGCCGCTGACCGCCAGCGGAAAGCTCGACCGCCGTGCCCTGCCCGTACCCGACCTCGGCCCGGCCGTGGCCGGGCGGGCGCCGCGCACCCCGCAGGAGCAGCTCCTCGCCGAACTGTTCGCCGAGGTGCTCGGGCTGGCCCAGGTCGGGGTCGAGGACAGCTTCTTCGACCTCGGCGGGCACTCCCTGCTGGCGACCCGCCTGGCCTCCCGGGTCCGGGCGACCCTCGGCGCGGAACTGGAGGTCCGGACACTGTTCGAGACCCCGACCGTGGCCGCCCTGGCGGCCCGCCTGGACGGCTCCGGCACGGTGCGGCCGGCGCTGACCGCCCAGCCCCGCCCGGACCGGGTGCCGCTGTCCTTCGCCCAGCGCCGCCTGTGGTTCCTGCACCGGATGGACGGGCCGAGCGCCACCTACAACATGCCGCTCGCGCTGAGCCTGACCGGCGAACTCGACCGGCCGGCCCTGCACGCCGCGCTGGCGGACGTGGTCGCCCGGCACGAGAGCCTGCGGACGGTCTTCCGCGAGACCGACGGCATGCCCCACCAGGTCGTGCTGGACGCCGCGCAGGCGTACCCGGCGCTCCCGGTGGTCGAGCTCGACGAGGGCCGGCTGGCCGAACGGCTGGCGCAGACGGCCCGGCGCGGCTTCGACCTGGCCGCGGAGCCGCCCGTCCGGGCGGAGCTGTACGCGATCGCCCCCGACCGGCACGCGCTGCTGGTCGTGGTGCACCACATCGCCGCCGACGGCTGGTCGATGGGACCGCTCTCCGGCGACCTGGCGGCGGCCTACGCGACACGCTGCCGGGGCGAGGAGCCGCAGTGGACCCCGCTGCCGGTGCAGTACGCCGACTACACCGGCTGGCAGCGCGACCTGCTCGGCGACGCCGCCGACCCGGACAGCCTCTTCGCCCGTCAACTGGCCTACTGGAAGGATGAATTGACCGGCATGCCGGAGCAGCTGCAGCTGCCCGCCGACCGGCCGCGGCCGCCGGTGGCCTCCCAGCTGGGCGACCGGATCGTGGTCAGGCTGGACGCCGACCTGCACCAGGCCCTACGGGACCTGGCCGCCGAACGCGGCGCCAGCATGTTCATGGTGCTCCAGGCCGGCCTCGCCGCGCTGCTCACCCGGCTCGGCGCCGGTACCGACATCCCGATCGGCAGCCCGATCGCCGGCCGTACCGACCAGGCGCTGGACGAGCTCGTCGGCTTCTTCGTCAACACCCTGGTGCTGCGCACCGACACCGCCGGCGACCCAGGCTTCGCCGAACTGCTCGGCCGGGTGAGGCAGAAGGCGCTCACCGCGTACGACCACCAGGACGTGCCGTTCGAGTACCTCGTCGAGGTGGTCAACCCGGCGCGGTCGCTGGCCCGCCACCCGCTGTTCCAGATCATGCTGGCCCTGCAGAACGCGCCGCTGGGCGAGTTCGCGCTGCCGGGGCTGGAGACCTGCCACCTGGAGGCGCCGACCGGCACCTCCCGGGTCGACCTGACCTTCAGCCTGGCCGAGCAGTTCCGCCCGGACGGCCACCCCGACGGCCTGGTCGGCGCGGTGGAGTACGCCACCGACCTGTTCGACGCGGCCACCGTGGAGCTGCTGTTCGACCGCTGGGCCCGGTTGCTCCGCACGGCGGTCGCCGACCCGGACCGGCCGATCAGCCGGATCGACCTCATGTCCGAGGCGGAACGCCACCGACTGCTGTACGGGTTCAACGACACGGCGGCCGAACTGCCCCGGGCCGCGGTGCCCGAGCTGTTCGCCCGCCAGGTGCGGGCCACCCCGGACGCGGTGGCCGTCGTGGCGGGTGGCACCGAGCTGACCTACCGGGAGCTCGACCAGCGGTCCGACCGGCTCGCGCGGGCACTGGTCGGCCAGGGCGTCCGCCCGGAGACGCCGGTCGCGGTACTGCTGGAGCGCTCGGCGGAACTGGTCACGGCGATCCTGGCGATCATCAAGGCGGGCGGCGCCTACGTGCCGCTGGACTCGCGCTTCCCCTCCTCCAGGATCGACCTGATCCTGCGGGAGAGCGGGGCCGCGCTGGTGCTCACCCGGGAGGTGCTGGACGCCCTGGAGCAGGCCGAGCCCGATCCGTCCGCCATCGACGTCCGCTGCGAACCCGGCCAGTTGGCGTACATCATGTACACCTCCGGCTCCACCGGGAGGCCGAAGGGCGTGGCCGTCACCCACCGCGACGTGGTGGGCCACGCGCTGACCCCCGAATGGCGCAGCGGCGGACACGAGCGGGTGCTGATGCACTCCCCGACGGCCTTCGACCTCTCGACCTACGAACTGTGGGTGCCGCTGCTCAACGGCGGCCGGATCGTGGTCGCACCGCCCGGGCAACTCGACCTCGACCTGCTCCAGCACACGATCAGCACGCACGGTGTCACCGGACTGTGGCTCACCGCCGGACTCTTCCGGCTGGTCGCCGAGGAGCGCCCCGGCCTGCTCGCGGGGGTGCGGGAGGTGTGGACCGGCGGCGACGTGGTCTCCCCGGCCGCCGCCGCCCGGGTGCTCGCCGCCTGCCCAGGCATCGAGGTGGTCAACGGCTACGGGCCCACCGAGGCCACCACCCTGGCCACCTGCCACCCGGTGCGCACCCTCCCCGAGCATGCCGCGTCCGTGCCGATCGGCGGGCCGATGGCGAACATGCGCGCCTACGTGCTCGACGACCGCCTGCGGCCGCTGCCGGTGGGCATGGTCGGCGAGCTGTACCTCGCCGGGGTGGGGGTGGCCCGCGGCTACCACGGCCGGGCCGCCCTGACGGCGGAGCGCTTCACCGCGGACCCCTACGGGCAGCCCGGGAGCCGGATGTACCGCACCGGCGACCTGGCCTGGTGGCGGCCTGAAGGCACGCTGGAGTTCGCCGGACGCGCCGACCACCAGGTCAAGCTGCGCGGCCTGCGGATCGAGCCCGGCGAGATCGAGGCCGTGCTCGCGGGCTGCCCGGGCGTCGCCCAGGCGGCCGTGGTAGCCCGCGAGGACCGGCCGGGCGACAAGCGGCTGGTCGCCTACCTGGTGCCCGCCCCCGAGGGCGCGCCCGAGGCGGGCGAGCTGTCCGGCCGGCTGCGCCGCGAACTGCCCGACTACATGGTGCCGGCCGCGTTCGTCACCGTGGAAGCGCTGCCGCTGACTGCCAACGGCAAGCTCGACCGTGCCGCCCTGCCGACCCCCGAGTACGGGGTGTCGGACGTCGGCCGCGGCCCCCGGACGCCGCAGGAGCAACTGCTCTGCGGCCTGTTCGCCGAGGTCCTCGGCCGGGAACAGGTGAGCATCGACGACAACTTCTTCGACCTGGGCGGGCACTCGCTGCTCGCCGCCCGGCTGGCCTCCCGGGTCCGCGAGACCCTCGGCCTGGAGCTGGGACTGCGCATGCTGTTCGAGGCGCCGACCGTGGCCGGGCTCACCGAACGCCTGGTCATGGACGACCCCGATGACGCGTTGGACGTGGTGCTGCCGCTGCGTTCGACCGGGACCGCCACCCCGCTGTTCTGCGTTCACCCCGGCGGCGGCATCAGCTGGTCGTACAGCGGGCTGCTGAACCACGTCGGCCCCCAGCACCCCGTCTACGCGATCCAGGCGCGCGGCCTCGGCCGGCCCGAACCGCTGCCGACGTCCTACGAGGAGATGGCGGCCGACTACGCCGACCACGTCCAGAAGATCCAGCCGCAGGGCCCGTACCTGCTGCTCGGCTGGTCCGCCGGCGGGCTGATCGCCCACGCGCTCGCCTGCGAGCTGCAGTCACGCGGCGAGCGCACCGCACTGCTGGCGATCCTCGACGCCTATCCGGTGAAGGACGTGACGTTCGAGGAGGTGCCGGTGCCCACCGAGCGGGACGTGCTCGTCGGGGTGCTCGACGTCGACCCGGACGAGCTGGGCGACCGGGACATCACCTACGCCGAGGTCGCCGAGGTACTGAACCGGCGGGGCAGCGCGCTGGCCGGCCTGAACGAGCGACAGGTCGAGGTGATCGTCCGGATCATGATCAACAACGCGCAGCTGGCGGTCGACTTCGTCCCCGCGCGGTTCGACGGCGACCTGCTGCTCTTCAACTCCACGATCGACCGGACCGAGGACAACGCCGGGCCCGAGATCTGGCAGCCCTACATCACCGGCCGGATCGAATCGCACGAAATCACCACCCGGCACAACCGGATGACCCAACCCGGCTCGCTGGCCCAGATCGGACCGGTCCTGGCCGCCAGGCTCGCCGAGGCCGCCCGCGACACCCCCGTTTCCCACCACCAGGAGGACTGACCCATGACCAACCCCTTCGACGACCAGGACGGCACCTTCCTCGTGCTCGTCAACGACGAGAACCAGCACTCGCTGTGGCCGCAGTTCGCGGACGTCCCCGCCGGCTGGACCGTCACCCACGGACCCGACACCCAGGCCGCCTGCCTGGAGTACGTCGAGCAGGCCTGGACCGACATGCGGCCCAAGAGCCTGGCCGACGCCATGGACGCCCAGCGGTAGCCGACGTGACCACCACCGACACCAGGGACGGGGCCCGCGCCACCGCGGGCCCCGCCCGGCCCCGCGACCTCGCCGCGGACCTGCTCACCCCCGAGGCCCGACGGGACCCGTACCCGCTCTACGCCCGTATGCGGCGCGAGAGCCCGGTCCATCGCAGTGCCGAAGGCATCTGGTACCTCACCCGGTACGCCGACGTCGAGGCGGCGCTGGCCGACCTGCGGCTGTCCAACGACCGGGACCGGATGACCCGCGCCTACGTCGCGCTAGGCGGCGACCTGAAGGCCTTCAGCCGGCTCACCGACCGGCTCGGGCGGGTGATGTCCAACACCGACCCGCCGGACCACGCCAGGCTGCGCAAACTGACCAACCGCGCCTTCACCGCCCGGCGCGTCGAAGCCCTGCGCGACGGCATCCAGCGGATCGTCGACCGCCTCATCGACGAAGCCGTCGCGGCCGGGCCGACCACGGACCTGATCGAGGCCGTCGCCGCCCCGCTGCCGATGTCCGTCGTCTGCGAGCTCTTCGGCATCCCGGACGACGACCTCCCGCAGGTCAAGACCTGGTTCAGCCGCTTCGGCCGGCTGAGCGAGGACCTCGACAAGTCCGAGGAGGCGATCGGGCAGTACGAGGAGTACCTCGCCCGCCTCGTCCGGCGCCGCCGGGCCGACCCGGGCGACGACCTGATCAGCGCCCTGGTCGCCACCCAGGCGCAGGACGACCGGCTCACCGACTCCGAACTGCTCTCCACCTGCTTCGTCCTGATCACCGCCGGCGACGAGACCACCACCCACCTGATCGGCAACGGCATGCTCGCCCTGCTGCGCCACCCCGACCAACTGGCCCGGCTGCGCGCGGAACCGGGGCTGATCCGCAGCGCCGTCGAGGAACTGGCCCGTTACGACACGGTGACCCAGGCGATCGTCCGAGTCGTCGCGGAGGACCTGGAGATCGGCGGGCGCACGCTGCGCGAGGGCGAGCTGGTCTACCTGTTCCTCGCCGCGACCAACCGCGACCCCGAGCGCTTCGAGGACCCCGACCGGCTCGACCTGACCCGCCCCGCCAACCGGCACCTCAGCTTCGGCAACGGTCCGCACTTCTGCCTCGGCGGCCCGCTGGCCAAGCTCCAGGCGGAGGTGGCCGTCGGGACGCTGGTCCGCCGGCTGCCTGAACTGCGCCTGGCCGAGGGGAAACCGCTGGAATGGCGGCCCAACCCGCTGCAGCGGCGGGTGTGCGCCCTCCCGGTCACCTACTGACACCTGATGAACGACGACGAAGGAGAACCGACCATGGCCCGAGAGTTCGAGGTCCGCAAGGAACAGGACCTGCCCGCGACACCCGAACAGGTCTGGGCCGCCGTCGCCACCGGTGCCGGCAACCTGGGCTGGCTGTACCCGATGGAGATCGAGCCGCGCGTCGGCGGAAAGGTCACCCGGGCCGAGAGCACCGTCGTGGCATGGGAGCCGCCGACCCACTTCGCCGCCCGGGCGACCCTCGGCGACGAGTTCTCCAACACCCTCAGCTACCGGATCGAGCCGGCCGACGGCGGGACAAGCCACCTGCACATGGGAATCCACTGGGTGCACGAGGGGGTCTGGGACGAGGTCTGGGACAGGAAGGCGGACGCGGCCGAGAAGCACGTCCACCTCTACCAGCACAGCCTCGCCGAGTACCTGCGGCACTTCGCCGGCCGCCCCGCCGTCTACGTCAAGGCCGGGCGCCCCGAACCCACCGCCGACCCCGCCGACTTCGCTGCCCTGCGGCGACGCCTCGGCCTCGCCGACGACGCGGCCGTCGGCGACCGGCTGTCGCTCCAGGTACCCGGCCCGGACGGCGGTCCGGAGGAGGTGGTCGTGGACTGGCTCAGCCCCGACTTCGTCGGCCTGCGCGGCCCGGACGCGCTCTACCGCTTCTTCAACGGCAGCACCTGGAACACGCCGATCTGGCTGGCCCACCACGTGTTCGCCGAGGACGCCGACGAGCAGAAAGCCACCCAGGCGTGGAACACCTGGCTCAACGACACCCAAGCCTAGGACCCCCGATGCAAACCTCCACGGAAACACTGCTCTACGCCGCCGAACTCGTCGAGGAGAACGGCACCTACACCCTCGTCGTCCAGGACGTGAGGCGGGACACCGTCCAGACCACCCCGGTCCCCAAGGCCATGGTGGACAAGCTCCCGACCTTCCTCGCGGCACTGAGCGCCAAGCTCACACCGTCGCGCCGCCTCTGGTAGACCCTCTCGCCCCCACGAGGCCGGTGTCGTCCGGAAGCCATCGCGCCCGGGGCGGTGCCGGCCTCGCCGTCCCGGGGGCCTGCCCGTCGAAAACCCCGAGCACCGCTGCACAGCCGGCTTCGGCGAAGTGCGAGTCGGATCTTTCCGGTCGGGCGGCCGATGGAGGACATCACCGAGCCCGCGAGGACTGGATGCACGAGCGGGGATCGGAGCGGGTGGCGGACCTGCGGCTGGTCACCGACGGCCCTGCCGACGCACCGACCTCAAGCTGCTGGGGCACCATGGAACGCCTGACCCCCCCGCCGTACCCGCGCCCTGCTGGCAGCCCTGCTGCCGGCCACCTCGGCGCCGCTGCTGACCGTTCCGTCGTCGCACCGCCCGGGCCGCCGCCACGGTGGCCGCTACTGTTCTGCTCGCCACGGGCGCGACCACTCCGCCCATCGGACCACCTCCCGGCTCCAACCCACCCGGGCTCAAGCGCCCGCTCGCGGAATGACGACCACTCAGCCGTGTGCTGCCCCGGCCGTTGCCGGGCGCCCGCCTGACCGCAGCTCCCGGTCGCCCGATCGGCACCGCGCCTGTCATCACCTCCCCGGACGTTGGACAGGGTTTCGTCTCAGGTCGTGGCCAGGTAGGCGAGCCAGTCCCCGTGGTGGGTGATGTCGGTTCCCGAGGCCGCGGTGTGTGGGTCGCATTGGAAGCCCAGGACCCAGGAGCCGTCGTCGAGTCGGATGCGGCCGAGGGACATGGGGGCGGGCAGTTCGGCGAGGAAGTGGCCGAGGGCGGCCGGTGAGAGGGTCCAGCGTTCGCCGCTGATCGCGCCGCCGCTGCCGGGGCCGACGTGGATCACGCCCGGTTTGGGAGGTTCGGTGGCGAGGGCGGTCAGCCGGTAGGCGGCGGCGGTTCGTACGTCGCCGGTGTAGCGTGCGCCGAGCCTGGTGAGCT
This sequence comes from Kitasatospora sp. NPDC034023, assembly GCF_055575795.1. Classification (NCBI taxonomy): domain Bacteria; kingdom Bacillati; phylum Actinomycetota; class Actinomycetes; order Kitasatosporales; family Streptomycetaceae; genus Kitasatospora; species Kitasatospora sp. NPDC034023. The sequence continues at coordinate 423,922 of NZ_JBVIRY010000003.1, forward strand.
GGTGGTTGAGGGGCTGGCCGTGCCGGTGGGCACCGAAGACGGCGAGGTCGACTCCCGTGCCGGGGAGGGGACCCCGGGCCCGGCCGGCGGATTCGCCGCTCTCCTCGATGAGGCGGCCCTCGATGAGCCGGGCGGCGAGGTCGAGGCCGGTCTGGTCGTCGAAGGCTCGGGTGATGATGCTGATGCCGAAGGGGCTGCCGTCGGCCTCGCCGGCTGGAACGGCGACGGCGGCCAGGTCGAGCAGGTTGACGAAGTTGGTGTAGGTGCCGAGTCGCTTGTTGATGCCGACCGGGTCGGCTTGGACGGCGGCGATGGTGGGGTGCTCGGTGGTGGTGGGCAGGAGCAGGGCGTCGAAGCCGGCCAGCAGGCGGGCGGTGGCCGCCCTGAAGTGGTCGAGGCGTTCCTGGTCGGCGGCGAGGGCGTGGGCGGGCAGGGCGGCCGCGGCGAGGATGATGCCGGCGACGATGGGGTCTGCGGCTTCGGGGTCGCGGGCGATGAACTCGCCGACGGCGGCGTAGCGTTCGGCGACCAGGGCGCCGTCGTAGAGCAGCCGGGCGGCCTCCAGCAGCGGCGATACGTCGGTGACGACTGTTTCGGCGCCGGTTTCCCGGAGCTGTCCGGCAGCCGTGTGGAAGGCGGCTCGGGCTTCGTCGGAGAGGGGCGCGAGGTCCTCGTCGCGGGGGAGGGCGATGCGGGGCCGTTGCGGTGCTGCCAGCCGTACGGCGTCGGGCCAGGTTCGGCTGCGCGGGTCGGCGGCGTCGGGACCGATCATGACGGTCAGCGCCTGCTGGGCCTCGGTGAGGGTGCGGGCGAAGACGGTGACGGAGTCGTAGGGACGGGCGGCGGGGACGACGCCGGTGTTGGGGATCAGGCCGAGGGTGGGTTTGATGCCGACGATGTTGTTGAACGCGGCCGGTACCCGGCCCGAGCCGGCCGTGTCCGTGCCCAGTGCGAAGTCCGCGATGCCCAGGGCCACGGCGACGGCGGAGCCCGAGCTGGAGCCGCCGGAGATCTTCTCCGGGTGGCCCGCGCTGCGGACGGCTCCGTGCGGGCTGCGGGTGCCGACGAGGCCGGTGGCGAACTGGTCCATGTTCGTCTTGCCGAGCACGAGCGCGCCGGCGTCCGTCAGCCGTTGTACGGCGGTGGCCGAGACCTGCGGACGGTAGGCGTAGGCGGGGCAGGCGGCGGTGGTGGGCAGGCCGGCGACGTCGATGTTGTCCTTGACGGCGAAGAGACGACCGGCCAGTGGCAGGACTTCTCCGTCCGCGACGCGGGCGTCGACGGCGCGGGCTTCGGCCAGGACGTCCTCGTAGCGGCGCAGGGCGATCCAGATCTCGGGTCGTTCGGCCTTGTCGATGCGCTCGTAGGCGGCGGCGAGCCGCTCCTCGGCTGTCACGGGGCCGGTGGGGGACTGGTTCACGCTGCTTCCTCTCGGAGGATGACGGCCAACGGGGTGCCGGCGTCGATCTGCTGGCCGGGGGAGACGAGGACGTCGGCGACGACGCCGTCGGCCGGGGCGCGGACGACGACCTCCATCTTCATGGCCTCCAGGACGACGAGCGGCTGTCCGGCCTCGACTCGGGTACCGGGTGCGGCGGCCACCTTCCACACGCTGGAGCTGAGCGGGGCGTCGACCAGGCTGCCGCCGGGAGGCAGGGAGACGGGCCCGGCGGACGCCACGGGGGCGGCCTCGGCCCGTTCGGTGAGTTCGCCCGCTGCTTCCCACGCCTGCCGTTCGGCGGCGAAGGCCGCGGCCTGGCGGGTGCGGAAGGCGGTGATGCTGTCGGCGTTCCGGTGCAGGAAGCGTTCGTGGTCGCTGAGGGAGAACGTGCCGGGCCTGATGTCGAGTTGTCCCCGTCCGGAAGCCAGGTCGGCCCGGATGTCGAGGAGTTCGGCGGGGGAGACGGGGTGCCAGACGATCCGGTCGAAGAAGCGCAGCAGCCAGGGGATGCCGTCCGAGAAGGAACGGCCGGGGCGCAGGCCGCCCCAGATGGGGACCGTGCGGCCGATGAGCTGGTACCCGCCGGGGCTCTCCATGCCGTAGACGCAGAGGTAGGAGCCGCCGATGCCGACGCCTGCCTCGGCGGTCCAGGTGCGCGCCGGGTTGTACTTGGTGGTGACCAGGCGGTGGCGGGGGTCGAGCGGGGTGGCGGCGGGGGCGCCCAGGTAGACGTCGCCGAGGCCGAGGACGAGGTACTGGGCGTCGAAGACGATCCGGCGGACGTCGTCGACCGAGTCCAGACCGTTGACACGGCGGATGAACTCGATGTTGGACGGGTTCCAGGGGGCGTCGTCGCGCACCGAGGTGAGGTAGCGGGAGATGGCCTCGTCCACGGTCGGGTCGTCCCACGACAGGGGGAGGTGGACCTCCCGGCTGGGCACGGCCAGCTCCTGGGCGGCGGGGAGCTGGTCCTCGGCCTCCTGGAGCGCGCCGAGCAGGGTGCGCAGCGGGAGCGTGTCGGGGTCGGTGTGCAGGTGGAGGGAGCGGACGCCGGGGGTGATGTCGACGAGGCCGGCGGGGCGGTGGGCGGCGAGGTGCCGGGCCAGGGCGTGCACCCGCATCCGCAGGGCCAGGTCGAGGGTCATCGGACCGTATTCGACGAGGATGTTGTCGTCCGCGCCGCGCCGGTAGACGACCTCGGGGGTGGTGTCGGTGGCGGGCCGCCGGGCGAGAACACCGTGGTCGGGGTCCGGACCCTCGGTGGGGAGGGTGAGCAGGGCCGGTGAGCGGCGCAGGTCGTCCGCGCGGGCCTCCGTGACGGGGATGAAGCGCACGGTGTCACCGGGGCGCAGCTGGCCCGACTTCCAGCGTTCGGCGGCGACGACGGTGACCGGGCAGGCGAAGCCGCCGAGGCTGGGGCCGTCGGGGCCCAGGATCGCGGGGGTGTCCCCGGTGAGGTTGACGGCGCCGACGGAGTAAGCGGTGTCGTGGATGTTGGAGGGGTGCAGCCCGGCCTCGCCGCCGTCGGGGCGGGCCCATTCGGGCCGGGGGCCCACGAGTCGTACGCCGGTGCGGGCGGACTGGGCGGAGACCTTCCACTCGGCCGAGTACATCGTTTCCAGGCCGCGCGGGGTGAGGAAGTCGGGGGCGGGGTGCGGGCCCTCGCTGACCGCGATCCGCCAGTGGGTGGTGAAGTGCGGGCGGTCGGTGGACGGTACGGAGGTCGGTGCCAGCGATCCGGGGGCGGGTGCGAGGGGACGGAGGACGTCGCCGGTGCGCAGGGCGCGTCCGGCGTGGCCGCCGAAGCCGCCGAGGGTGAAGGTGGCGGTGCTGCCGAGGTAGGCGGGCAGGTCGAGGCCACCGCGGACGAGGACGTAGGTGCGCATGCCCGGGCCCTTGGGGGTGCCGATCTCCAGCAGGGCTCCGGCGGGCAGGTCGAAGGGCTTCCACTGGGCGGCGGGTGTGCCGTCGACCGTGACGTGGGCCGGGGCGCCGGTGACGCAGACGACCGCCGGACGCGAGAAGCGCAGGGCCGGACCCTCCAGGGTGCACTCCAGGCCGGGGGCACCCTCGGGGTTGCCGACGGCGGTGTTGCCCAGGCGGAAGGAGAGGTCGTCCATCGGGCCGCTGGGCGGGATGCCGACCTCCCAGTAGCCGGTGCGGCCGGGCCAGTCCTGGACGGTGGTCAGGGTGCCGCCGCGTACGACGTCGATGCGGGGGCGCGGGTCGGTGACGGAGGTGAGGGTGCTCGTGGTGTGCCGGGCGGCCGTGACCTCTTCCGTGCGGCAGGCGGCGCGCAGGAGGCCGAGGTTGGTCTCGACGCCGTCGATCCGGGTCTCTTCCAGCGCCTCGGCCAGTTTGGCGAGCGCCTCGTCGCGGTCGCGGCCGGTGGCGATGATCTTGGCGAGCATCGGGTCGTAGGCGGTGGAGATCTCCTGGCCGGTCTCGGCCCAGCCGTCCACCCTTACGCCGCTGGGGAGTTGGACGCGGGTAAGCAGGCCGGCGCTCGGGCGGTGGTCCTGGCCCGGGTCCTCGGCGTAGACGCGCGCCTCGACGGCGTGCCCGCGCGTGGGCGGGCCGTCGGGGCCGATGCCGTCGAGGACGTCCTGGTCGCCGCGGGCCAGGCGCAGCATCCAGCTGACCAGGTCGACGCCGGTGATCTCCTCGGTGACCGGGTGCTCGACCTGAAGGCGGGTGTTGACCTCCAGGAAAGCGGCTTCCTCGCGTTCGGCGTCGTAGACGAACTCCACGGTGCCGGCGGAGCGGTAGCCGACCGTCTCGCACAGCTCCCGCGCGCTGCGGTGCAGTTCCTCGCGCAGCGCGGGTGGGAGGCCGGGGGCGGGGGCCTCCTCCAGGACCTTCTGGTGACGGCGCTGGAGGGAGCAGTCCCGGTCGCCGAGGCTGACGACCCGGCCGGTGCCGTCGCCGAAGACCTGCACCTCGACATGTCGGGCGCGGGAGACGTACCGCTCCAGGAAGACCCCGCCATCGCCGAAGTTGCCCCGGGCGAGTCTGGTGACCTGGGCGTACGCCGAGCGCAGTTCTTCCGGACCGGTGCAGGCCCGCATGCCGATGCCGCCTCCGCCGCCGGTCGCTTTGAGCATCACCGGGTACCCGATGTCCTCGGCGGCTCGCAGGGCCTCGGCCAGGTCCGGAAGGAGCCCGGTACCGGCCAGCAGAGGGACCCCGGCTGCCTCGGCCGCGGCGCGGGCGGTGTGCTTGGCGCCGAAGACCTCCAGTTGGCGGGGCGTCGGGCCGACGAAGGCCAGGCCCGCCGCCTCCACGTCGGCGGCGAACGCGGCGTTCTCGGAGAGGAAGCCGTACCCGGGATGGATCGCCCCGGCGCCCGTCTCGCGGGCGGCGGCCAGGACCAGGTCCGCTCGCAGATAGCTCTCGGCGGCCGGCGCCGGGCCCAGGCGTACCGCTGTGTCGGCCATCCGCACGTGCGGTGCGGCGCGGTCCGCGTCGGAGTACACCGCCACGGTCCGCAGGCCGAGTGCGGACGCCGAGCGGATGATGCGGCAGGCTATCTCGCCGCGGTTGGCGACCAGAAGGGTGTCGAACACGATGTCAGCTCCTCAGAAGGCGGGCCGTGCCGCGGGAACTCGGCGAGGCTTCCCGCGGCACCGGCGACGAAGGGGTCATGCGGCGGGCAGGACGTGGTCGCCGACCTTGTCGGTGCTCAGGCACAGGGAGCAGATCGCCGCGTCGTGGGTGGCGCAGGCGGCCAGATCGGGTCGTTCGTAGGGCTGGCGGCAGACGTGGCAGTCGAGGGTGACCGCGCTGGGGTTGCCGTCGGTGTCCAGAAGCGGCTCGTCGATGCCGTCGTCGGTGCGGCGCAGGTAGTACTTGCCCTTGGTGACGACGGCCATCAGGGGCGTGAGGACGAAGGCGATGACGGCGGCGGCGACGGGGGAGTAGGGCTGGAGGGTGTCGCCGAGCGCGTGGAAGTACATGCCGATGGACAGGCCCGAGGCCGCGACGAAGGCGACCACGCCGACCGGGTTGACCGCGTGCAGCATGCCCCGGCGGAACTCCGGCTGGAGCGGGGAGATCTTGAGCAGGTACTTGTTGATGCCGATGTCGGTGGCCACGGTGACGACCCAGGCGATGGCGCAGTTCGAGTAGAAGCCCAGGATGCTGTTGAGGAAGCTGAACATGTCGGCTTCCATCAGGGCGAGCGCGAAGCCGAGGTTGACCAGGACGAAGACCATGCGGCCCGGGTAGTGCCTGGTGACGCGGGTGAAGGAGTTCGTCCAGGCGAGGGAGCCGGAGTAGGCGTTCGTCACATTGATCTTGATCTGGCTGATGACGACCAGGGCGAGGGCGAGCGGGACCACCATCCAGGACGGCATCATCACGTCGAACGCGGCGCGGAACTGCTGGATCGGCTCGGTCGCGACGGACGGTCCGACCTTGGCGAGGATGTAGACGGCGAGGAAGACGCCGATGGCCTGCTTCAGCGCGCCGAGCACGACCCAGCCCGGGCCGGCCATGACCACGGCGGTCCACCACGTGCGCTTGTTGGCCTCGGTCTTGGGCGGCATGAAGCGCAGGTAGTCGATCTGCTCGCCGATCTGCGCGATGAGGGACAGGCACACGCCCGCGCCGAGCAGCACCGACGCGGTGTTGATGCCGCCGCCGTCGCCGTCCGTACCGGCGTAGCCGAGGAAGCGGTCGACCGTGCCGGGGTCCTGGGCGATCAGGTAGACGAGCGGGGCGACCATCAGCAGCAGCCAGACCGGGGTGGTCCACACCTGGAGCTTGCTGAGCGCCTTCATGCCGTAGATCACCAGGGGGAACACGATCAGCGTGGAGACCAGGTAGCCCAGCCACAGGGGGAGTTGGAGGCCCAGCTTCAGCCCCTGGGCCATGATCGAGCCTTCGAGGGCGAAGAAGATGAAGGTGAAGCTGGCGAAGATGACGCTGGTGAGGACCGAGCCGTAGTAGCCGAAGCCGGAGCCGCGGGTGATGAGGTCGAGGTCGATGTTGTAGCGGGCGCCGTAGTAGGCGAGGGGGATGCCGGTGACGAAGATGACCACGGCCGCGACGGCGATCGCAACCAGCGCGTTGCCGGTGCCGTGGGCGAGGCCGATGCCGGCGCCGATCGAGAAGTCGGCCATGTAGGCGATGCCGCCGAGTGCCGTGGTGGCCACGACCATGGGGGTCCAGCGACGGTAGCTGCGGGGCGCGAAACGGAGGGTGTAGTCCTCCAGCGTCTCCTTGGTCGCCTGGCTCGTCGGGGAGTGCGGTGTTGTCACCGGCTGCGGTGACTCGGTGGCGGTCATGGCATGCCCTTCGGGGGTGCGGGCCGGTGGGGGAGGGAGGGAAGGAGAGCGGTGGGCACCTCGGATGGCGTCGTCGACAGCCGGGGAATCGGGGCCGGGCGTTGCCCGCGGCGTTACCCGCGGGTTCGGGAGCGGCCGGCCTGCTTCAGAGACGGTCGGCGTGCAGGGCCATCTGCGTCATCGCGCGCTGGGCGCGTTGCAGCACCACGGACATCGAGTCGCCGACGTGGGCGTGCAGGGCCCGGTAGCCCTCGTCGAGCCGTCCGTCCCGGACGAACTCCATGATCTCGATGTGTTCCGTGATGGTCGTCTCCACCCGGTCCTGGGTGAGGAAGTCGTACATACGGACGCTGCGGATGCGCTCGCTGACCGTCACGAGGGCGTCGGTCAGCGCGGGATTGCCCGCAGCGCGGGAGAGTTCCGCATGGAAGCGCTCGTCCTGGACGACGAAGCGCGGGTCACGCTCGGGTGGGTTCTCGCGCAGGGCGTACCAGCGTTCCAACTCGGCCGCGATGACAGCCGGGTCGTGCCGGACCGAGGGGTCCTCGATCACCCGGGCGATGCCGCGCAGTTCCAGGGTGACCCGGAGTTCGTAGAAGTCCTTCAGCTGGGTCAGGTTGGGGATCGTGACGTAGAAGCCGCCGTCACCACGCTCGATCAGACCGTCCGCCAGCAGCCTTGCCAATGCCTCGCGTACGGGGGTCCGCGACACCCCGAACCGTACGGCCAGCCGCGTCTCGGCCAGCCGCTCGCGCGGGCCGAACTCGCCGTCCAGCACGGCCGTGCGCAACTGCGCGTAGGCCGCCTCGCGGAGTGAGGGCGGGGGCACCGGACCCGGATCCAGCACCGTGTCCGGCTGCGTATACAGCTTCGAATCCATGAGTGGATACGCTAGAAACCGCTTGTTTCCCGGAGGGTCCACACGTCGTGAACGCATCGTTTCCAAGATCTCACCGCGGGCCGCAGGTGGATTGCTCCGAGGCTGCGAGAACTCGCGGAGGCGGGGTGGGGTGGGGCTGCCGCCGGCCGATTCGGAATGCCGGCATCGACCAGCCCTGAGGAACGAGCCGAGGGGCTGACGCGCTGCCGCGTCAGCCCCTCGCCCCTGACGGTGGTGGTCTGCGTCGGGGCTTCACAACTGCCTTCCTCGGCGAGTCGTCCGATCAGCCCTGGGTCGTGCCGTAGCGGCGTCGGAAGCGTTCGACCCGGCCGGCGGTGTCCAGTACGCGGGTCTGGCCGGTGTAGAAGGGGTGGCTGGCGGAGGAGATCTCGACGTCGATGACGGGGTAGGTGTTGCCGTCCTCCCATTCGACGGTCTGGGTGCTGGTGGCGGTGGAGCGGGTGAGGAAGGAGAGACCGCCGACCTTGTCGCGGAAGACGACAGGGCGGTACTCGGGGTGGATTCCGGGCTTCATGGGCGTAGTCCTCCGTGGTGGTGTGGGCGTGGTCAGCGCTCTTCGCGGAAGTCGACGTGCCGCTTGGCGACGGGGTCGTACTTGCGCAGGACGAGGCGGTCGGGGTCGTTCCGGTGGTTCTTGCGGGTGACGTACGTGTAGCCGGTGCCGGCGGTGGAGCGGAGCTTGATGATCGGGCGCAGTTCGTTGCGGGCCATGGATGTCCCCTCGGTCGGTGTGGTGGTGGCCCCACTATAGCGAAATGAAATCCATTTTCATCTGGCGTAGTGTGGGGCGGGCATCCCGGGGCTGCACGCCGGTCCCGGGGCGTGACCTTTTGCCTGCCCGCACGATGAGCATCGGAGCCGTCACCATGTCCGCTCACTGCCAACTGACCGGCCGCGAGCCGTCCTTCGGCAACGCGATCTCGCACTCGCACCGGCGAACCCGCCGCCGCTTCGACCCCAACATCCAGCGCAAGCGTTACTGGCTGCCCAGCGAGGGCCGGCACGTCCGTCTCACGCTCAGCGCCAAGGGCCTGAAGACCGTCGACGTGATCGGTATCGAGGCCGCCGTCGCCCGCATCCGCGCCCGAGGGGGGAAAGTCTGATGGCCAAACAGAGCAAGATCGCCAAGAACGAGCAGCGGCGTGCGGTCGTTGCCCGGTACGCCGAGCGCCGCGCCGAGTTGAAGCGCACCATCGCCCACCCGGCCGCCACCGCCGAGGAACGCGCCGCCGCCCAGCGGGAGCTGGGCCGCCAGCCGCGCGACGCCAGCGCCACCCGGATCCGCAACCGCGACGCCGTGGACGGCCGCCCCCGCGGCTACCAGCGCGCCTTCGGCCTCTCCCGGATCAACCTGCGCACCATGGCCCACGCCGGACAGCTGCCGGGCGTGCGCAAGTCGAGCTGGTGAGCGCCGTGCCCGAACACCTCAGGCTCCCCGTCGTGGTGGTGGCAGGCCTGCACCGCGCCGAACGCCGCCGTGCCGTCCAGGAGTTGCTGGACGGCAGCGTCAACGGCGTCGTCCTCCACCACGACCTACGCGACGCCTCGCGTCGTACGGTCCACCGTGAACTCCGTGACGCCTCCGGCACTATCGCGACGGCGGACGTCCCGCTGAGCAACGACTGCGCCTGCTGCGCGCTGCGCGAGGACCTGCTGCCCGAGCTGCTGAGCGTGGCCGAGGACGGGCAGCACGGGCTGGCAGTCGTGGAGCTGTGGGGCGGCAGCGACCCGCACCCGGCGGTCGAGGTGATCGCGGGCGGCGAGGTGGACGGCCAGTCGGCGGAGGAGTTCATCGAACTGGCGGGCGTGGTGGTCGCGGTCGACCCGGACCGGCTGCTCGGCGAACTCTCCGTCCCCGACGACCTGGCCGAGCACGGCGAGCACACGTCGCCGGACGACACCCGCACTCGGGCCGAGGCGCTCGCCCACCAGATCGAGTACGCCACGACCATCGCGGTCGCCCGTGGTGGCGAGACCGGCCTCGCGATGCTGCGCCAGCTGCACCCGACCGCCCGGCGGGTGCTGCTCGGCACCGGTGAACTGCTGCGTGCCGCGCTCGGCGGCTTCGACGTGGCAGCCGCCCGCGACCGCGTGAACCCGGCGCTTGCCCTGCTGCCGCAGCAGGCCGATGACGCGGGCGTGGCAACCCTGGTCTGGGAGCGCCGCCGCCCGCTGCACCCGGGCCGGCTGTACGAGGCGCTGGAGCTGCTCGTCCCGGCCGCCCAGCGCAGCCGTGGACGGTTCTGGCTGGCCAACCGGCCTGGGTCGATGCTGGCCTGGGACGCCGCCGGTGCGAACCTCGCGGTCGAGGAGTGCGGTCCGTGGCTGGCCGGACTTCCCGACGCCGCCTGGGAGTTCTACCCGCCGGCCCGCAGGGCCGCCGCCGCCCTCGACTGGCATCCCGCGCACGGCGACCGCGTCCAGCAACTCGTCTTCATCGCCGAGGGCTTGGACGTCGACGGGATCACCGAACTGCTCGACTCCTGCCTGCTCACCGACGCCGAACTGATGGCGGGGGAGACCGGCTGGAGGGCCCTGCCCGACGCCTTCGAGGACCTGCTCGAACCCGTGTCCTGACCAGAGAGAAGACTCGTAATGGCCAAGCGCCCCACCGGCGGACGTCCGGCCCGTCCACGTCCCAGCCCGCTGTTCGAGGCGGGCATCACCTACATCGACTACAAGGACACCAACCTGCTGCGCAGGTTCGTCTCCGACCGCGGCAAGATCCGCAGCCGCCGGGTCACCCGGCTGACCGTCCAGCAGCAGCGGGCGATGGCCCGGGCGATCAAGAGCGCCCGAGAGACGGCCCTGCTGCCCTACGCCTCCACCACCCGATAGGAGCAGGTCCCATGGCCGTACCCAAGCGCAAGACGTCCCGCAGCAACACCCGCCACCGCCGGTCGCAGTGGAAGGCTGCGGCCCCGCAGCTCGTCCCGATCGCCATCGAGGGCCGTGAACACCTGGTGCCGCGCAACCTGGTCAAGGCTTACGAGCGAGGGCTGCTGAAGCCGTGAGAGCAGGAGGAGCCGCAGTGCGAGCACTGCGGCTCCTCCTGGAGGCGGTGATGGCGACGCCGGGGTGTTGAAGTTGCTGGTGTCGGAGCTCGGGAGGCGGTACCGCAGCGGGTTGTTGCTGTCGCGGCACTGCCATGACGTGACTGACGGGTCGCCGGGCCGCTCAGGGTGTCGTTCGCAGCCCTTACTCCGCCGGCGGGCGGCTCGCAGGTGGGCGCAGTCAAGGAGGCCGCCGGTCGGACAGTTCTGCCTGACCGCCCTTCAGGGCACCGGCGTCGCCGATCCGAGCTTCCCGAACGCGGCCGCCGGCCCCCTCGGGCGGGCGCCGTGCGGCACGAGCCGCAACAGTGCAAGTCCTACGATTGCGCCGGGTGGGTGGCGTGAAGCCAGTCAGACAGCGAGGGGAACCGACGTGGCGTCAGTGCGGGAGCGGCTCAGCCGGGAGCGGAAGCGGGCCTTCATCGGCCGCGAGGAGGAACTCCGGCGGTTCGAGGAGGCGTTGGCCGGGGACGGGCAGGCGCCGTTCGCGTTCTACGTTCACGGGCCCGGGGGGATCGGCAAGTCGGCACTGCTGCGCTGCCTGGCGGACCGGGCGGGGGCCGCCGGGCGGGGATTGCTGGAGATGGACGGACGCTTCGTCAGCCGGGATCCGGCCGACTTCGAGCGGGCGGCCGCGTCCTTCCTGGAGGTCCCCGGGACGGTGCTGTTCGTGGACACCTTCGAGGACTGCCAGTGGCTGGAGAGCTGGCTGTGGCAGCAGTTCCTGCCCCGGGCCGCGGACGACGCGCTGGTCGTGCTGGCCGGCCGGCTCGCTCCGCAGCCGCAGTGGGCCGCCGACCCGGCCTGGCAGGGGCTGCTGAGCGTCCGTGAGCTGGGGCCGTTCACCGAGGAGCAGGCGCGCAGCCTGCTGGCCGCGGCGGAGGTCCGGCCCGAGGTGCGGGAGCGGGTGATCGGGTTCGCCAGCGGCAACCCGTTGGCGCTGGCGCTGGCCGCGGCCACCGGAACGGTCGGGTGGGACCGGGCAGAGGCCTGGGAGCCCTCGGCCGACCTGCTGCGGACCCTGCTGAGCGGCCTGATCGGGGACGTGCCGACGGCGGCGCACCGCCGGGCGCTGGAAGTGGTGGCCCAGGCGCACTCGACCTCGGAGGAGCTGCTCGCGGCGGTGCTGCCCGAGGAGGACACCCACCTGCTGTTCGGCTGGCTGCGCGAGCTGCCGTTCATGGAGGCCACGCCGCAGGGCCTCTACCCGCACGACGCGGCCCGCGAGACGCTCGCCGCCGACCTGCGCTGGCGGGCGCCCAACGCGTTCGTGGCGATCCGTCAGCGCCTGGCGGAGGAGTACCTGCGCCAGCTGCGGGAGGCGCCGGAGGAGGCGGTGCGCGGCGTCACCAACGAGCTCTTCTACATGTTCCGGGGCATCAAGGCCGATTCGCCGCGGCTGCACTCGTGGTCGCGCGAGGACGAGGTGCACGAGCGCGCGCTGCAGCCCGGCGACATCGACGCCGTGCTGCGGATGGCCGAGGTGACCGAGGGCGCGGCCTCGGCGGAGCTGGTCCGGTACTGGATCGAGCGCCAGCCGCAGGCCTTCGCCGTCTACCGGCTGGTCGGCTCCGGTGTGCCGGTCGCGTTCACGGCCCGGTTGGTGCTGGCGGCGCCGCCGGACCCGGTGGACCTGGCCACCGATCCCGTGGTCGCGGCCGCCTGGGAGTACACCCAGGCGGGAAACGCGGTGCGGCCCGGTGAGCACATCGGGATGACCCGGTTCTCGGTCTACCCGGAGCGGTACCAGATCCCCTCGCGGGTCATCGACCTGAGCAACTCCCGCTCGCACGCCGAGGCCGCCCGGGCCCGTGGCCGCGCGCACGGCTTCGTCGTCTACCAGGACGCCGAAGCCTGGGCCGAGCGGTTCCGGGGCATCATGCACGACACCGGTGCCCGGCCCCGGGTCGGTGACCACAGCTACGGGCTGTTCTGCGTGGACTGGCGCCAGGTGCCGGTGGAGACCTGGCTGCGCCACCTGATCTCGGCCACCGACGTGCCGGCCCCGTCCGGGCCGTCGGGCTTCTCGCGGTCCGCGTTCGACCAGGCCGTGCGCGAGGCCCTCGCGCACTGGCGCGACCCGGCCGCCTTCGCGGTCGGCGTGCTGACCCGCACCCGCCTCACCGCCGACTTCACCGACCCCGCCGGTGAGCTGCGCGCGCTGCTGCGCCAGGCCGTCGACGAGCTTGCCGCCGACCCGCGAGGGGTGCGTGCCCGCGAGGCCCTGACGGCCGGCTACTTCTCCGGCGCGCCGACCCAGGAGGCGGCGGCCCGCCGCCTCGGCCTGCCGTACGGAACCTACCGGCGCCACCTGCGCCAGGGCCTGGACCTGCTGTGCGAGGCCCTGTGGCAGCAGGAGTTGCACGGGGCCCGCTGACCGACGTCCCGCCCGGGCCCGCACCGGGCCCGGGCGGAGTGGACAGCTGCGGACAGCAGTGGACAGTCCCCGCCCCGTCCGGGCCTGGAGAGTGGACAGCGATCCGCCCGAGGCTGTGCGTCATGAACCTCCAGCGCACCCAGCCGGGTCCACTCCGGCCCGCCGCCCGGCCCGCCGCCGTCCTCACGGTGCTCGCCGCAGCCCAGTTCACGGTCATGCTCGCCACCTCGGTCGTCAACGTGGCGCTGCCGCAGATCCGTGCCGGAGTCGGCCTGTCGGACTCCGGCACCACCTGGGTGGTCAACGCCTACGGGCTGGCCTTCGGGGCGCTGCTGCCGGCGGGCGGCCGGGCCGGGGACCTGCTCGGCCGCCGCCGGGTACTGACCGTGGGCCTGGCGCTGTTCGCGGCCGCCTCGCTGGCCGCCGGCGCGGCGTCCGCCCCCGGGGTGCTGATCGCGGCCCGGGTGGCCCAGGGTCTGGGCGCCGCCGCCATCGCCCCGGCCGCGCTGGCCCTGGCCGTGGACCTGTACCCACCGGGTCCCGGGCGCGGCCGGGTGCTCGCGGTGTGGGGCGCGGTCTCCGGCGCGGGCGGGGCGGGCGGCGTCCTGCTGGGCGGAGCCCTGACCCAGCTCTGGGGCTGGCCCTGGATCTTCGGCACGGTCGGGCTCGGAGCGGCGCTGGTGCTGCTCGCCGTACCGGCCCTGGGCCCGCACCAGCCCGGCCGTGCGGCCGGCCGGTTCGACCTGCTGGGCACCACCACCGTCACCCTCGCCCTGGCCTGCCTGGTCTGGGGGCTGACCACCGCGCGCGGCACCGGCTGGACCGACGGCCGGGTGCTCGGCGCCCTCGGCGCGGCCGTCGTCCTGGCCGCGGCCTTCGCCGCCGTCGAGCGCCGCCGGCCGAACGCGCTGATCCCGCCGCGGCTGCTGCGCACCGGCCGGGTGGCGGCGGGGAACCTGCTGATGGCCCTGCTGGGGTCGGTGTGGATCGCCCTGTTCTTCTTCCTGCCGCTCTACCAGCAGCAGGTGCTCGGCTCCGGCCCGCTGGCCACCGGGGCCGGCCAACTCCCGCTCGCCGCGGCCAACATGCTCGGGTCCGGCCTCGCCCCGCGGCTGGCCCGCCGGATCGGCGCCACCGCGACCGTGACGCTGGCGCTGCTCACCGAGGCGGCCGGTCTGCTGTGGCTGGCCGGGATCCGGGCCGACGGGAGCTACCTGGCCGACGTCCTGGGCCCGAGCGTGCTCGTCGGCCTCGGTCTGAGCGTCGCCTTCGTCCAGCTGACCTCGTTCGCCGTGGAGGGCCTGCCGGCACAGGACGCGGGCCTGGCCGGTGGGCTGGTGAACACCACCCGCCAGGTCGGCGGCGCGATCGGCCTGGCCGCGCTGGCCACCCTGGCCGGCTCGGTCACCGCCCATGCCCACGGGCCGCACGCGGTGGCGCTGACCGCCGGCTACCGGGCCGCCTTCGCCGCCTCGGCCGCCGTGCTGGCCGCGACCGCCCTGCTCGCGGCAGTACTCGGCCGGTGCACCCGCCAACGGGCCGGTGACACCGCCACCCGGCCGGCCGCCGACCGGCGGACCGGACGGGCCGTCCGGGCCACCTGAGCCCCCGACCACCCACTGAGCCCCGGCTCCCCGCCCCTCCTGCTCGCTCCGTCACATCCCCGCACCGCCACACCGACCGGAAGGCATTCCTGACATGACCGCCGACAAGCCCTACCTGACCGGCCACTTCACCCCCGTCGCGGAGGAGGCCACCGCCTTCGGACTGACCGTGGAGGGCACCCTGCCCCCGGAGCTGACCGGCCGGCTGCTGCGCAACGGTCACAACCCGAAGCCCGGTGTCACCCCCACCCACTGGTTCAAGGGCAGCGGCATGGTGCACGGCATCCAGCTGCGGGAGGGCCGGGCCGAGTGGTACCGCAACCGCTGGGTGCACACCCCGGCCCTCGACGGCGCGCCCTACATGACCGACCGAGGCCCCGACCTGACCGCCAGCGCCGCCGGCACCCACCTGATCGAGCACGCCGGCCGACTGCTCGCGCTCTGCGAGGCGAACCTGCCCTTCGAACTCACCCGCGAGCTGGAGACGGTCGGCGCCTTCGACTTCGGCGGCAAGCTGCGCACCGCGATGACCGCGCACCCCAAGGAGGACCCGGTGACGGGCGAGCTGCACTTCTTCGGGTCCTCGCCGTTCCCGCCGTACCTGGTGCACTACGTCGCCGACGCCAAGGGCGAGATCGTGCACAGCGCCGAGGTCCCCGGGGCGAGCGCCGCGCTCAAGCACGACTTCGCCATCACCCGCCACCACGTGGTCTTCATCGAGGGCAACGTCACCTTCGACCCCGCCGAGCACTCGGGTATCCCCTACGGGTGGAGCGACACCCAGCCCGCCCGGATCGGCGTGATGCCGCGCGGCGGCGACGGGGCCCGGCAGGTCCGCTGGTTCTCCATCGAACCGGGCAACGTGCTGCACGTCGCCAACGCCTACGAGGACGGCCGGGGCCGGATCGTGCTGGAGGGCCCGACCGTGGACCGCGAGGGCTTCGACCTCTCCTGGAACTGGTGGACCGGGCGGCCCGGGCGCGGCACCGAGCCGGTCGCCCGCTCCTACTCCCGCCGCTGGCTGGTCGACCTGGCCGCCGGCACCGTCGACGAGCAGATCATCGACGACCTGCCGGTGGAGTTCCCGACCCTCAACGAGGAGTTCCTGGGCGCCGAGAACCGCTACCAGTACGCCGTCTCCTTCCCCGACGAGAAGGGCTTCGGCAGCTACGGCGTGGTCAAGTACGACCGCACCACCGGTGCCCGGCGCATCCACCAGGTCGGCGACGCCCGGATGCCCAGCGAGGCGGTCTACGTCCCCGCCGCCGGGGCCACCCGGGAGGACGACGGCTACCTGCTCACCGTGGTCTCCGACCTCAAGCAGGACGCCTCGCAGCTACTGGTGCTCGACGCGGGCAGCCTGGACCGGATCGCCACCGTGCACCTGCCGCACCGAGTGGGCGCCGGACTGCACGGCTCCTGGATCCCCGACGGCCCGCAGGACGGTGCGGTCGACTGACCCTGCGAGCGCCGTAGGGCAGGCAGCCTGGGGCGGGTAGCGAAAGAGGGCGGGGGCCGGCGTCACGTCGGCCCCCGCCCTCTTTGAGCCTGACGCCGAACACTGCTGTTCGGGCCCCGCCGTTCCCGGGGCCGGGCCGGGCCGGCGGGAGGCGTCATGACGGCTGCTCGCGCAGTCGTCGGGCGGAGGGCACGGCCGTCCTCCCGAGCCGCTCGACGGCCTGGCTGAGATAGGGGGCGGGGAAGTCGAGCCGCTTGCGCGCGGGAAGCAGCGAGGCCGTCGAACGGGCGGTGCGAAGGGTGGCGGCTGCCACGGTGGCGGGCAGGCCCCGGCGTCCGTACAGCTCGTGAGCCCAGGCCGGCAGCAGCGTGTACCCGAGTTGGGAGGCCGCCGTCCACAGTGGTCGCAGCGGCCGCCATCGTCCGGGCAGTGGCGGCCGGTTGACGAAGCGGTGGATCAGCAGGGCCTCGGGGGAAGCGGCCAGGACCGGCCGGATGCCGGTCAGGTAGTCCTCCAGTTCGCCGACCGAGCCGGGGGCGTCACCGGCCGCCAGCCCGACCAGGGCCGCGACGTGACGCTGCTCGTCCACGTAGCGGTCCGCCTGCGGGCTCGTCAGCCGCATGCCGCCGTGCCGCACGGCGTGCAGGTTCGATCTGACCAGTGCGCAGTGCACCCAGAGCAGCAGGTCGGGGGCGTCCAGCCGGTACTGCGCGCCGCTGTGCGGATCGTGGATGCGCAGGCGCTCGTGCACGGCGCGCACCCGGGCGCCGGCCTGCTCGGCCTGTGCCCGGCTGCCCCAGGTGGTCGCCACGATGAACGAACCCGTCCCCACCAGGCGGCCGAAGGGATCGTCCTCGAACGAGGAGTTCTGGGCTATGCCGAGAGCCGCGATCGGGTGCAGCGCCTGCAGGTGGAGGGCGCTGATCCCGCCGATCCACATCGCCGGGTCGGCGTGCAGGTGCCAGGTCACCGAGGACGGGCCGAACAGGCCCGCTTCGGCCCGCTGCCGATCGCCGGGGCAGGGGAAGGTGTCGCTGCTCATACGGATGCCTTACCGGGTCCACGGGTCAGCCCGGTTCGTGGTCCGGCACCGGGCGGGGCCGCACGGGCGGCGGCCCCGTGAGCGGCACCGCGCACTCGGAGCAGCACGGCCGGCCGGTTCCCGGCATCAGTATCTCCCTTCCGTCGGACTGTCAGATGGTCTGTGACCGGACGGTGCAGTCGGGCGGTGTCACGCGGACCGGGGACCGTCTCCGTGGTCGGGAATGGGCAGGCGCGCTCCGGCTCGGAGGGCGGATTGGTGGGCGATGATGCCGGGGAGGGTGTAGCGGGCGGCGGTCCACGCGTGCAGCGGTGGAGGCGTTCGGGTCGTGACCGCGGTGGCGAAGTCGTCGGCGAGGAAGTGGTGACTGCCCTCGTGGCCGTTGGGTGCGTGGGCGAACTCGCGCGGGAGGCGGGAGCGATCGTGCACCGGCGCGGTGCCGGAGGCGAAGGCGCCGCGTAGTTCCGGGGCGAGGTGGGCGAGTGCCGGGTCGTCCGGTGCGAGGGTGGGTGCGGGGTCCAGGTGCGCGGTGACGTCGTGCTCGCCCTTCTTGTCCTGCCACAGGCTGACCGAGCCGAGCTGTTCGAAGACCGCTTCTGTGCCGAAGTAGCGGAAGCGCGACTCCTTGCCGATGTATCCGACCCTGCGGAACTCGTTCGTGCGGAAGCTTCCGCCGCCCGCGGCTTCGAACAGTGCGGTCGCGTTGGAGAAGTCGTTGTCGAACTGGCTGATCTCGCGGTCGAACACGCCGTCGCCGCGCTCGTCCGGAACGCCGATCGCCGAGACGCTGACGGCGTGGGTCTGCCAGGCGCCGAGGACGCCGCCGATCGAGTGGGTGGGGTAGAGCAGCGGCGGGTAGCTGGCGGTGGCCTTCCAGTTCGCACCGCCGCTGTACTTGTAGGCGTCGTAGAAGCCCCAGTCCATGTCGTGGACGTAGTCGCCCTCCGCGTAGAAGATCCGGCCGAACGCTCCCGAGGCGATCCGGGCGCGCGCGTAGACGGTCGCCGGGTGGTAGTAGCTCGTCTCGCCCATCATGTAGATCCGGCCGGACTGCTCGACCGCGGCGATGATGTCCGCGATCTCGGCCTCGGTCACGGCCATGGGGACCGCGCTGTAGACGTCCTTGCCCGCGCGCAGTGCCTGGACCGCGAGTGGGCCGTGTGTCCAGCGCTGGGTGAAGAGTGCGATGGCGTCGAGATCGGAGTCGAGCATGTCCTCGAACGAGGGGAGCGTGCCGGCGAGGTCGTATTCGGCGACGAGATGCTCGGCGCGCTCCGGGAGGAGGTCGGTGACCTTGATGTCACCGACGTTCGGGTGCAGGCGCCAGAGTTTGGCGAACGAGCCGGCGAACTGGCCGGCGCCGACGATGCCGAGTGAGAACACGTGAGATCTCCATCAGGAACGCAGGGGTGGGCGTGCGGTGTCGCCGGATGCACGGCGGTGCGAGCATCGGCGCTGCTCCACGACGATAGGATCCGAGCAACTGCGATGTCTGCACCGTTTCGAAGTGAGAACTTCTTGGATCCTCAGGGTGCCCTGGTCGACGAACCGTCGCACCTGCGCGGCTGGTCCGGACGCCCGCTGCTGATGTCGGCAGCGCACCGGCACGACGACCTCGAGATCAACTTCGTGGCCGGCGGCGGGCCGATGCTCTACCTCTACGGCGGCGAACTCCTCGAAGTGGCGGCGGGTGGCCTCGCCGTGTTCTGGGCCGCGATCCCGCACCAGCTGGTGGCGAGCCGGGCGACCAGCGTCCACTGGCTGCACGTGCCCTTCGACCGGTTCCTGGCCTGGGGGCTGCCGCAGTCGCTCCTCGCCCGGGTGCTCTCGGGCGTGCCGGTGATCGCTCCCCCGGCCCGTGCCGATGAGAGCGACCCGGCGAAGTTCACCCAGTGGGCCGCGGATCTGGCCGCGGGCGACGACGAACTGCACCGCATCGCGATGCTGGAGATCCAGGCGCGCGTGCGGCGCCTGGCGCTCGCCGCGGGCGGTGACCCGGTACACCGCTACGCGGGTGACGATCCGGCTCTGCGCCAGGCGGTGTCCATGGCGCGCCACATCGCCCGCCACTTCCGCGAGCCGATCACTGTCGGGGACGTCGCCGCGGCGGTGAACGTCCACCCGACCTACGCCATGACCCAGTTCCGCAAGGTCGTGCGCACCACGATCGGCGAGTACGTGAAGCTGTACCGGCTCGCCGAAGCGCGCCGGTTGCTGCTGACCACCGACCTCCCCGCGAGCCAGGTGGCCGCAGCCGCCGGCTTCGGCTCGGTCAGCCGTTTCTACCGGGTCTTCACCGACGAGTGCGGAACCACCCCGGCGCGGTTCCGGCGCGGGCGAGGAATCTGACACTGCCTCACCCGGCTCCACCGCCGCCGGGGCGCCCCGTCAGGGCGCCGGTTCCTCGACGAACCGGCAGGGGAACGGGCTACGGGAGCGTCGTCCACTTCTGGTTGTTCTGACCGGTACAGGTCCACAGGATCACAGGCGTCCCGTTGACGGTTCCGGCGTGGTCGGCGTCCAGGCACAGCCCGGCGTGGACGTTGCGGATCGACCCGTCGGTCTGCACGGTCCACTTCTGGTTGTCCTGACCGTTGCAGGGCCAGATGACGACCTTCGTGCCGTCGGTGGTGCCCTGGTTGGAGGCGTCCAGGCACTTGTCGCCGTAGACGCGGATCTCGCCGCCGGCCCACGTGGTCCACAGTTGGTTGGCGGCGGTGTGGCAGTCCCAGATCAGCGCCGTCGTCCCGGCCGTCGTGGCGGCGCGGTCCACGTCCAGGCAGCGGCCGGACCCGGTTCCGCGCAGGCGGGCGGTGGTGGAGGCCAGCGGGCTGCCGCCGGTCATCTTGAACACGGCGACACCGTGCGCCGGGACGCTCGCCGAGATCTGGCCGGACGTGCTCGACGTGTCGCCGGTCCACAGGTCGGTGAGGGTGAACGGCCCTCCGGTGAGGCCGACCTGCGCGGCCGTGGCGGTGACGGTCGCGGTGCCGGTGCCCCGGTTGAACAGGCCCACGGCGACCGAACCGTCGGACAGGGGTTTGGCGAAGACCTCGAGGTCGCCGTCGTCGCGCACCCGGCGGCCGCCCGCGCCGAGCGCGTCCTGATCCACCGCCAGCAGGCGGGGGTTGCGAAGGATCGCGCTCACGTCGCCGGACATGGTCCGGATGTCGTTGCCCGCTATGAGGGGCGCCGAGAGCAGCGACCAGAGGGCGAAGTGGGAACGGGACTCGGTCAGCGACAGACCGGGGCGGCCGACCACGAGCATGTCGGCGTCGTTCCAGTGGCCAGGGCCCGACTGAGCGGCCAGCGGCGCGTCGATGTCAAGGACGTTGCCCACGCCCATCGGGTAGTTGTTGGTGTTGCCGTTCTGCCAGATGTCCAGCAGGTCCTCGGTCGTCCGCCACAGGTCCGCGACCTGACCCCAGTTGTACGAGGAGCCGGTGATGGCGTGCAGGCTGTTGGGGTTGATGCTGTAGACGATGGGACGGCCGGTGGCGCGGAGGGCGTCGCGCATGAGCGTGAACTGTGCGACCTGCTCATCCAACGTGCCACTGGAGGAGCACCAGTCGTACTTGAGGTAGTCCACGCCCCACGAGGCGAACGTGGTGGCGTCCTGGGCCTCGTGGCCCTTGCTGCCGGTGGAGCCGGAGTAGGAACCCACGGCCTGTGCGCACGTGCGCTCGTTGGGCGCCTCGTAGAGGCCGAACTTCAGGCCCTTGCTGTGGATGTAGTCCCCGAGCGCCTTCATGCCGCTGGGGAACTTGGTCGGGCCGGCCCGGAGGTTGCCCGCGCCGTCACGCTGCGGGTCGAACCAGCAGTCGTCGACGACGACGTACTGGTAGCCGGCGGCCTTCATGCCGGAGGACGCCATTGCGTCGGCGGCCTGGCGGATCTGTGACTCGTTGACACCGCACCCGAAGCTGTTCCAGCTGTTCCAGCCCAGCGGCGGGGTGAGCGCAGGGCTGCCCGGTGCGGCCTGGGCGGTCGCGCCGGTGGATGCGGTGACGCACGCGGTGAGCATCAGTGCGGTGGTTGCGAGAAGACGCAGCCGCCGCCCGTGGGACCGTAGGGAGAACATGGAGGGCTCATCTCGGGAAGGCGCCCGGCCGCAGGTGGGGACCGGCAGCCGGGCGGGCGGGGGGCTGGTCAGGAGGCGGTGCCGGTCACCGTGTTGCCGGACTTGGTCACGTGGTAGGTGACGGTGGCGCCGGTCCAGTAGCGGAAGGTGAGCGTCACCGGGGCGTCGTCCTTGAGCGACTTGAGGAAGTCGGCCTTGACGGTGGTGGTGTCGGCGCCGTAGTCGGCGCGGTAGTTGTCGAACGACTGGTAGGTGGTCCAGGAGGCCGGGCCGGCGGCGGTGCCGTCGGCGTACGTGGACTCCACGTTGGCCAGCAGGGAACCGTTGAACCGGGTCGGGATGGTAAGCCCGTCGGCGGTTCCGGTGGCGTCGGACAGCACGGGCTGGTCGTACGAGCGCACGAAGAGCTTCCACGGCACGCCGTCGGAGTACCGGACCTCGAGGGTGGCGTTGACCCCGGCGGCGCGGTTGCCGGCCAGCCGGGTGAGGGCGGTCGCCGTCAGCGTGAGCTGGTCGCCGTTGAGGGTGTAGTCGCGGTACGGGATCAGCGGGGTGTTGCCCTGCCACACCCCGGTGAACCACTGTCCGTTGGGGTTCAGGGTGATGGTCCGGGCGGTGAGGGGGCCGGAGTTCGGCAGGAAGAGGTTGTCGGTGGAGGCGGTGCCCGAGCGGGTCCGCCAGGAGGTCTGGATCAGGGCCTTCATCTCGGGGACCTGCCACTGCATGGTGGAGCGGTTCAGGAAGTCGTTGGAGGCGTCCCAGACGGCGGAGGTCATGCCGTTGACCCGCGCCTCGTAGTTGACGTGCTCGAAGTACTTCAGCATCTCCCCGCGCTCGACCACGCCGGAGTAGGGGGAGGTGAGCAGGCCGTACTCGCCGAGGTAGACGGGGACGCCCTTGGCGACGAAGGTGTCGTGCACCCGGGCGAAGCCGTCGTTCAGGTCGGCCTGGGCCGTGGCGTCGTAGGTCGTGCCGTTGGCGATGTTCACGCTGAACGGGTACCAGCTGTAGTAGTGCACGGTCGCCACCAGGTTGCGGTCGTGCAGCGAGTTCATCGTCGTCGACAGGTCGTCGAGCCAGTGCTGGGCGTTGTTGGTCTCCTCCGAGGGCAGGACCAGCAGGCGGTCCTTGTTCCGCCCCCCGGAGTTGCGGACGATGCGGTGGAAGGAGGTGTTGAGCTCGCGCAGGTACTGGGTCTTCTGGGCGTCGGTCGCGTTGGAGAACTGCGGCTCGTTGATGCTCTCCATGAGCAGCGCGCGCGGCTCGTCCTTGAAGACGGTGGCGATCTGCTGCCAGGTCGAGTCGAACCGGGCCATGACGTTGTCGTGGTCGGCGGACATGTTCGCGATCCACTGCCACGAGTCGTGGTGGACGTTGATCTCGACGTAGAGGCCGTCCGCCAGCGCCCAGTCGACCACCTGCTTGACCCGGGCCATCCACGTCGCGTCGATGGTGTACGGCGCGGTGGTGGACTGGTGGGGGTACCAGGTGACGGGGATGCGGACACTGCGGAAGCCCTGCGCCTTGAGGCCGTCGAAGGTCGCCTTGGTGGTGAGCGGGTTGCCCCAGGAGGTCTCGTCGGGGAGGGCGTCGAAGGTGTTGCCGAGGTTCCAGCTGGGCTGCATCGCGGCGACCGCGGCCATCGGGTCGCTCGGGACCCAGGCCGCCCGGGCCCGGTCCTTGGCCGGCTCGGCCGGTGCGGCGACGGCTGTGCCGCCGGCGAGGCTGCCCGCGGTGACCAGCGCCACCACGAGACAGGCCGTGCGGTGGAGCCGGCGGTTGCGCGGGCGTGCGGTCTGCTGTGCGTCGTTCACGGGTGTCCCTTTCGTGTGAAACGGGGGTGGGGGAGCCCTGACGGACGATCAGGGAAGGGGGAGGGGCTCGTAGTCGAACCAGTCGAAGTGGACGGTGCCGGCCGCGGCGTACATGCCGATGACCCGGCCGGTGAAGCCGCCGGCCACTTCGGTGGACAGGTAGCGGCCGTCGAGGGTTGCGAGCACGGCGAAGCTGCCGTCCGGTTGCTCGACGCCGAAGGAGAGCAGATCCGGGCCGGTTCGCGAGCCCTGCGGCGGTGCCGGGGCGATCCCGAGGCCGAGGACCACCGGTCCTGCGGGCAGCGGATTGGCGGCCACCTCGGTGCGCAGTGGGCCGATCCGGGCGAGGACGCGCACCTGGCCGTCGCCGGCCTCGATCTCGTAGTGGTGCTGCTCGTCCAGCCGCACGGCCAGCCCGCCGCGGCCGGCGGTCGCGTCGACCAGCGTGCGGACCCGGCAGGTCAGGTGCTGCTGGCGCCGGCCGACGAACACCAGGTCGGGCTCGTCCGGGGAGGCGCCGGCGGCGTGCAGGGTCAGCCAGCCGGACCGTTCCTTGGTGGTGCAGAGCTCGGCGCGGCGCTCCCGCACCGAGATCCAGCGCGGGTGCAGCTCGGCCTGGTCGAAGTCGTCCCGGACCGCAACGCTGGGCGCGGGCTGGAGCGGCCATGCGGGCGCGGGCATCTCCGACGAGAGCGCGCCGACCACGGGCCAGCCGTCGACCCAGCTCACCGGTGCGAGGAAGGTCTCGCGGCCGAGCACGTGCCAGCCCGGTGTGCCGCCGCCCGGCCGCACGGCGAGCAGCACCATCCACCAGGAGCCGTCGGGGGCCTGCACCAGGTCGGCGTGGCCGGTGTTCTGGATCGGGTGGCTGGTGCCGCGGTGGGTCAGGATCGGGTTGGCCGGGCACGGCTCGAAGGGACCTGAGGGGGAGTCGGCGCGGGAGATGGCGACGCTGTGGCCGCGCTCGGTGCCGCCCTCGGAGATCATCAGGTACCAGTACTCGCCGATCCGGTACAGGTGCGGCGCCTCGGGGGCCAGTGCACCGGGGGTGCCGGACCAGAGCTTGCGCGGCTCGCCGGAGGTCCTTCCGGTCGCCGGGTCGATCCGGACCTGGGAGACGCCGGCGACGGTGCACCAGCAGGTGCCGTCCTCGTCCCAGGCGAGGTCCGGGTCGATGCCGGGGACATCTGGCAGCCGGAGCGGGTCGGACCAGGGGCCGGCCGGGTCGGTGGCGGTGAAGAGCATGTTGCCGCCGTCGCCGACGTTGGTGACGATCAGCCGGAAGCGGCCGTCGTGGTGGCGCAGGGTGGGCGCGAAGATACCGGCGGAGGAGGGCATGTCGCGGGGCAGGCGCAGCTGGCTCGGCCGGTCCAGGGCGTTGCCGATCTGGGTCCAGTTCACCAGGTCACGGCTGTGGAAGACGGGGATGCCGGGGAAGTACTCGAAGCTGGAGCAGACGAGGTAGTAGTCGTCGCCGACCCGGCAGATGCTGGGATCGGGGTGGAACCCGGGGATCACGGGGTTGGTGACAGTGCTGTCCGGCTGGTGCTGGCCTGACACGTGGTCAATTCCTTTCGTGGGGATGGTTCTTCGCGAGTGGCGCCCCGGCTGTTCGGGGCGGCCGGGGCGCCACCGGTCATGCGGGCTCAGCCGATCGCGCAGGCGGCGCCGTTGAACCGGAAGGCGGAGGGATTGGCGTCACTGCCGGACCAGGTGGCTATGAAGTGGCGCGGTGGGACCGGTGGCGCAGCCGCGCCCCGATGCCGGTGTCGATGAGGTGCCGGCCCGACCAGTGGCGGCCCTGGCCCCCCGCGGTCACCTCCACCAGGGGCAGCGGCGCGCCGGGACGCGGAGCGCCGATGGGCCGGCAGGGCGGGCCGATGTGGACCAGGCGGGCGGTGCCGTCCTCGCCGAGGGCGATCTCCACGCTCAGGGCCTGGTGGCCCAGCGGATCGTCTGGCGCTCTTCGGACATGGTGGTCTTCCTCGCGTGGGGAGGGGAGGGCGTGCTGACGGCGTGTCAAGGTGGCGTCATTGGCGTGGACCGCGCACCGGGGCCGGGCCGGTGCTCTCACGGACCACCAGCTCCGGTGGCGTCAGGACCAGTTCGTCCGCCGGCTCGGTGCCCGCTGCTACTGCGGCGATCCGGGCCAGGACCTGCTCCACGGCCACCCGGCCGAGCTCCTTCTTCGGGCCCGTCACGGAGGTAAGCCTGGGCGCGTGCTGCTCGGCCAGCTGCTCGGGGCAGATGGCGATCACCGACGCGTCCTCCGGAACGGTCCGCCCGCCGGCGCGCAGCAGGCTGAGCAGCGGGCCGATCGCGCCCTCGTTCTGCACCACGAAGCCGGTGGTGTCCGGGCGGTCCGCGAGGATCCGGGCCAGGGTGCCGGCGGTGCTCTCGTAGGTGCCCTCGCAGGGTCGGTGCAGGAAGCGCAGGCCGCGCTGCTCGGCCCGGGAGCGGAAGCCGGTCAGGGTCCGCTCGGCGTAACCGGCGTGCCGCCGGTAGACGGCGCTGCCGTAGCCGATGAAGGCGATGTCGCGGTGGCCGAGGTCGGCCAGGTGGTCGGCGCACAGGGCGCCCGAGGCGGCGAAGTCGTGGTCGACGCAGGCCAGCCCGGACGGGTCGTCGGGCAGCCCGATGAGCGCGGCCGCGGTGCGCTGGGCGTGCAACACAGGGATGCGGTCGTCGTCCAGCCGGATGTCCATCAGGATCACGCCGTCGGCCAGCCCGCTGGCGGCGACGCGCTGCACCCCTTCGGGGCCCTCGTCGTTGGTGAGCAGGAGCACGTCGTAGCCATGGTCCCGGGCCGCGACGGTGACCGCGATGGCGATCTCCATCATGGTCGGCACGTAGACCTCGGTGTGCAGCGGCACCACCAGGGCGATGATGTGCGAGCGCTTGCCGGCCAGCGCCCGGGCGCCGGCGTTCGGGTGGTAGCCGAGGTCGGTGACGGTCCGTTCGATTCGCTGCCGGGTCTGTGTCGAGATCGAGCGCTTGCCGCTGAGCGCGTAGCTGACGGTGCTTGCCGAGACGCCGGCGTGCCTGGCCACGTCGGCGAGTGTCACCATCGGTCCTGCTCCTTCGGGTCGGGGTGGAGAGCGGTCCCGGTGGGTGCCGGGGAGGTGCGTGCCGGGGAGGTGTGTGCCGGGACCGCTCCGTTCGCTGCGAGCCACCGGGGGCGAGGCCGGGTCAGCCCTTGATCGCCCCGGTCAGCACGCCGGTTCGCAGGTGCTTCTGGATGAAGGGGTAGACGACAACGAGCGGCACCAGGGTGAGGACCACCACTGCCATCTGCAAGGAGAGCGGCGCGGTCTGGGCGTGTGTGCTGCCGAAGCCGGAGTTGACCGAACCCGGCATTCCGTTGCCCCGGTTGACGTAGGTGAGCAGGACGTACTGCAGCGGCCACTTCTGGCTGTCGGTCGGCATGTAGAGCATGACGTTGAAGAACGAGTTCCAGTAGCCCACGCCGTAGAAGAGCGCGATCACCGCGGTCACGGCGCGCGAGGTGGGCAGGACCACCGACCAGAGGATCCGCCAGTCGCCGGCGCCGTCCATCCGGGCCGCGTCGATCAGTTCGGCGGAGGTCTCGGAGTAGAAGGCGCGCAGCACCAGGATGTTGAAGACGGAGACCGCGCTGGGCAGGATCAGTGCCCACCACTGGTCGTAGCCGCCGAGTCCGGTGACCACCAGGAAGGTCGGGATCAGGCCGCCGCCGACGAACATGGTGACGACCAGCAGCAGCAGGATGAAGCGGTGGCCGAGCGAGCGCGGGCGCGAGAGCCCGTAGGCGCACAGGATCGACACCACCATGGACACTGCCGTGCCGACGCCGGTGATGCCGAGGCTCACCAGCAGCGCGGTGAGCACCGTCGGGTTGTCCAGCATCGCGCGGTAGGCCTCCACGGTCAGGCCGTCCGGCCAGATCACCATCCCGCCGGCACGGTTGACGGCCCCGGGGGTGGAGAAGCTGGTGACGACGATGATCCAGAGCGGGACCAGGACGACCGCCAGAACCCCGCCGAGCGTCAGCCCCTTGGCGGCCTGGCCGATCGTGGTCGGCGGCTCCTGCCAGGGCGGGCGGGCGGTCCGGGCGGAGCGTGGGGGAGCGGTCACCGCGTTGCGTGTGCGCTTGCCGCGGCCGATGCTGAGTGTGTTGGTCATTTCCGGTAGAGCCCGTCCTCGCCGAAGGCGTGCGCCAGCCGGTTGGCCCCCCAGAGCAGCAGCAGCGAGACCAGGCTCTTGAAGAGCCCGGCCGCCGCGCCGTAGCTGTAGTTGCCGGCGGCGATGCCGTAGTAGAAGGAGAAGGTGTCCAGCACGTCGGCCGCGTCGTGGCCGACCGCCGTCCGCTGGATCAGGAACTGCTCGAAGCCGACCGACAGAGCGTTGCCCAGGCGCAGCACCAGCATCAGCATGACCACACCGCGCAGGCCGGGCAGGGTGATGTGCCACATCCGCCGCCACCGTCCCGCGCCGTCGGCGGCCGCCGCCTCGTACAGCTCGGTGTTGATCGCACTCAGCGCGGCGAGGAAGACGATGATTCCCCAGCCCGCCTCCTTCCAGATCGCCTGGGAGGTGACCAGCAGCGCGAAGGTGTGCGGGTCGGTCATGATGTCCCAGGTGCCGATCCCGTGCTGACGCAGGAACTGGTTGAGCAGGCCGGCGCCGCCCAGCATCTGCTGGAAGATCGTCAGGGCCAGCACCCACGAGAAGAAGTGCGGCAGGTAGAGCACGGACTGGATGAAGTTGCGCATCCGCTCGCTCAGCACCGAGTTGAGCAGCAGGGCGAGCGCGATCGGGATCGGGAAGAACAGGACCAGCTGGACGCAGCTCAGGTACAGCGTGTTCTTCATCGACTCCCAGAACAGCGGGTCGCCGAAGAGCGCCTGGAACTGGTCGAGCCCGACCCAGTCGCTGTGCCAGACACCGACCAGTGGGTCGTAGCTCTGGAACGCGGTCACCAGGCCGAACAGCGGCGCGTAGTTGAACACCAGGAGCAGGACGACCGCGGGTATCGTCATCAGTAGCAGCGACTTGTCCCGCCGCAGCCTGATCCGCCGGCTCAACCGGGTGGGCGCTGCCCGGCGTTCCGACCGCGCGGTGCTCACTGGCCGGCGCCGTACTTGTCGAGGACGTTCTCGGTCATCCACCGCTTGAGCCGCGCCCCCTGGCCGGACTTCCAGGTGGAGACCGCCGCCTGGACGTCGGAGACCTTCTTCTTCCCGTGGTAGCAGTCGATGATGGTGTCGTTGACGGCCTGCGCCGCCTCGGCTGTGGCGATGTCCTGCGGCATGCTGTAGTTCATGGCCCAGAAGGGCGGCTTGACCAGGGCCTTGACGTTGGCGGCCTGCCAGGCGGAGTAGTCCTTGGTGACGACGTCGCCGCCCGGGTTGCTGATCACGGACGAGCCGGAGGAGAGGAAGGGGAAGGTGGTTGCCTGGACGTTCTTCTTGCCCTCGTCGGTGAAGGTCGGCACGCCGTTGACCCGATTGTGGTGGACGCCCTCGACCCCGAAGTTGGTCATCGTGTACTCGGCCGAGCCGTACGGTGCGGCCAGGTAGTTCGCCACCGCGAGCAGTTCCGCTATCTGATCCGGCTTCAGGTCGGCGTTGAGGTAGCTGATCATGCTGCTGGGGGCGCCCATGTAGGCCACCGGCGTGCTCTTGCCGTCGGCGGTCAGGATGTCGAAGGCACCGCGCCGGTAGTTCGGGTCGGCGGCGACACCGGACTGGTAGTCGGCGAGATTCCAGGCACCCAGCCCGCCGCCCGCGATCAGCACCTTTCCGGCGTAGAAGCGGGTGCCCTGGTTGGCGCCGTCGCCCGCGAGCGCGTCCGGGTGCATGTACCCGGAGGTGGCCAGGCGGTAGTGCCAGTCGAGGGCTTCCAGGAACTCCTGGGTCTCGAAGAGGTGGACCAGCTTGCCGCTGTCGACCTTCCACTTCACGGGCGCGCCGAAGGAGGGGTAGAGGTAGGTCCACACGTCGTCGAAGGCCCACACGCCGCGCTTGGCGTCGGTCAGCTCCTTGCCGAGGTTCATCAGGTCGGCGGGGGACTTCACCTGGGCATTGGTGATCCCGCGCGATTCGAGGAGGTCCCTGCGGTGGAAGACGCCACCGGGGCCGGGGAACGTGGTGGCGAAGCAGGGGATGCCGTAGAGCTTGTCGCCCCAGACGCCTGTCTGCCAGGCACCGGTGGGGAGGGCGGCCAGGTTGGGGTACTTCTTGACGTTGTCGCCGGAGAGGTGAGGTGTCAGGTCCGCGAACTGGGTCCGGGCCAGCTCGCCCGTGTTGAAGTTGGGGTTCCACCAGGCCGGCAGGTTGATCCAGTCGGGCAGCTTCTTGGCGGCCGTCATGGTCGGCACGATGGTGTGGTAGTTGTTCCCGTCGGCCGGCTTCATGGTGAGGTTCACGCCCAGGGCCTTGTTCATGGCCTGGTAGAAGGAGTTGCCGGGCTGTGGCACGGTGCCCCACAGCGGGGTGACCGCCGTGTAGCTGCCGCCCTTGCCGGGCGGGCCGGACACCGTGGCGGCCGGGGCGGCCGGGTAGCTGAGGAAGCCGGGGTCCGTCGCCGCGTCGGCGCCGCCCGCGACCGACGCGATGTCCGGCGTGAGGGCCGTGCTCGGCACGAAGGCCGGTAGTGCCACCTTGAGGCCCGACGAGGTGTTCGCCCCGGTCTTCTGGTGCGAGCCGCCGCCGCAGGCGGAGAGCAGCGGCGCCATGGCGACGGCTCCCGCGATCGATGCGCCGGCGGACAGGAACCTTCTCCGGTTCAGCTCGGTGGTCATGGTGGGCCAGCCCTTCCCCGCGGAGGATGTCGAAGCGCTTGGATGTTTCGGCGAGACTAATGGCGTGTTACCGGTTCAGCAAGGCCCTGAACAAATCCAAATTCCTTCTGTGCAGGGGTGGTTGACAGCCAATCTGGTTCATGTCAGCGTCGATGCGCTTCGACGTTCGCCGTCGAGCCCAACCTGCCCGAGGGGTTTGCCATGTGAGTTCCGCGTCCGCGTCGGCAGCCGACCTGCTTCCTGTCCGTGACCCGCGTGGTCGTCGACTGTCGGACCCGGACGGTCGACGTCGACGACCATGCGAACATCACGGTCGTCGACGCCACCCAGGTGGACGGTGACGCGGTCTCGCCCGCCGTTCCTGTTGTTCCGGCCGCTTCAGCCGAGCCGGGCCGCGACCTCGGCCCCTTCCCGTACGAGGACCGGGATGCGTTCCAGCGGGGCCTCGGCGTCGTGCGTCGTTCCGCCCTCCAGCACCTGTCCGCTGACCGGGTCGAGCCAGCGGGCGCCGGACGGCAGGTACACCCGGCGGGCCCGGGCGCCGGCCTCGTACACGGGTGCCACCAGCACGTCGGGGCCGAGCAGGAACTGGTCGTCCACGTCCCAGGCCTGCTCGTCCTCGGGGAAGTCGAAGAACAGCGGGCGCATCGGCGGGGCGCCGGTGCGGTGGGCGTCCTCGGACAGTTGCCTCAGGTAGGGGCGCAGACGCTCGCGCAGCAACAGGTGGTCACGGAGGATGCCGTAGGCCTCGTCCCCGTACGACCAGAGCTCGTTCGGCCCGCCGGTCATGTCCGCGGAGAACGTGGGGTGGTTGGGCTCGCGGTCCCCGTGCAGCCGCATGACGGGGCTGAAGGTGCCGTACTGGAACCACCGGATCAGCAGTTCGCGGTACGCGGGGTCGTCCGGGGCGCCGCCGAAGAAGCCGCCGATGTCGGTGTTCCACCAGGGTATGCCGCTCATCGCGACGTTCAGCCCGGCCCTGATCTGGCGCGCGAGGGAGTCGAAGGTGGTGGGGATGTCGCCGGACCACAGCAGCGCCCCGTGCCGCTGGCTGCCGGCCCAGGCGGAGCGGACCAGCGACAGCGGCCGGTCCTCACCCGCCGCGCGCAGGCCGTCGGCCACCGCGCGGGTGTGCTCCAGCGGGTAGAGGTTCGCGGCCTCGGCGGCCCGGCCGGCCGCGTAGACCGCGCGGTCGGCCCGGTCCCGGGGCAGGTCGGGCTCGCACGCGTCCAGCCAGAAGCACGCCACGCCCAGAGAGCGGTAGTTGTCGTTCAGTCGCTGCCACAGCGCGGCGCGGGCGCCGGGGTGGGTGGCGTCGTAGTAGGCCATGGGGCGGATCAGCGCATCCGCGCTGTACCGCGACGGCCACGGGTAGGTGAGCAAGCCGCCGTCGGCGTCGCGCACGAGGTGCCCGGCCGAACGCAGCTCGTCGTGGGTGTCACTGCCGGGCTCGACGGTGGGCCACACCGAGACGGCGAGTCTCACCCCGAGGTCCGTCAGTTCCTCGACCATGGCGGCGGGGTCGGGCCATTCGCTCTCCTCGAAGCGCCAGTCGCCCATCCTCGGCCAGTGGAAGAAGTCGCAGACGATGACGGACAGCGGCAGTCCACGCTCCTTGTACTGCCGTGCCACGGCCAGGAGTTCGTCCTGGGTGCGGTAGCGCAGCTTCGACTGCCAGAAACCGGACGCCCATTCGGGCAGGAGCGGCGGGCGGCCGGTGGCCCGGGTGTAGGAGTCCAGGATCCGGGCCGGGGTGTCGCCGGCGGTGATCCAGTAGTCGATGCGCCCACCGGCGTCGGCGGTCCACCCGGTGGTGTCGGCACCCAGTTCGACGCGGCCGGTGGCGGGGTTGTTCCACAGCAGTCCGTAGCCGCGCGAGGAGTGCAGGAAGGGGATGGCGGCTACGGTGTTGCTCTGGACGAGGTCGATCACACAGCCCTTCTGGTCCAGGTGCCCGTGTGGATGCTGGCCCAGGCCGTGCAGCCGTTCACCGCCGTAGGCCGCGAAGTGCTGCTCCGTCCGGCCGGCCGCCGCGTGGACGCGATGGCCGGCGGGATGCGCGTGCGGGCTCTTCTCGGCGAGCAGTTCGCGGCCCGACGCGGCGTGACGGAACGTCAGTCGGCCGTCCGTGGAGGCCTCGACCGCGAGGCGTCCGTTGACCAGGCGGGCACAGCCGTCGTCCGATACCGACAGCTCGGCGTGCGGGGAGGGCGAAGGGCTCTCCAGCGCACCGGGGGCAGCGGGATCGATGGTCCCGGCCGAGGCCCGCACGCGGACGGCGTCCGGTCCCCAGGGCTCGACGCGCAGGACCTCTGCGGCGGTGTGCCGTTCCAGGCCGCCCGCGCGGATGCTGTAGGGCAAGGTGGCTCCTCACTGTGACGGAGAGTCGTCAACTGTCGGCTGTGGCGCCGTCATCGAGGCGGGACCGGTCCCGGCCGCAGTCCCCGCTCGGCCCAGGCCGCCAGCAGATGTGGTACGGCCTCGGGTGCTCTGGCGGCCGTGGTCGTGCATCAGCACCACGCCGCCCGGCGGTTCGTCCCGGGCTGCGCGCACGATGGCCTCGGCGTCGGCGCCCGCCCAGTCACGGGTGTCGGTGGTGCACAGCACCTCGGTGAGTCCGAGTGCCGCCGCGGCGCCGCGCACCCGGGCGTCGGTGTCGCAGTAGGGTGGGCGGAAGAGGGTCGGGTAGCTGCCGGTCATTCGGTGCAACAGCCGTTGTGGCAACCGGAGTTCACGCCACAGCGCGTGGTCGTCGAGGCCCGTCAGGTGCGGGTGGGTGTGACTGTGGTTGCCCAGCCACATCCCGGCCTCGTGCAGGGCGCCCAGCAACTCCGGGTGACGGACGACCTGGTCGCCGCACACGAAGAAGGTGGCCCGGACGCCGGCCCGGGTCAGCGCGTCGAGCAGGGCGGGCGTGCTGTCGGGGTGTGGGCCGTCGTCGAAGGTCAGGGCCACGGTGCTCATTCGGTGCTCCCCTGGCAGGAAGGGGGGCCGGGACGTGGAACGGTGCCGTCGGCGTCGACCAGCAGGAGCTGCTCGACGCCGACGGCACCGTCATCACACCCGGCCGCGCCGGACAGTGTTTCCGTCAGCTCCAGGGAGAGGCGGTGAGCCAGCTGGTGTCCTGGGCCCACGAGGACGTGGAGTCCCAGGCGTTGGTTCCGCCGTTGCTGGCGATGTAGGCCGTGAAGTTGTAGTGGCGGAGGTACTTCGTCGGGAAGTTGACGGACTGGAAGGAGTGGCCGACCCCGCTGTTGCCCGTGGTGGGGCAGAAGGTGGCGTCCTGCGCGAAGGAGCCGCTGCCGGTGTCGGCGCTCAGGTAGAGCTCGTAGTTGTAGTGGTGCAGGAACTGGCCGGGGTTGTCGACGGACTCGAAGGACAGGCAGGAGGTGTTGGCCAGGCCGGCGCGGACGATCCAGGTGGCGTCGGCCTTGTCGGTGGCCGAGCTGGAGGAGTTGATGGTGGAGATGACGACCTTGTTGTCGGCGTCGTCGTGGCGGAGGTAGTCAGAGGTGCAGCAGGGGGCGGTGGTGGCCTGGAGGGAGATCCGGGAGCCGGGCGTCAGCGAGCCGGTGCTGGTCGAGGCGCTGCTGTAGCCGGCGGCGGTGATGTTGGCCTGTACGGCGTTCTCGGTGGCGTCCGAGGGGTAGCCCGAGGTCATCACGCCTTCGTAGAAGGTGCCTTGGGCACCCTTGCTGTTGTCACCGCCGATGCCCAGGATGATCGAACCTTCCTTGTGCATCGGGTTGTAGCCGGAGGCGTTGGGGCGCACGCCGCTGTAGAAGGTGGACAGGCTGCCCGACTGCGCGTCGCCGCCGCGGATGGCCCACTGGTTCGGGGCGCCCTTGACCATGGCGCTCAGGAACCGGTTGGTGACGGTGGGGTCGCCGGCGTTGAAGCGGGTGTTCACGCCGGAGAACAGGCCGTTCTCCAGGTCGGCCATCACCCAGGGGCCGTTGCCGCTGCCGGAGCCCCAGACCTTGTTGTTGCCGAAGTAGATGGCCTCCATGTGGCCGTTGCCGGTGTCGTGGTCGTTGGTCTCGGCGTTGCCGTAGTCGAAGCAGCAGCCGTCGTTGAAGTGCTTGCCGTTGAAGATCGCGTACATGCCCTCGGGCTGGTCGCCGGTGGCGATGCCGTTGGTGTGGTCGTTGCGGTAGCCGGTGCCGGGGGCCACGTAGACGCCGTACGCCTTGTGGCCGCCGACGGTGACCGGCGCCTCGAAGGCGTTGGCGAGGTTGTCCGGCCCGCCGGCGGCTCCGCCCGCGGGTGCCTGGGTGAGGTGGTTGCCCTTGCCGGACTCGTCGTAGATGACGGTGATGACGCAGCTGGTGTTCGCGCAGAAGGCATCCTGCGCGGCGGCGTCGGCGTATCCGCCGGTGCTCAGGACGCCGATGTCCTTGGTCGCGCTGTCGGAGGCGCGCCTGACCTGGT
Source organism: Kitasatospora sp. NPDC034023 (assembly GCF_055575795.1). Classification (NCBI taxonomy): domain Bacteria; kingdom Bacillati; phylum Actinomycetota; class Actinomycetes; order Kitasatosporales; family Streptomycetaceae; genus Kitasatospora; species Kitasatospora sp. NPDC034023. The sequence goes on from NZ_JBVIRY010000003.1 coordinate 458,194, forward strand.
ACAGCGGGCCGCCGTACCCCGCGTACAGGGCGCGGGTGGTGCTGTGCGCGGCGACGCACGGGGTGCCGCCCGCGGCGTAGATGTCGCACGGCTGCTGGGTGGCGGCCTGCGAGGTGGTGGCCGTGGCGGTGAGCAGGCCGGCGGCGAGCACGGCGGTTGTGCCGGCCGAGAGGAGCGCGCGACCGGCGCGGCGGATCCACGGTTGCTTGGTCATGAAGGACTCTTTTCACTGGGTGGGGTGTGAGGTGAGCCTCGACGAACTCCCGGTGCCCGGCTGTGCGGGCGGCGGGGGTCGGGTTGACGTGCCCGGAGCCGGCGCGGATTCGGCGGTCTTCGGCACCGGACCCGGGGCGGGTTGCTGGTCAGCTCCAGGGGGTGGCGGCGAGCCAGCTGGTGTCCTGGGCCCACGAGGACGCGGAGTCCCAGGCGTTGGTTCCGCCGTTGCTCGCGATGTAGGCGGTCAGGGCGTAGTGGCGGACGTACTTGGCCGGGTAGTTGAAGGACTGCAGGGAGTAGCCCGTGCCGCTGTTTCCGGGCTTGGGGCAGAAGGTGGCGTCGGCGGCGAACTGGCTGGTGCCGGCATTGGGCTGGAGGTGGAGCTGGAACGCGTAGTGCCTGAGGTAACTGCCGGAAGCGTTGGCCGCCTCGAAGGAGACGCAGCTGCTGTTGGCCAGGCCTGCGCGGACGATCCAGGTGGCGTTGCCCTTGTCCGTGGCGGAACTACCGGAGGTCACTGGCGCGATCACGACCTTGTCGTCGCTCGTGTCGTGCTGCAGGTAGTCGCTGGTGCAGCAGGAGCTGGTGGCCTGGAGCGACACCTTCGCGCCCGGCGTGAAGGGGGTGGTGGTGTTGGTGCGGTAGCCGGCCGCGGTGACGTTGGCCTGGACGGCGGCGTCGGTGGCGTCGGAGGGGTAGCCCTTGACCATGGCACCCTCGTAGAAGGTGCCCGCGCTCGCGTTGCGGTTGGTCTGGCAGCAGTCGCCGCCGCTGCCCAGGATGATGGCGCCCTGCTTGTGCATCGGGTTGTATCCGCTGGGCAGTGCGCCGCTGTAGAACTGGGTCAGGCTCCCGGACTGGGCGTCGGCGCCCTTGAGTGCCATCTGGGTGGTGCCGTTGTTCTTGAGCATCGCGGTGACGAAGTGGCTGGTCTCGGAGACCTGGTTCGGGTTCCACGCCCTGCTGCCGCCGGTGAACAGGCCGTTCTCCAGGTCCGCCTGTACCCAGGGCCCGGTTCCGCTGCAGCCGCCGAACCAGCATTCCGTGCCGAAGTTGATCGCGTCCATGGCGCCGTTGCCGTCGGCGTGGTGGTCGGTCTCGGTGTTGCCGTAGTCGAAGCAGCAGCCGTTGTTGACGTGGGTGCCGCTGGTGATCATGTATGCGCCCTCGGGTGAGCTGCCGGTCGGCACGCCCGAGCCGTTGGCGAAGTAGCTGTTGCCGGGGTTGATGTAGAGCGCGTACGCCTTCTGGCCGCCTACGGTCACCGCTTCGGTGGTCGCGGGGGCGGCCGTGTCGGCGCCGCCGGTCCCGCCGAGACCCTGGTAGACCAGGGTGTTGCCGCTGTTGCCGGTCTGGTCGTAGACGCGGGTGATGGTGCAGACGGTGCCCGCGCAGAACGAGTCCTGCGCCGCGGCGTCGGCGACGCCGCCGGCGGACAGTACCCCGATGTTCTGCGACGCGCTGTCCGAGGTCCGCTGCACCTGGTACAGCGGACCGCTGTAGGAGGCGAACAGCGCGCGGGTCGTACTGTGCGCCGCGACACACGGCGTGCCGCCCGCGGCGTAGATGTCACACGGTTCCTGCGTGGCGGCCTGAGACGTGCCGGCAAGGGCGAGGACGCCGGTCAGGGCGAGTGCGACCGTGACGAGGGCGGCGAGCAGTTCCCGCAGAGGTCGGCGATCAGCGCGAAGGGTGGGCAGCATGCATGGACTCCCTTGTTCGGTGCGATACCAAGAGCCTCGCCGTGGCCGAATCGGCGGCGCGCCTGCCCCCTGGGGGCGGTCCGATCCGGCTTCGTACTCCGGGTGACTGTTAGCGCTAACAATTGCGGTCGACAGGGAATGCCAAGAGTTTCGGCGGTGTCGCCGCGCCAGGAGTGCGGTGCGGCCATCACTATCAAGTAGACGCGGAAGCCCAGTCAAGGCTTGCGCATTCCCGACTCGATGGCCGCGCACGCGCACCAGGGCAAGCGCGGTTCCCGGGAAGCCGCCTCGGCTCGACCCGGACCGCATCGGCTCCGGGGACGGTTTCGCCGCCGGGCTGATCGACGGCCTGCTGACCGGCGTGGCCCGGAACGGGCCCTGGCCAGCGGAACGGCCCACGACGCCCTGGTCATGACCGGGCTCGCAGACGTGTCCATGGCGTCGCCGGCGGAGGTCGAAGCGATCACGAACGGCGGCCCCGCGCACGTGGGGCGCAGGCCCTGAGCCGATCCCGCCCCGTCGCAACAGGAAGGAGAGGGCCGTGCGGCAACGAGTGGTCGTCGGCACGTCCGTCGCCCTCACCGAACTCCTCGTTCGATGCGGGTGCGTTGCTCCTCGGGTGACGGGTGGGGCGGCAGTCGGGCCGCGGTGGCGTCGTCGTGCTGGTGGCGGCCGGTGTGGTGGCGTTGGCGGTCACGGTCGGCGTGGTGGCGCCAGGAGGCGTCGAGTCGCCGTTGTCGAGGCCGGCCCGTAGGAGGAGCAGGAGGGGGAGGACGGCTGCGCCGCCGGCCAGGATCCATCTCGCGCCACCGGTGGCCGTCGTCCCTCGGGAGCCGGCAGGTCGGGCCACGACCTTGTTTCGTTCCCGTTGACAGCGGGTTACGAGGCATGTCTTGACAGGCCAATTGTTAGCGCTCACAATTTCCCGGAGCGCCCCGCACCACGACCCCGACGCCGCCCATCCCCGGACACGGCGACGGCAACGGCGGCGCGTGCTTCCCGGACCCCGTTCCGCACCTCTGAGGGTGGGCGCGGCGCGGGCCCGCAGGCCGCCGAGCCCGACATCCTCCGGGTGGACGACTCGGCGGCCTGCCTCCCACCACCCACCGACACCCCCGCACCGGACGAAGGACTGATGACGTGACCGTGACTCCTGCGCCTGACGACCCGCAGCAGTACGTCGTCGGAATCGACTTCGGCACGCTCTCCGGGCGCGCCGTGGTGGTGCGGGTCGCCGACGGTGAGGAACTCGCCTCCGCCGTCCACGACTACGCCCACGCCGTCGTCGACCGGACACTGCCGGTCGGCGGGGCCACGCTGCCGCCCGACTGGGCCCTCCAGCACCCCGACGACTGGCGCGAGGTGCTGCGCACCGCCGTCCCGGCCGCCGTTGCCGCAGCCGGCATCGACCCGGCCGACGTCATCGGCATCGCCACCGACTTCACCGCCTGCACCGTCCTGCCCGTGCTGGCCGACGGCACCCCGCTCGCCGAGGTCGAGGAGTTCGCCGCCCGGCCGCACGCCTGGCCGAAGCTGTGGAAGCACCACGCGGCGCAGCACCAGGCCGACCGGATCAACGAACTGGCCCACCAGCGCGGCGAGAAGTGGATCTCGCGCTACGGCGGGAAGATCTCCGCCGAGTGGCAGTACGCCAAGGCGCTCCAGGTGCTGGAGGAGGACCCGCCGACCTACGCCGCCATCGAGCGCTGGATCGAGGCGGCCGACTGGATCGTCTGGCAGCTCTGCGGCACCGAGACCCGGAACACCTGCACCGCCGGGTACAAGGGCATCTTCCAGGACGGCCAGTACCCGAGCGCCGACTACCTCGCCGCCCTGCACCCCGATTTCGCGGACTTCGCCGCCACCCGGCTCGACCACCCGCTCTCCCCGCTCGGCTCCCGGGTCGGCTCGCTGACCGCGCAGGCCGCCGCCTGGACCGGCCTGCCCGAGGGCGTCGCGGTGGCCGCCGGCAACGTCGACGCGCACGTCGCCGCCCCCGCGGCCCAGGCCGTCGAGAACGGCCGGCTCCTCGCCATCATGGGCACCTCCACCTGCCACGTCGTCAACGGGGCCACCCTGGCGGACGTCCCCGGCATCTGCGGTGTGGTCGACGGCGGCATCATCGCCGGCAGCTACGGCTACGAGGCCGGGCAGAGCGCGGTCGGCGACATCTTCGCGTGGTGGACCGGCCAGGGCGTACCCGCCGACTACCTCGCAGACGCGGCCGAACTCGGCGAGGACATCCACCAGTTGCTCACCCGCAAGGCGGCGGACCAGCCGGTCGGCGGCCACGGCCTGGTGGCGCTGGACTGGATGAACGGCAACCGCTCCACCCTGGTCGACCACCATCTCTCCGGCGTCATCGTCGGGCTCACCCTGGCCACCCGTCCGGAGGAGATCTACCGCGCTCTGCTGGAGGCCACCGCCTTCGGCACCCGCGCCATCGTCGACGCCCTGGAGCAGGGCGGCGTCCCGGTGACCGAGTTCATCGTCACCGGCGGCCTGAAGAAGAACGCGCTGCTGATGCAGATCTACGCGGACGTGCTGCGCCGCCCGGTCTCGCTCGCGGTCTCCACCCAGGGCCCCGCGGTGGGCTCCGCCATCCACGCGGCCGTCGCGGCGGGGGCCTACCCAAACGTCCGTGCGGGCGCCGCCGCGATGGGTCGCGTCGAGCGCGCCGCCTACACGCCCGACCCGGACCGGGCCGACGCGTACGACGCCCTGTACGCCGAGTACCGGCTGCTGCACGACCACTTCGGCACCGGGCCCGACAAGGCGCTGCACCGCCTGCGCTCGATCCGCAACGCCGCCCTGACCGCCGCCGCGGCAGCCACCGCCGCCAGCCCGAACAGCGAGGTCTGACCCTGTGAGCACCCTGCCCGACACCGTGGCGCTGCTGCGCCGCCACGTCAGCGAACTGCACCAGGAGCTGGTGCGCTACAACCTGGTCGTCTGGACCGCCGGCAACGTCTCCGCCCGGGTGCCCGGCCACGACCTGCTGGTGATCAAGCCGAGCGGCGTCTCGTACGACGAGCTGTCGCCGGAGAACATGATCCTCTGCGACCTGGACGGCAAGGTCGTCGAGGGCGACTACTCGCCCTCCTCCGACACCGCCGCCCACGCGTACGTCTACCGGCACATGCCCGAGGTCGGGGGAGTGGTGCACACCCACTCGACGTACGCCTGCGCCTGGGCGGCGCGCGGCGAGGCCGTGCCCTGCGTACTGACCGCGATGGCCGACGAGTTCGGCGCCGAGATCCCGGTCGGCCCGTTCGCCCTGATCGGCGACGACTCGATCGGCAGGGGCATCGTCGAGACGCTCAGCGGCCACCGCTCCCCGGCCGTGCTGATGAAGAGCCACGGCGTCTTCACCATCGGCAAGGACGCGAAGGCGGCGGTCAAGGCGGCCGTGATGTGCGAGGACGTCGCCCGCACGGTCCACATCTCCCGCCAGCTCGGCGAGCCGCTGCCGATCGCCCAGGCGGACATCGACAGCCTCAACCACCGCTACCAGAACGTGTACGGCCAGCAGTCCGTGGCCGGCTAAGGAGTCCTGAAGTGACGTCACTCGAAGGCCGCGAGGTCTGGTTCCTCACCGGAAGCCAGGGGCTCTACGGCGAGGACACCCTGCGGCAGGTCGCCGAGCAGTCCCGGCAGATCGCCGACGCGCTGGGCGACGGTACCGGCCTGCCGGTCAAGGTCCGGTGGATGCCCGTGCTCACCGACGCCTCCGCGATCCGCCGCGTCTGTCTGGAGGCCAACGCCTCCGACGACTGCGTCGGGTTGATCGCCTGGATGCACACCTTCTCCCCGGCGAAGATGTGGATCGCCGGACTCGACGCGCTGCGCAAGCCGCTGCTGCACCTGCACACCCAGGCGAACGTCGCGCTGCCGTGGGCGTCCATCGACATGGACTTCATGAACCTGAACCAGGCGGCCCACGGCGACCGCGAGTTCGGCTACATCCAGTCCCGCCTCGGGGTGGCCCGCAAGACCGTCGCCGGCCACGTGAGCGACCCGTCGGTGGCCGCCAGGATCGGCTCTTGGGTCCGCGCCGCCGCCGGCCGCGCCGAGCTCAGCACCCTGAAGCTCGCCCGCTTCGGCGACAACATGCGCGATGTCGCCGTCACCGAGGGCGACAAGGTCGAGGCGCAGCGGCGGTTCGGCGTCTCGGTCAACACCTACGGCGTCAACGACCTGGTCGACGCGGTCGACGCGGTCGCGGACGACGCGATCACCGAGCTGGTGAAGGAGTACGAGGACACCTACCGGGTGTCGGCCGAACTCCGCCACGGCGCCGACCGCCACGAGTCGCTGCGCTACGCGGCGCGGATCGAACTCGGCCTGCGCGGGTTCCTGGACGAAGGCGGCTTCAAGGCCTTCACCACCAACTTCGAGGACCTCGGTGGTCTGCGCCAGCTGCCCGGCCTCGCCGTGCAGCGCCTGATGGCCGACGGCTACGGCTTCGGCGGCGAGGGCGACTGGAAGACCTCCGTCCTGCTGCGCACGCTCAAGGCGGCGGCCGCCGGGCTGCCCGGCGGCACGTCCTTCATGGAGGACTACACGTACCACCTGGAGCCCGGGCAGGAGGTCATCCTCGGCGCCCACATGCTGGAGGTCTGCCCGAGCATCGCGTCCGAGACGCCCACGCTCGAGATCCACCCGCTGGGCATCGGCGGCCGCGAGGACCCCGTCCGGATGGTCTTCGACGCGCAGACCGGGCCGGCCGTGGTGGTGGGCCTGGCCGACATGGGCGACCGGTTCCGGCTGGTGGCCAACGAGATCGACGTCGTCGAGCCCGCCGAGCCGCTGCCGAACCTGCCGGTCGCCCGCGCCGTCTGGAAGCCGCGGCCGAACCTGCGGACCTCCGCCGAGGCGTGGCTGACCGCCGGGGCCCCGCACCACACCGTGCTCTCCAGCGCGATCGGCGCCGAGGAGCTGACCGACCTCGCGGAGATGGTCGGCACCGAACTGCTGCTCATCGACGCGGACACCACGATGCGCCAGTTCACCAAGGAGATCCGCTGGAACCAGGCTTACCACCGGCTGGCCCAGGGTTTCTGACACCCCGACGTGGCGGCGCCCGGCGCCGGCGGGGCGCCGCCACAGCACCATGTCCCACCCTCGAAAACGCAGCAGCATGACCGCCGCACTGTCCGTCCGGCACGAGCCGCATGCCGTCCTCCCGGACGGACGGACCATCAGGTGCCGGACGTTCGGCTGCGAGAGCGCGGTCACGGTGGAGATGCTCGACCTCGGTGCGACCCTGCACACGCTGCGCGCTCCCGACCGGGACGGGCGGCGGGCCAACGTCGTCCTGGGCGCCGCGACGGTAGCCGATCCGATCGGCCCGGCCCGCTACTTCGGCGCCACCGTGGGCCGGTACGCCAACCGGATCGCCCGCGCGGAACTGCCGATCGACACAACTGGGCACTGCGAGCGGCCACTTCACCGCGCCGCGCCGCCGTCCTGAGCCGCCCCGGAAAGTGGGCGGCGACTCGAGCGCCTGACCACCGAGCCGGGCCTTCCGGCAACCACTTCGACGGGACCATCAGCGGTGTCGGCGGCCGACCGTACGGAGGCGTACGCGGGTGTCGCGCTGGAGACCCAGCACTTCCCCGACTCGCCGCACCACCCCGACTATCCGTCCACGGTGCTGCGCCCCGGTGAGGAGTACCGCAGCACCACCCGCTATTGCTTCTCCACAATGTGACGCATGGTCGGAGCCGAGGCAGGCATGTCGTCGAATATCGCCCTGCCCGCGGGTCCCCGATCCCCCACCTTTCCCTCCGCGCCTTTCCCTCCGCGCCTTGCCCGGAAGCGGACGGGGATTCCGCGAGCCCGGGTGTCCTGGCGAGACCCGAATGTGACCTGCACAGGGCATTGACGGACAGAATGTTAGCGATAACAATTCACACGTCGGTAGTGATCCGGACACTGACAGGGGCTCAATTGCGGCAGCTTTCAAGGCGCGCCCCCGTGACCTGTCGGCGCGCTTTCTCGACGGTTCTTTGTCAGCGCCAACTGCCACATTGCCCGTAGACCCCACCGAGTACGGAGATCAAAGATGAGCTCCACCGGAGCCGCCGTCGGCGCGACCCGCTTCTCGTCCGAGGCGTCCGCGGAGCTGACCGGCAGAGCCGCCTGCCGCCGGTCGGCCTTCGGGACCGCTCCTGGTGACCCGCAGGGCGGGGTCCTGGCCAGGCAGTGGGGCCTCACGGTCAAATAGGCGACCGGCCGGGCCCGCTGCTCCGCACGGCTGCGGCCGCCCGGGACCGCCCGTTCCCCCGCTTCCACGGGCGACCCCGTGGCGGCCGCAGCCCCTCTCGGCGCCATCGGTGGGGAGCGGAAGATCCACTCACGTCGCACCCGTCCCGTCCGGCGCCCGCACGCTCGCCCGCCGCCCGAGCGGCGCGTACCCGCAGACACCGAGGATCGCCATTCGCGGCGGGGGCGGTGGCCGGCCTTCGAGGCCCGTCGACCGTGCCGGTCGGTGCCCGCCCCTCGGCCGCCCTCCGGGGCCGGAACATCACCGATCGCACTTCAGACAACGCTCACTGATCCGCCATCATCAAGGAGAGCACGATGTCCCGTTCCATCAGCAGAACCCTCGGCGCCGTCGCGGTCGCCGCCGCGCTGACCGTCTCGCTGGCCGCCTGCGACGGCAAGAAGGCCCCCGCGGGCTCCGCCGACGCGGGCGGTCAGCACAAGCTCGTCTTCGGCTTCTCGCAGGTCGGCGCCGAGAGCGGCTGGCGCTCCGCGAACACCAAGTCGATCCAGGACGCGGCGAAGGCGGCCGGCTTCGAGCTGAAGTTCTCGGACGCCCAGCAGAAGCAGGAGAACCAGATCGCCGCGATCCGGTCCTTCATCCAGCAGAAGGTGGACGTCATCGGCTTCTCGCCGGTGGTCACCACGGGCTGGGACACCGTCCTGAAGGAGGCCAAGGCGGCCGGCATCCCGGTCATCCTCACCGACCGGGCCGTCGACACCCAGGACAAGACGCTCTACAAGTCGTTCATCGGGTCGGACTTCGTCAAGGAGGGCACCAGCGCCGGGCAGTGGCTGGTGGACGCCGAGAAGAGCGCGCCCGGGCCGGTGAACATCGCCGAGCTCGAGGGCACCACCGGATCGGCCCCGGCGCTCGACCGGAAGAAGGGTTTCGAGGACGTCGTCCTCAAGGACCCGAAGTTCAAGATCATCGCCGACCAGACCGGTGACTTCACCCGCGCCAAGGGCAAGGAGGTCATGGAGGCCTTCCTCAAGGCGCACAAGGACATCAACATCCTCTTCGCGCACAACGACGACATGGCCGTCGGCGCCATCCAGGCCATCGAGGAGGCCGGCCTCAAGCCGGGCACGGACATCAAGATCGTCTCGATCGACGGCATCAAGGACGCCTTCCAGGCGATGGCCGACGGCAAGATCGAGGAGGTCGTCGAGTGCAACCCGCTGATCGGCCCGCAGATCATGGACCTGGTCCAGAAGATCCACGACAAGCAGGACGTGTCCGACCGGGTCCTCTCCAAGGAGGGCGTCTTCACCAAGGACCAGGCCGCCGCCGAGCTCCCCAACCGCCAGTACTGACCACCCCGCCGGGGCCCGCACCGGGCCCCGGCCACCAGGCGAGGAGAGGAGCAACCATGCCGGCGCCACAGTCCGCCAGCCCGGTCCTCGAAATGACCGGTATCAGCAAGGAGTTCGCCGGATTCCAGGCTCTGACCGGCGTCGACCTCCGGCTATTCGCCGGCGAGGTGCACGCCCTGATGGGCGAGAACGGCGCCGGGAAGTCGACCCTGATCAAGGTACTCACCGGCGTCCACACCGCGGAGGCCGGTGAGATCGTCCTCGCCGACGCGCCGGTCCGTTTCGGCGGCCCGCTGCAGGCACAGGGAGCCGGAGTCAGCACCGTCTACCAGGAGGTGAACCTCTGCCCGAACCTCTCGGTCGCGGAGAACCTCTTCCTCGGACGTGAACCGCGCCGCCTCGGCGGCATCCACTGGTCCGCCCTGCGCCGCAAGGCGGCCGAGCTGCTGCGCAGCCTGGACCTCGACATCGACGTACGGGCCGAAGTCGGCACCCTGCCACTCGCGTTGCAGCAGATGGTCGCCATCGCCCGAGCCGTGGACACCGAGGACGGCGGCGTCGGCGGGCTGAAGGTCCTGATCCTGGACGAGCCCACCTCCAGCCTCGACCGCGACGAGGTCGCGCGGCTCTTCACGGTCATCCGCCGGCTGCGCGAGGAGGGCGTGGCGATCCTCTTCGTCACGCACTTCCTCGACCAGGTCTACGAGGTCTGCGACCGGATCACCGTCCTGCGCGACGGGCAGCTGGTGGGGGAGTACCTGACTGCCGAGCTGCCCCAACTGGAGCTGGTCGCGGCGATGCTGGGCCAGGAACTCGGCGAGCTGGAGGTCTCCGACCACCAGCGGACGGGCCGGGAGTCCGGTGCGGCCGGCGAGCCGTACGTGGCCGCGCACGGCCTCGGGCGCAAGGGCGCGGTGGAGCCGTTCGACCTGGCCCTGCACCCGGGAGAGGTGGTCGGCCTGGCCGGCCTGCTCGGCGCCGGGCGCTCCGAGGCCGCCCGGCTGATCGCGGGGGCCGACCACGCGGACACCGGCAAGATCTCCGTCGCCGGACAGAGCGTCAGCCTGCGCAGCCCGCGGGCCGCGATCCGGCACGGCATCGCGTTCTGCTCCGAGAACCGCCGCACGGAGGGCATCGTCCCGGACCTCACCGTCCGCGAGAACATCCTGCTCGCCCTGCAGGCTTCCCGCGGCTGGACCAGGCCGCTGCCGACCCGCCGGGCCGACGAACTGGTCGACAAGTGGATCAAGGCGCTGCACGTCCATCCGGCCGACCCCTCGGCCCTGGTCCGCAACCTCAGCGGCGGCAACCAGCAGAAGGTCCTGCTCGCGCGCTGGCTGATCACCGAACCCAAGCTGCTGATCCTGGACGAGCCCACCCGTGGCATCGACATCGGCGCCAAGACCGAGATCCAGAAGCTGGTCGCCTCGCTGGCCGAGGACGGCATGGCAGTCCTCTACATCTCCGCCGAACTCGAAGAGGTCCTGCGCCTCTCCGACACCGTCGGCGTGCTGCGCGACCACGAGCTCGTGGCGACGCTCCCCAACACTCCCGAACTCACCCTGGACCGGCTCATGGAGACCATCGCGAGCGGAGGTGCCCACTGATGAGGCAACTCCTAGGCCACCGACTGTTCTGGCCGGTGGCCCTGCTGGCCGCACTGCTCGTCACCAACGTGATCTACTCGCCGGACTTCCTCAGCATCCGGGTCCGTGACGGCCACCTCTACGGCAGCCTGATCGACATCCTGCGCCTCGGCTCGCCGCTGCTGCTGGTCGCCCTCGGGATGACGCTGGTCATCGCCACCGGCGGCATCGACCTCTCGGTCGGCGCCCTGGTGGCCATCTCCGGAGCCGTCGCCTGCCTGAACATCAGTCACCTGACGAACCAGAAGGACAGTGGGGCGGTCGTGCTGGCCGTGCTGCTCGCGCTGGCGGTCTGCGTCGCCCTCGGGATCTGGAACGGCCTGCTGGTGGCGGGAGCCGGGATGCAGCCGATCATCGCCACCCTGGTGCTGATGGTCGCCGGGCGCGGTGTCGCCCAGATGATCACCGGCGGACAGATCATCACCGTCAACAGCGAGCCGTACCACCTGATCGGCGGCGGCTACGAACTCGGCCTGCCGCTCTCGGTCCTGATCGCGGCGGCAGTGCTGGTACTGACCGGTCTCACGGTTCGACGCAGCGCGCTCGGCCTGCTGCTGGAGTCGGTCGGCGGAAACCGCGAGGCCAGCCGGCTGGTCGGCATCCGGGCGCGGGGCCTCACGGTCACGGTGTACGCCTTCTGCGCCCTGTGCGCGGCCGGCGCCGGGCTGATGATCAGCTCCAACGTCGCGTCGGCGGACGGCAACAACGCCGGTCTGTGGATCGAGCTCGACGCCATCCTGGCCGTCGTGATCGGCGGGACCTCGCTCTCCGGGGGCCGCTTCCACCTCGGCGGAACGGCCGTCGGAGCGCTCGTCATCCAGACCCTCTCCACGACCGTCTACACGATCGGCGTGCCGCCGGAGACCACCCTGGTGTTCAAGGCCCTGGTGGTCACCGCAGTGTGCCTGCTGCAGTCCCCGGCCTTCCGCGCCAAGGTGCTCCCCGGCCGGGCCCGCCGCCGTGCCGCTGTCGTCGAAGCCAAGCCAGGGAAGAAGGAGGCCACGGCGGCATGAGTACGACGTCCCTGCGGGAGTTCGCCGCACAGCGCCGGGGCTACCTCCCGGTCCTCGCCACCACCGCGCTCTTCGCGCTCACTCTGGAGGCCGGCAACTACCGCTACTACGGCTTCCTCTCCGGCCAGGTCCTGGCCAACCTCTTCGTCGACAACGCCCACCTGCTGGTGATCGCCGTCGGCATGACCTTCGTGATCCTGACCGGCGGGATCGACCTCTCGGTCGGCGCGGTCGGGGCGCTCAGCACCATGCTCTGTGCCGACCTGGTCGAACGTCAGGGCTGGCCACCGCTGTTGGTGATCCCGCTGGTCCTGGTGGTCGGCGGGCTGTTCGGCGCCGGGATGGGGTACGCCATCCACCACTTCGAAGTGCAGCCGTTCATCGCCACGTTGGCGGGCATGTTCTTCGCCCGGGGCCTCTGCTACCTGATCAGCACCGACTCCATCCCGATCTCCGACCACCTGTTCACCACCCTGGCGCAGAGCCATCTGACGCTGCCCGGCGGGGTGTTCGTCTCGTGGTCGGTGGTGATCGCCGTGTCGGTGGTGGCGGCCGCGTTCGTCGTGCTGCACTACACCCGGTTCGGCAGGGCGGTGTACGCCGTCGGCGGCAACCCGCAGTCGGCGCTGCTCATGGGCGTGCCAGTCGGACGGACCGTCATCCGGGCCTACACCGTCAGCGGGCTCTGCTCCGCGCTCGGCGGCGTGCTCTTCACGCTGTACACCCTGTCGGGCTACAGCCTGCACCTGGTCGGCACCGAACTGGACGCCATCGCGGCCGTGGTGATCGGCGGGACGCTGCTCACCGGCGGTTCGGGATACGTCCTGGGCACGGTGCTGGGCGTCCTGGTGCTCGGCGTGATCCAGACCGTCATCACCTTCGAGGGCACGCTCAGCTCCTGGTGGACGAAGATCGCGGTCGGCACGCTGCTCTTCGTCTTCGTCCTGCTGCAGCGCATCATGACGGCCCGCCGCCGCTCCTGACGGACGGCGGCGGGCTCAACGGGGGACCACGCACGGGGGACCAGCAAGAAAACACCACCAGCACCACCACCACCGGTGCCATGGCGCCCGCAGGACCGGCGCCATGGCACCTTCCCTTTGCCACCCACCAGCAAGGGATCCCCATGCGCCACCGGATCAGAATCCGGGGAACGCGCACACCGCGACACTCGGGTCGGGCGCGACCCACACCGTCGGCCAGGTCGGCTCGCACAGCCTGGGCCTGACCGGATCCTCCACCGCCGACGCGGACATCGCCGCACCCGTGGTGGACACCTCGAAGTCGTTCTCGGTGTCCGCCTGGGTGAAGCTCGACAACTCAAGGCGCTGAAGCCCTCGTCCATCCGGTTGGACTGCTCGAGTACCCGGAGTGGTGCGAGGACCGGGCTCGGCAGCTCCGTCACCCGCGCCTTCCCGCCGTACTCGGTCACCGTCCTCACCGTCGGCTGACGACCGGCCGCGCCTCCGCACACCCACCCGGTGCGGAGGCGCGGCGTGTCGTCGGCCGCTGCGAGCTGTGACGGTTGCCTGGCCGGCGGCGCCGGTGCCGGGGCGCCAACCGGAGCGCGCCCGCGCTCTCGGTAGGCTCGTGAGAGTGATCCACAAACTCAGGACGGAGCGGAGATCATGAGCACCGCCGCAGGTCGACAGGGCAGGTCGGAGGAGGCCGCTGCCGCCGGGCCCCGCCAGCCGGTGATGGCCGACGTCGCGGCGCTGGCCGGAGTCTCGCACCAGACCGTCTCCCGGGTTCTCAACGATCACCCGAACGTACGCCCGGCCACCCGCGACCGCGTGCTCTCGGCGATCCGGGAGCTGGGCTACCGCCCGAACTCGGCAGCCCGCACGCTGGTCACCCGGAAGTCGAACATGCTCGGCGTGGTGAGCTTCGACACCACGCTGTTCGGCCCGGCCTCGATGCTCTACGGCATCGAGCGGGCCGCTCGCGCGGCGGGCTACTACATCAGCATCGTCTCGCCGCGCGCACTGGACGCCCGATCGGTGCAGGAGGCCGTCGACCGCCTGCGCGACCAGGGCGTCGAGGGCATCGTGCTGATCGCGCCCCAGACCTCCGCGGCGGACCCGCTGGCCCACATCTCGGTGAGCGTCCCGGTCGTTCGCCTCGGTACGTCCGGCCAGGTCCGGGTGCCCACGGTGGCCGCGGACAACATCGCAGGCGCCAGGGCGGCGACGCGGTTCCTGCTCGATCTCGGGCACCGCACGGTGCACCACGTCTCGGGCCCACCGAGCTGGCTGGAGGCCCGGCACCGCGCCGAGAGCTGGTCCGCCACGCTCGCCGATGCCGGCGTGGCCGCACCCCGCCCGCTGCCCGGCGACTGGAGCTCCCGTTCGGGGTACGAGGCCGGCCGGCAGCTGGCAGCGGACCCGGACGTCACGGCGGTGTTCTGCGCGAACGACCACATGGCGCTCGGCCTGCTCTGGGCGCTGCACGAGGCGGGCCGCCGGGTGCCCGAGGACATCAGCGTGGTCGGTTTCGACGACATCCCGGAGGCGTCCTATCTGGTGCCGCCGCTGACCACGGTCCGCCAGGACTTCGGCGGGCTCGGCCGACGCGGGCTCGAGCTCCTCGTCGCCCAGCTCGACGACACCCCGGACAACCGCTCGGGCGCACCCGGCAGCGTCCTGGTGGCCCCGGAGATGGTGGTCCGCCTGAGCACCGCGCCCGCACCCGCTCGCAGCCGGGCGTAGTCCGGACAGCCCGGCGCCCGCACCCGGCCCTGCCCGCGCACGGCACTGTGCCCGCCCCTCACGCGAGAGGCGGGCACAGTGCCGTGCGGGGAGGGTTCAGGATCCGCTCTTGCGCTTGTTCCAGACGTCGAAACCGACGGCGGCCAGCAGCACCAGACCCTTGATGACCTGCTGGTAGTCGGTACCGATGCCCACCAGCGACATGCCGTTGTTCAGCACACCCAGCACCAGGCCACCGACGATCGCACCGAACACCGTGCCGACACCGCCGCTGGCCGAGGCCCCGCCGATGAACGCGGCCGCGATCGCCTCCAGCTCGAAGTTGATACCGGCGTTCGGCGTTCCCGCGTTCAACCGGGCCGCGTAGACCATGCCCGCCAGCGCCGCGAGGACGCCCATGTTGACGAAGACCAGGAAGACGACGCGCTTGCTCTTCACACCCGACAGCTTCGCCGCCGCCTGGTTGCCGCCGATGGCGTACGTGTGCCGGCCCAGGATGGAGTTGCGCATCAGGTAGCCGAACGCCACCAGCAGCACGCCCAGGATCAGCAGCACGATCGGAAAGCCGTGGTAGCTCGCGAGCAGCAGGGTGAAGACGACGACGGCGGCGGTGATCGCCGCGCACTTCGCCAGGAAGAGCCCGACCGGCAGCGGCTCCAGGCCGTGGCGCTGCGCCTGGCGGCGGCCGCGCACCTCCTGCAGCAGGGAGACGGCCAGCACGGCCAGGCCGAGCAGCAGAGTCAGGTTGTGGTAGTTGGTCTGCGGACCGACCTCGGGCAGGAACCCACTGCTGATCTTCTGGAAGCCCTTCGGGAACGGCGCCACCGACTGGCCCTGGAGCAGGATCTGCGTGCCGCCCCGGAAGAGCAGCATCCCGGCCAGCGTGACGATGAACGACGGTATGCCGATGTACGCGATCCAGAAGCCCTGCCAGGCGCCGGCCGCCGCGCCGATGAGCAGTGCCGCTACCAGGGCCACCGGCCAGGAGATGTGGTCCTTGGCCATCATCACCGCGGCCGCCGCGCCGACGAACGCCGCCAGCGAGCCGACCGAGAGGTCGATGTGCCCGGTGATGATGACGATCATCATGCCGATCGCCAGGATCAGGATGTAGCTGTTCTGCTGGATCAGGTTGGTGACATTGAGCGGCTTGAGCAGGATGCCGTCGGTCCAGAACTGGAACAGCACCACGATCAGGGCGAGGGCGACCAGCATGCCGTACTGGCGGAGGTTGCCGCGCACGGCCTGCACCAGCAGGCCGAGCGTGCCGGGGGTGCCGTCGCCCGGGGCCGGCGCGGTGGGCGCGGGGCGCAGGCTTTCTTCGGTCTTCACGTCGCTCATTCGGTAGTTCCCTGCTCGATGTCGGGCGCCTTGCCCCTGGTCATGAGGCGCATGAGTGATTCCTGTGTGGCGTCCGCCCGCTGGACCTCGCCGGTCAGCCGGCCCTCGGCCATGGTGTAGACGCGGTCGCACATGCCGAGGAGCTCGGGCAGTTCGGAGGAGATCATCAGGATCGCCTTGCCCTGCGCCGCCAACTCACCGATGACCGTGTAGATCTCGTGCTTCGCGCCGACGTCGATGCCCCGGGTGGGCTCGTCGAGAATCAGCACCTCGGGCGCCGAGAAGATCCACTTGCTCAGCACCACCTTCTGCTGGTTGCCGCCGCTGAGCTTGCCGGTGGCCGCGAAGATCGACGGGGCCTTGATGTTCATGCTCTTGCGGTAGGACTCGGCGACCCGGGACTCCGCGTACTCGTCGACGATCCCGCGCTTCGAGACCTTGCCCAGCGCGCTGAGCGAGATGTTCCGGCCGATGCTGTCCATCAGGTTCAGCCCGAAGTGCTTGCGGTCCTCGGTGACGTACGCGAGGCCGTGCTTGATCGCCTCGGGGACGGTCCGGGTGCGGATCTCCTTGCCGTTCAGCTCGACCCGGCCGCCGGCGTACCGGCCGTACGAGCGCCCGAAGACGCTCATCGCCAACTCGGTCCGGCCGGCGCCCATCAGGCCTGCGATGCCGGCGATCTCGCCGCGCCGCACGTTGATCGAGACACCGTCGACCACCTTGCGGTGCTGGTCGATCGGGTGGAACACCGTCCAGTCGTCGATCGCGAAGGCGATCTCCCCCGCGTCCTCGCCCGTGTACGGCTCGCGCTCGGGGAAGCGGTGGTCGAGGTCGCGGCCGACCATCCCACGGATGATCCGGTCCTCGGCGATGCCCTCCTCGCCGACCTGGATGGTCTCGATGGTCCGGCCGTCGCGCAGGATGGTGACGGCGTCGGCGACCCGCGCGATCTCGTTGAGCTTGTGCGAGATGATGATGCAGGAGATGCCCTGCGCCTTGAACTCGAGGATCAGGTCGAGGAGCTTGCGGCTGTCCTCGTCGTTGAGCGCGGCGGTGGGCTCGTCCAGGATGAGCAGCTTGACCTGCTTGGCGAGTGCCTTGGCGATCTCCACCAGCTGCTGCTTGCCCACGCCGATGTCGGCGACCCTGGTCTGCGGGTGCTCGGGCAGGCCGACCCGCGCGAGCAACTCCTTCGCATGGCCGAGAGCCCGGTTCCAGTCGATGATCCCCCGGCGGGAGTGCTCGTTGCCGAGGAAGATGTTCTCGGCGATCGAGAGGTAGGGGACCAGGGCGAGTTCCTGGTGGATGATGACGATTCCGCGGTGTTCGCTCGCCCTGATGTCCTTGAAGGCGCAGGGCTCGCCCTCGAAGAGGATCTCCCCGTCGTAGGACCCGTGCGGGTGGACGCCGCTGAGGACCTTCATCAGGGTCGACTTACCGGCGCCGTTCTCGCCGCAGATGGCGTGCACCTCACCCGGCGCGACGGTGAGGTTCACGTCCGAGAGGGCCTTGACGCCGGGGAAGGACTTGCTGATCGAACGCATCTCGAGGACGGGTCCGGCCATGTGGTGCATCCGTTCGCTTGGGGGCGGGGCCGGCAGCGGGATCGGTCGGGGCGGTCCGCCGCCGGCTCCGCCGGCTCGGGGTATGGCCCGGGTTCGGGCCGACAGGCTACTTGAGCTGGTCGGCGGTGTAGTAGCCGCCGTCCACCAGCACCTTCTGGTAGTTCGCCTTGTCGACGCTCACCGGGTCGAGCAGGTAGGCCGGCACGACCTTGACGCCGTTGTTGTACTGCTTCTCGTCGTTGACCTCGGGCTTGCCACCGGTCAGCACGGCGTTGGCCATCTGCACCGTGACCTTGGCCAGCTCACGGGTGTCCTTGTAGACGGTCTCGGTCTGCTCACCCGCGATGATCGACTTCACCGAGGCCAGCTCGGCGTCCTGGCCGGTCACGATCGGCAGTGCCTTGCCGGTACCGCCGTAGCCGACGCCCTTGAGCGAGGACAGGATGCCGATCGAGATGCCGTCGTACGGCGAGAGGACGGCGTCCACGTGCGCGGAGGTGTACGACTTGCTCAGCAGGTTGTCCATCCGGGACTGCGCGACCCCGCCGTCCCAGCGCTGCGTGGCGACCTGGTTGAACTCGGTCTGGCCACTCTGGACCACCAGCTTCTTCGAGTCGATGTACGGCTTGAGCACGCTCATCGCGCCGTTGAAGAAGAAGCCCGCGTTGTTGTCGTCCGGCGAGCCGGCGAAGAGCTCGATGTTGAACGGGCCCTTGCCGTCCTTCAGCCCGAGCTGGTCGGCGATGTAGGTGGCCTGCAGGACGCCGACCTTGAAGTTGTCGAAGGTCGCGTAGTAGTCGACGTTCTTGGTGCCACGGATCAGGCGGTCGTACGAGATCACCGGGATCTTCGCGTCGGCGGCCTTCTGCAGCACGTCGGTGAGTGCCGCACCGTCGATCGCCGCGACCACCAGGAGCTTGTCGCCCTTGGTGATCATGTTCTCGAGCTGCGAGACCTGGTTCTCGACGACGTTGTCGCCGTACTGGAGGTCCGTCTTGTAGCCCTGGGCCTGGAACTGCTTGACCATGTTGTTGCCGTCGTTGATCCAGCGCTCCGACGACTTGGTCGGCATCGCGATGCCGATGGTGCCGCCCTTGGCGTCGGCACTCTTGGCGGCACCGTCGCCGACGCCGTTGCTGCTCTGCCCGCAGGCCGACAGCGTCAGGGCGAGTGCCGCCGTGGCGAGTCCCGCTATTGCCTTACGCACAGTTCCTCCAGTGGTGCGCCGAATGCTGCCGAGCCAGCTGCTCTCGGGTTACGTTGCCTGAGTGTTAACGCTAACAACAGGCACGTCAAGAGACCGGTTTCGAACCGTTACCCCGATGTGTCGGAGTGGTTTCCCGGGCTGTGCTGTCGGCCTCGTCGACCACTCGACGAGCCGCCCGAGTTCGACAGTCGGCAGGCCCAAGGGCGGGCTCAACGTGGGGGTTGACCTGGGAAGAATGGGCGTGAGGTGCCGCCGGGGGGGTGTGCGTCCACGGCTCCGTGAGGGATAAGGCCTGGTCAGGGGCTGTTCCTGGGCCTGGAGGCCGCTCATCTTCGGCCATCGGCACGGTAGCGCCGCTGGTGTTGCCGGGCCAGGTCCGGCAGCGGACCGGGACGCCCTCGCGGGTGATCGCCAGTCCGATAAAAGGGGACAGAGCCGTCGGTTGGACGGGCCCCACGAAGGAGAGGAACCCCAGCCGACGCGCGGCTGGGGTTCCTCAGGGCGGTGAGTATCGGTCAGCAGGTGGAGTCACCCACGCCGTGAACCGCTCGTCCACGCGTCGGCGGACCGCACCGCATCGCGATCACTGTGGATCGGGGCGGGTCAGCGGTGCAGGGTGCGGGTCAGCGCTGCAGGGTGAGGACGCCCGGCCGGTACGGCAGTTGCAGGTAGGTGGTGTTCGTCGGGGTGTTGGGGGCGTAGCCCTGGTAGAGGAACTGCAGGTTGCAGGGATCGATGGTCATGGTCTGGTCGGGGTTGTTGCGGACCAGGTCACCGTGGCTGATGTCGTTGGTCCAGGTGGCGCCGCTGTTGGCCTTGCCGGCGAAGGGGTTGCTCTCGGTGCCGGCCTGCGGGGTCCACGCGCCGCTGAGGCTGGAGGCCGTGAACGAGCGGAAGTAGCGCTGCTCAGTGGCACCCCGAGCCTCGACGATCATGAGGTACTGGTTCTGGCCCTGGACCTTGTAGACCTGCGGCGCCTCGAACAGGTTCTTCGCCGTGTCGCTCATGACCGTCGTGTAGGTGGAGCCGAAGTTGCCCGGGAAGTTCCCGATCGGCATGCTCGCCCGGTAGATGCTGCCGTTGTCACCGGCGAAGAACAGGTAGATGTTCTGGTCGTCGGCGATCAGCGTCGGGTCGATCGGGCTGCCGGTGACGCCGGTGGGGAAGCTGCCGGTGAACAGCGCCTGCGGCGCGGACCAGCCGTTGGGGTTGGTGGGGTTGCTGGACGTGCGGTAGGTGAAGGGCCAGGCGGTACCCCACCCCAGTGAGGCGAGCACCCAGACGTTCTTGGGAGCGAAGTAGAACACCTGGGGCGCCACCGCGGACTGGCTCATCCCGGTCTGGCCGGCCGACGCCATGTCCGACCAGTTCGTGAAGGGGCTGAACCCCATCGAGCCCCACGACGATCCGTCAGAGGTCGTCGCGTAGACCAGGTGCTTGCCGTTGTACGTCGTGGTGGTGAAGTCCTTCAGCGCGACCGCCCCGTTCGTCGGCTGTGCCAACGGACCAGTCGAGGTCCACCGGTATGTCGACGGAAGAGAGCATGTGCTGCCCGTCCCGGACAGGCCGGTCCACTTCTGGTTGCCGGCGCCGGTGCAGTTCCAGAGCTGCACCGCCGTGCCGTTGGCCGTGCCGGCGCCCGAGACGTCCAGGCACAGCCCGGATTCCACGCCGACGATCGTGCCGTCGGAGTTCACCCGCCACTGCTGGTTCGCGGCGCCGCTACAGGACCAGATCTCCACCCGGGTACCGGCCGTGGTGGCGTGGCCCGGGACATCCAGGCACTTGTTGCCGTACATGGTCAGCTGGTTGCTGTCCGTCGACGTCCACTGCTGGTTGGTCCCGCCAGTGCAGTCCCAGATCTGCAGGAACGTGCCGTCGGTCTGGCCGGCGCCCGGGACGTCGAGACACCGACCGGAACCCGTACCGCGCACGGCGCCGGCGGTGGCCGCCTGAGCCGGGCCGGCGACGAGCATCGCGGCCAGTGCGGCCAATGCCGCCAGGACCGCAACCGCGGCGGCGAGCGCCGCAGGCGGACGTCTGCGGTTGAAACCAGGACTGTGCATGGGGGGCCTCGTCATCCTTGAGCAAGCGGCTCGGGTGGGGGAGGGAGACGGCTGCGAAGTGTTAGCGCTAACAAAATGCTGGCAGCAGAACAGCGGTGGAGTGAGGGTGAGTTCCACGTTTATAGACCCGGCGCCCCGATCGTGTCCAGGGATGTGCGAGCGCCCGACATCGACCGGCACGTCTCGGTCGACTCGCCGTCCGTCCGGATCGATGGTCGGAGCTGAGGGTCGAGACCGGTGACGAGTGGCGCGCGCGTTTCACGGATGCGAGTGCGGTCCGCATCCCGGTGGCGATCGGTCGGTCGCCTTCCGGTACGACGGGTCGGCGAGAACGTCTCGACCGCTCACCGACAAAAGTATTGACACGCAAATTGTGAGCGTTAACACTCATGTCATCAGGCGGATGCCGCCCCGAAATCCAGGGCCGGTGACGCATGCCCACGCACAGGGATACGGCTGCGTCCCCCCACAGGCCATGACGGCCGGGGAAGGCAGCGAACGTGACGCGACCCGCTCGAAGGGACCCGCGTCGCCGTCAGCACTCCCGCACTGCCACCGGCCCCAGTCCCCGACGTCTTCCACGGACCAAGGAGTTCGCCATGCCGGCTCATCCCTTCAGCCGCCGCACCGTGATCAAGGCGACGAGCGCTGTGGCCGTGGCCGTAGCTGCCGACCCTGTCCTCAGCCCCGTCTCCGCCGCGGCGCAGACATCCCCGGTCAGGTCGGACGTCGGAGTGTCGACGGTGCCGTTCGACCTGGGTCAGGTCACGCTCACCAGCAGTCGATGGCTCGACAACCAGAACCGCACCCTGGCCTACCTCCGCTTCGTCGACGTCGACCGCCTGCTGTACAACTTCCGCGCCAACCACCGGCTCTCCACCAACGCCGCAGCCCCGACCGGAGGCTGGGACGACCCGGCGTTCCCCTTCCGCACTCACGTGCAGGGCCACTTCCTCTCGGCGTGGGCCCAGGCCCACGCCGCACTCGGGGACACCACCTGCCGTGACAAGGCCGACCAGATGGTGGCCGAACTCGCCAAATGCCAGGCCAACAACTCCGCCGCGGGCTTCTCCGCCGGCTATCTCTCGGGCTTCCCCGAGGCCGACTTCGCCGGCCTCGAAGCAGGCAAGCTGAGCAACGGCAACGTCCCCTACTACTGCATCCACAAGACCATGGCCGGTCTGCTCGACGTGTGGCGCCTGATCGGCAACACGCAGGCCCGCGACGTGCTCCTCGCGCTCGCCGACTGGGTCGACCGACGCACCGCTCCGCTCGGCTACAGCACGATGCAGTCGTTGATGGGCACCGAGTTCGGCGGCATGAACGAGGTGCTGGCCGACATCTACCAACAGACCGGCGACGCACGCTGGCTGACCTGCGCCCAGCGGTTCGACCATGCCGCGGTCTTCGACCCGCTCGCCGCGAACCGGGACCAGCTCGACGGCCTGCACGCCAACACGCAGGTGCCCAAGTGGATCGGAGCCGTCCGCGAGTACAAGGCCACCGGCACGACCCGCTACCGCGACATCGCCGCCAACGCCTGGACGTTCACCACCGGTTCGCACACCTATGCCATCGGCGGCAACAGCCAGGCGGAGCACTTCCGGGCCGCGAACGCCATCTCCGGCTACCTCGTCCCCGACACCTGCGAACTCTGCAACTCCTACAACATGCTCAAGCTGACCCGGGAACTGTGGCAGCTGACCCCCGACCGGGCGTCGTACTTCGACTTCTACGAGAAGGCGCTGCTCAACCACGTCATCGGCGCCCAGAACCCGGCCGACCCGCACGGACACATCACCTACTTCACGTCCCTCAACCCGGGCGCCCGGCGCGGCAAGGGGCCGGCTTGGGGCGGCGGCACCTGGAGCACCGACTACGGCACGTTCTGGTGCTGCCAGGGAACGGGCATGGAGTCCAACACCAAGCTGATGGACTCCATCTACTTCCACGACGGCACCACCCTCACGGTGAACCTGTTCCTCCCCTCCGTCCTGGACTGGACCCAGCGAGGCATCACCGTCACCCAGACCACCTCGTACCCGGCCGACGACACCACGACGCTCAAGGTCACCGGCAGCGTCGGCGGGACCTGGTCGATGCGCGTCCGCATCCCCGGATGGACCTCCGGCGCCACCATCAGCGTCAACGGCGTCGCCCAGGCCGTCACGGCCACCCCGGGCACCTACGCCACCCTCACCCGGTCCTGGGCCTCCGGCGACACCGTCACCGTGAAGCTCCCCATGCGGGTGGCCCTCCAGGCCGCCAACGACAATCCCGGTGTCGCCGCGATCACCTACGGCCCCGTCGTCCTGGCCGGCAACTACGGCAGCACCGCGCTGTCCTCCCTCCCGGCCCTGGACCCGTCCTCGATCACCCGGACCAGCAGTACCGCCCTCACCTTCACGGCCACCGCCGACGGAGCGACGGTCGGTCTCGCCCCGTTCCACGACGCCCAGGGCTTCAACTACACCGCCTACTGGCGGACCGACAGCTCCGCCGGCTTCCGTCTCGTCAACGCGGCCAGCGGACTCGTCCTCGGCATCCGGAACATGTCCACCGCGGACGGGGGCCTCGCCCTGCAGTGGCCCGACACGGGCACCGCCGACCACAACTGGGTCCTCACCGTCGACGGCACCGCACTGCGGCTGCGCAACGTCAACAGCGGCAAGGTCCTCGGCGTGCAGGACATGTCCACCGCCGACAACGCCCCGATCCTCCAGTGGGCCGACACCGGCACCGCCGACCACCGGTGGACCGTCGTCGACGCCGGCAACGGCTACCACAAGTTCCAGAACGCCAACAGCGGCAAGCTGCTCGGTATCGAAGGCGGCTCCACCGCCAACGGCGCCGCAGCCGTACAACTGCCCGACAGCGGCGCCGCAGCCGGCCAGTGGCAGTTCGTCCCCGACGGTGCCAGGCGCATCCAGAACGTCGCCAGCGGGCGGGTCCTCGGTGTGCAGGGCATGTCCACCGCCGACGGCGGCCTCGCCATCCAGTGGGACGACAACGGCACCGCCGACCACCTCTGGACGGCCGTCGTCGACACCGGCGGCTACCTGCGCCTGCGCAACGCCAACAGCGGCAAGGTCCTCGCCGTGGAGAACGGCGGCACCGCCAACGGCGCCCGGATCGTCCAGTGGGCGGATGGCGGCGCCGCCGACCACCGGTGGCGCCTGCGCCACGGCGGCGGTGACACCTTCAGGATCCAGTGCGCCAACAGCGGCCGCGTCCTCGGCGTCTCCGGTGGCTCCACCGCCCAGGGCGCCCAGACCGTCCTCTGGGACGACAACGGCACCAGCGACCACCTGTGGCGATTCATCTGACCCGGCGCCGAGCCCGCTGATCACCACAGGCCGATCGCGGAGACATGGAGGAAACCTTCCCTCTCCACCCCGCCGATCTCCGGCGGGCCCCGGCCCTGGGGCCCGCCGAAGCCCCATCCCGCGGGCGACGCTGATCGGATGTCTGCTCACGGCTGGTCCACTGCGAGCACTGGCCCCACCCGAGGTCGGTGTCAGTACACGAGGATGTCCCAGTGGTTGCCCTCGTTGCAGTACAGGTTGCCCGATGCGGCCTTCCACTGCGGGTAGCCGTCGCCCCGGTAGCCGATGTAGGTGAAGCTGTTCTGGATGTAACCGTCGATGCAGGAACTGCGGGAGATGTCGACCTTGTAGCCGTTGTAGTGGCTGTAGGTGCCGGAGGCGTGGCCCACCTCGGTCCCGCCCGTGATGTTGATGGCGCAGCCGCTGGCCCGCTTGAGGGTGATGACGGCGCTCACCGTGCCCGAGTTGATCTGCTCGAACGAGGTACAGGCGGGGTTGGACCTGGTGGTGCAGCCCCCACTGGAGCTCCACGTGATGCCGGCGTTGCTGAACTGACTGGCGGCCGCCGACTGCGACAGCTTGGTACCGCTGGCGCCGGCCGTGGGCGCCGAGACGGCGAGGCCGGCCGCGGTCAGGGCGACGACGGTGGCTGCGGTGCGTGGCTTCATCTGCATCTCCCGGTGAGGATGGTGTGCCTGCGACGACTCCTGCCCTCCTGCCCTCCTGCCGCGCCTCGGCGGGAGGACGGTAAGCCCGGCGCCGGGCCCACGGAACCGGCTCGGACGGCGGGGTCGTACGCAGTGCTGTGACGCGGCAGTGCGCCGGCGCGAGGGCCGACCTATCCGTCCGGCACCCCCGCCCGCGGTTCCCCGGGGAACGAGGGGCGGGCTTCGGGCGCCGGCATCGCACCAGGATGGCCCATCGTTGTCTATGCGAGTAGACGTCGGTCTGTGAATTTCGCGTGACGGGGAGCGGCCTTCAGTTCGTCGAAACGCATCACGGGGCGCACCGCACGATCACCACTGGAGCAGCGCCTTCCGGCCCGCGCCGCCGGGGACGCGGCCCGCGAGGTGCAGGGCGACGCCGCTGAGGGCCCCGGGAGCAAATGTTCCTGACAGCATGCGTCACACCGGCCGAAATCCGTCCCAAGACATATTTTCGGATCGGTTCCGGCCTTCTCAACTCCCGACGCCGAGTGCCAGATTGACTGCCCCAGGAAGCCGGGCGCCCCCGCCGGCCTCCGGACTTCCGCCCTGCGTCGAACGGGGAGACATGACGGCACCCACCGCAACCACCACCACCGCCCACCGCGCCGCGCGGGCGGCCGGCGCCCTCCCGCTGCTCGGACACGTCCCGGCCCTCTTCCGCAATCCGCTGCCGTTCCTGCGCTCGCTCGCCGACCAGGGCGATCTGGTGGAGCTCCGGCTCGGACCGCAGCGCGCGATGATGGTCTGCACCCCCGACCTGTTCCACCACGTCCTCACCGACACCCGGCACTTCGACAAGGGCGGCCCGCTCTTCGACAAACTGCGCTGGTTCCTGGGCGACGGGCTGGGCTCCACACCCCACGACGTGCATCGCCGGCAGCGCCGGCAACTCCAGCCCGCCTTCCGGCCGGACGCCTTCACCCGCTACCTGCCGGTGATGCTGGAGGAGATCCACGCCACCGCGGGCGGCTGGCCGGACGGCCGGGTGATCGAAGTCGAGGAGCACGCCTATCAGTTGATCGCCAGGATCATCACCCGGACGATGTTCTCCGCGGACGGCCCCTCCGCCGCGGTGGCCCGGATCGCCGCCGTCTACCCGGACTTCCACCAGGGCATCGGCCGGCAGATGCGCTCCCCGTCCCGGCTGCTCGACCGGCTGCCGACGCGGGCCAACCGCCGTTTCCGCCAGGCCTGCCGCACCGTGGACGAGGTGGTCGACGGCGCGATCGAGGACCGCCGGCGCGGTAGCGGTCGCGGCAGCGGCAGCGGCAGCGGCAGCGGCGATGACAGCGATCACGACCTGCTCACGCTGATGGTCGAGGAGGGCCTGACCGACCGCGAGATGCGCGACCAGGTCGTCACCATGCTCACCGGCGGCATCGGCACCTCGGCCTCGGCGCTCGGCTGGGCCCTGCACTTCCTCTCCCGGGACGAGGAACTGGCCGACGCCGTCGCCCAGGAGGCACGCGCCGTCCTCCCCGCCCAGACCCTCCCGAACGACACCGACACCGACGCCGACCCCGCCGTCACACCCCCCGGCGTCACGCCCCCCGGCGTCACCCTGGCGGACGTCACGCGCCTGGACCTCGCCCGCCGCGTGGTGGCGGAGACGCTCCGCTTCTACCCGTCCGCCTGGTTCTACAGCCGCACCGTCACCGAGCCCGTCGAGCTGGCCGGCGAACGCCTCCGCCCGGGCACCGCCGTCCTGCTCTCCCCCTACCTCCTCCACCACCGCCCCGACCTCTACCCCGACCCCGAACGCTTCGACGTCGACCGCTGGTCGCCCGCCCGCCAGGCCGAACTCCCGCGCCAGGCCTACGTTCCGTTCGGCACCGGCTCCCGCAAGTGCATCGGTGACGTCTACTCCCTGACCGAACTCACCCTGGCCGTCGCGGTCATCACCTCCCGGTGGCGGCTGGAACCGCTGCCGGGACCACTGCCCGCGCACCTGGTCGAGCCCCGCCCGTGGACGGTGATCCACCCGGCCCCGCTGCGCCTACGGCTGCACAGGCGCCCGTGAAACCGCACCGGAACGAACCGGCCGGAAGGAGACCGACACCCGCATGACGACCCCCCGAACCGTCCCCCTCGACCTGCGACTGCTGCCCGACCCCGACCACGTCCTGTACCGGCTGCCTCCCCGGATGTCCCCGCACCGGGAGGAGTTGGAGCGGCTCATCCTGGAGTGGGCCGACCGCTACGGCCTGGTCGACGGACCGCGCGCCCGCCGACGGCTCGCCGACACCCACCTGGGCGAGCTCATCGCCCGCTGCTACCCGCACCTGCGCGCCGAGCGACTCTCGCCGCTCGCCGGTTGGTTCACCTGGGCCTTCGTCATCGACGACCTGTACGACGGCTGCGCCTCCGCGGAGGCCGCCGACCACACCCGCGCCACCCTGCGGATGCTCGCGGCCCTCTCGCTCCGTTCCGCCGAACCGTCACCGGCCGGGGACGCACCGCCGCTCGTGGACGAACTCGCCGAGGTGTGGCGGCGCCTCGCCGGGCGGCAGAGCATCCAGTGGCAGCTGCGCTTCATCACCCACATGGGGCAGTTCCTGGACGCCTTCCGCTACGAGGCGGTCAACCGCGAACACCGGCACGTCCCCGCCGTCAGCGGCTACACCCAGCTGCGCCGCGCCTCCGGCGGCATCACCCCCTCACTGGACCTGCTGGAGTACGCGGCCGGCCTGGAAGTACCCGCCCTGCTCCACGAGTCCGAGCAGCTGCGCACGATGGTCAACAAGGCCTCCGACGTCGTCGTCTGGGTCAACGACGTCCTCTCCCTGCAGAAGGAACTCGTCGTGGGGGAAGTCACCAACGGCGTGCTCGCGGTGAGCCGGGAACTCCGCTGCGGCATCCAGGATGCCATCGACCACGTGTACCGCAAGGTCGCCCGCGACATCGAGGTCTTCCTGCACGCCGAGGAGTCGCTCACCACCCTCTGCGGCAGCTGGCACGGCCTGCCGGAGGCCGACCGGGCCGCCGTCGGCACCTTCACCGACGGCATGAAGGCCTGGATGCGTGGCAACCTGGAATGGGGGATCAACTCCCGCCGCTACGTGGACATCGACACCCTCCGCCTCACCCGTGACCCGGATCTGCTCGGTGGGCGGACCCCGGCCTGACGCTCACCCGTGAGCCCCCCTCATGACAGCCTCAGCTGCGGAAGGCGGCCGCGTGGTCGGCGGCCCAGGTGGCGAAGGTCCGGGCGGGGCGTCCCAGGAGCTGGGCAACGGTGTCCGTCGTCGGGCCCGGTTCGTCCAGGCATGCGGCCGCGTAGCCGATCAGCCGGTCGGGTACGTCCTCGGGCAGCCCCTGGGCGAGCAGCGCCCGGCGCAGCTCCTGGGGGGAGATCTCCTCGAACGACAGCTCCCTGCCGATGGCCTCGCCGATGAGCCGGGCCTTGTCGCGCTGGGTGAGCGACTCCGGCCCGGTGATCGCGTACGCGCGGCCCGCGTGGGCGGCGTCCAGCAGCGCCCGGACGGCGATCTCGGCGATGTCCCGCTGGTGGATGGGGGAGGTGGCCGCATCGCCGTACACGCCCCGAGCGGTGCCGGTCGCGCGGATCTGCGGCGCCCAGGCCAGGGCGTTGGCGGCGAAGTCGGCGCACCGCAGGAACGTCCACGGCAACCCGGAGGCTCTGACTGCGGCCTCGACCTGCTCGAACTCCTCGGCGAAGCGCCGGTACCCGCCGCCGTACTCGACGGTGACCGCCGACAACACCACCACGCGCCGCACGCCGCGCTCGGCCGCGAGCGCCAGCAGCTCGGCGCTCGCGCCGCCGACGGCACGCGGACTGAGCAGGAGAGCCTCCACACCGTCCAGCGCCGACGCCAGCGACCGCGGCGTGGACGGATCCCCGACGATCGGCCGGACACCGTCGGCGAACCCGCCGGCGGCCGGATCACGGGTGACTGCCGCCGCCTCGGCTCCCTCCGCCACCAGCAGTCTCAGTACGTCGCGACCGACGGTTCCGGTCGCACCGGTGACCATGATCATGTGCTTTCTCCTGTCCGGACTGGTGTTGCCAGATGCTTCTGCAGGAACGCGATCTGCGCCTCGACGGCCTGTTCGTGTGCTTCCAGGAACGGGGCGTAGTGGCGGCCGGGCAGCCGGACCACCTCGGACGCCGGCGCGTTCCGGGCCGCCCGGACGGCGGGGCCGGGGAGCACGCTCCGGTCCTGGTCGCAGACGACCACCAGCAGCGGGCACCGTATCCGGGAGGCGTGGCGGCCGGGCCGGTACCCGCCGACCTGGAGGGCGATCCGTGCGGCGACCGTCTGGTCCCAGTTCGTATGGCGACGCTCGGGGTCGAGGGCCCGGTCGCCGTCCATCGCGTCGGGTGTGGTGAGCGAGGCGACGGCGCCGCGCGGTCCGGCGGCGGGGACCAGCAGCGGCGCCCGCCCGAGCAGGCCCCCGAGCGCGTCCGCGACACCGCGCCCGAAGAGCCGCAGCAGCGCGAGGGGCGTCATGGAGCGCAGCGCGTGGGGAGCGACCGCGAGGCCGTCGACCAGCGGGGTCTGGGCGATCGCGCCGGCCAGTCGCGGGTGGTCGGCCGCGACGCGGAAGATGTGGCCGCCCGCGAGCGAGAAGCCCCAGAGCGAGATCCGGTCCGGGTCGACGTCGGGCAGCGCGGCGGCGTACTCGATCGCGGCGTGCCAGTCGGCGATCTGCTCGTCGAGGCGGACGATCTGACGCGGCGTGCCCCCGCTCTCTCCGAACCGTCGGTGGTCGAAGGCGAGGACCGCGAAGCCGGCCTCGTTGAACCGGGCGGCGAACAGGTCCGAGGCCGGTTCCTTCGTCACCGCGGTTCCGCCGGCCATGATCACGCAGCCGCCGTTGGACCCCGGGTAGTGCCAGGCGGCGCACGCGGTGTCGCCGCTGGCGAAGCGTACTTTCTCCCGTTGCCTGGGCTCCTGTTGCTTGGGCTCCCGTTGCTTGGAGTCCTGTTCCTTGGACACGGGCATGTGGACCTCCGTGGTGGATCCGTCGTTCTCGGAGCGGATGACCTCCATGGTTGGGGCGTCGTCCCCGGAACGGGCGCCGCGAGGCCACGGGATGAGCGAAACTTTCCTTCATGGCGCGCGAATCGACGAATTCCGTACTGAGCCTCCCGGATCAGCGGCTGGTGGCCGCGCTGCAGTGGGACGGCCGCCTCACCGCGGAGCGGGCGGCCAAGGTGCTGGGGCTCAGCCCCGCCACCGTCCGCCGCCGACTGCACGCGCTCGGCGCCGACGGCACCGTGCGCGTGGTGATCTCACCGGTGGCCCGACCGCGCAACGGGGGCTCGGCCGGGGCCCTGTTCCTGCGCATCCGGGTCCTGCGGGGAAAGCTCGACACGATCGTGGCCGCGCTCGCGGCGCGCGAGGACATCCCCTTCATCGACGTCACCACGTCGGGTGACGAGATCTTCGCGGTCGCCCGCACCGAGCCGGGCTCACGCGACCAGTTGGTCTTCCGCCGACTGCCCTCCACCCAGGCGGTGACGTCCCTGGAGAGCGCCACGATCCTGCACGTCTTCCGGCTCACCTCCGAGTGGCGCCACCAGGTGCTGACGGTGTCCGAACGCGAGGCTCTCAGCCCGGGCGAGCCGGTCCCCGGGGCGGCCGGTACCGGATCCCCGGGCCCGTACGGCGTCGACACCGATGCCCTGGAACAGGAGCTCATCGACGCCCTCATCCTCGACGCGCGCCTGCCCGCGGTGGCCGTGGCCGAGCGCACCGGCCACCCGGAGAGCACGGTGCGGCGACGCCTCGCCCAGATGGCCGCCCAGGGCCGACTGATCACCCAGGTGCTGGTCGACCCCCGCCGCCTCGGGCTGCCCATCGAAGCCAAGTTCCTGCTGCGGGTGGCGCCGGACCATCTGGCCGCCGCCGGCCGGGCGCTGGCCGACCACCCCGCGGTGCACGGCGCCTTCGCCACCTCGGGACCTTCGAACCTCCACGCGGCCGCGTACTTCCCGGACCTGACGACCCTCTACGGCTTCCTCTCCAGCGACCTGGTCGGCCTGGGCATCACCCATGTCGAGACGGCCATCGTCAGCCACGCCGCCAAACGCACTCCCATGCCGCTCCGACCGGCCTTGTCGAGGTGAGGGCAGAACGAGCGGTCGACGTGGGACGCCGGCTGCCGCTTCGACCCCGAGAAGCCCGAACACCGCTGGGTTACTCAGGTTGAACTCGCGATGTCGGTGGTCACGGTGGGGCAAGGGCCAGCCCGGTCCCAGTCAGGCAGCCGTCAATGAGGTGCGGGCGGAACTGGACCTTCCGTAACCCTCGTCTGACCGTCCGCACCAGGTGCTCCGGGTCGGCGAACGCGACGTTGGCCAGGAACCCCCGCCGCAGCAGCGACCAGATCCCCTCGACCGGGTTGAGATCGGGGGCATACGCCGGCAGTTGGTAGACGGTCAGCCAGTCCTGGTTCGCCTGGATGAACGCCTGCATCGGCGGCATCAGGTGGGTGTTCAGGATGCCCCTATGGTTCGTCAAACTGCCGAAGGAGTGACCGGACTCGCAGAAGGCCGGATGTGCCGGTAGAGCTCTCGGGCGACGTAGCGCTTCAGACAGCGGATGATCTCACGCCTGGACATGCCCTCGGCGGTGCGCCGTTGCAGGTAGGCCTGGGTGCGTTCATCCCAGCGCGGGCGGGACTGGACGATGCGGTAGAGGGCGGCGTTGGCCTGCCGGTGACCGCCGCGGTTCAGCCGTCGCCGCTGGGTCTTCCCGGAGGATTGCTCGACTGGGCTGACCCCGCACAATGCGGCGAACGACGCCTCGTCCGTGAGCCGGTCCGGGTTGTCACCCGCGGCGGAGAGGAGGACCGCGGCACTGTCGGGGCCGACGCCGACGAGCTTCAGGAGCTGGGGCCGGCTGGACCGGACAGCTGCGGTCATTCGCCGGGTCAACTCCTTGATCTCCTGACCAAGGTTCTGGATCCGGCGGGCGAGCAGGCGCATCGTGAAGACGGCCTCACCTCGATCCTCGCCCAGTGCCACGCAGGTGGCGACCAGCGCCGGATTGGTCACCGACAGATCCTAAACAGGGCACTGCGGCCAGTTGTCCCACGGGTCAGGCTTCCGGTCCCAGCGGCACGTCGCAAGTCTCACAGTTGTCCCAGATCAGGACGATCGGGCCGCCGAGCTGGTTGTGCGCGGCGACGATCAGGTCTCGGTAGTCGGTCCAAGCGAAGCTCTTGCGGCCTTTGGCCCGGCCCTGACTGTCGTCCGGCCCGGGCCGATAGATCAGCCGGGATCATTCACCAGGCTTGTAGCAGGCCAGGGCGGCGATCGAGACCCGCCGGCGGGAGCGGCCGCGCACCCGGACGACAGGGGTGCAGCCACGGCGTCCCCAGGTTCGGGCGCGCGCCGGTGTCGTCGACACCCCGGCCTCGTCCTCGAACACCAGCCAGGCCCCGAGCGTCGCCACTAGGCTTTTACCTGCGGCCACACCTGCTTCTTCCAGACCTCGACCGCGCCCTCGTCGCGCTCGATCGCCCGACGAACCGGCTGCTGGCAGGACCAGCCGTTGCGCCGCAAGAGCTTCCAGACACCCTGAACCGTGTACGAGACATGGAACCGGCGGCCGATCACCGTCTTGATCCGCGCCGGCGTCCACCGTTGGTCCTCCCAGCCGTGCGCCAACGGCCCCTTCTCCAACTCCCCCTCCAACTGGGCGAACTGCCGCTCGCCCAGCCTCGGCGGGGACTGAGGCCCCTTCGGCTCAAGTGCCACCGAGCCACCTTCCCGCCAGGCACGGCGCCACCGCTCGACCGACCGCACCGTCCCTCTCAGGTCGCGGGCGATCATTCCGTTGCTGTCACCACGCTCGAACCGCTCGGCGGCATCAAGCCGCACCCGCTCCCGGCGCTGCTGTTCCTGGGCAGTGAACCCGCCCCCCTGCGCGTATCGCACGGACGGGGGCATACCCACGGATCGACAGCTCTCAGCACCTACGACAAGGCGAGTTCAAGTGGAGTAGGCGCAACATCACCTGCCTTGATCGCCTTGACAGGTTCCGCGGGCTGCTGGCGGTCTGATTCAGCGCTCGGCGCCGAACCACTGCGCCAACTCCCGCTTGAGCACCTTGCCGCTGGGGCCGAGCGGGAACGCGTCGACGAACTCCACCAGGCGCGGGTACTTGTACGCGGCCATCCGCTCCCGGCTCCAGGCGACGATCTCCGCGCCGAGCGCCTCGTCCGGCGTCCGGTCCGCGCGCGGGATCACCACCGCGCACACCTCCTCGCCGTGCCGCTCGTGCGGGACGCCGATGACCGCGACCTGCGCGATCGCCGGGTGGTGCACCAGCATCTCCTCGAGCTCGCGCGGGTACACGTTGTACCCGCCGCGAAGCACCAGGTCCTTCTTGCGGTCGATGATCGACAGATAGCCGTCCGCGTCCTTCACCCCGAGGTCGCCCGAGCGGAACCAGCCGTCCACCAGCACCTCGGAGGTCGCCTCGGGCCGGCCCAGGTAGCCGGCCATCACATTGTGGCCCCGGATGACGATCTCGCCGACCTCGCCCGTCCGCAGCAGCTCGATCCGGCCCTCCAGGTTGGCCCTGGCGATCTCCACCTCGACGCCCCAGATCGGGCGGCCCACGGTGCCCGGCTTGCACGGCCAGGCCCGCTGGTTGTACGCGACCACCGGTGAGGTCTCGGTCAGCCCGTACCCCTCGTAGATCGTGCAGCCGAAGGTGGCCTGGAACTCCTCCAGCACCTTGACCGGCAGCGCCGAGCCGCCGGAGAACGCGCGGTCCAGGGGCGGGCGGAGCGGGGTGGCGGCGGCCGCGTCGAGCAGCGCCAGGTACATCGTCGGGACGCCCATGAACACCGTGCACCTGTGCGCGACCATGAGGTCGAGCGCGCCCGCGGCGTCGAAGCGGTCCGTCAGCACCATGGTGGCGCCCGCCCGGAAGCAGGTCAGCATGCCGCAGATCTGCCCGAAGGTGTGGAACAGCGGCAGGCAACCGAACAGCACGTCCTCGGCCCGGAAGTCGAACGGGGAGAGCATCCCGACGGTGACGTTCATGGTGATGCTCAGCTGGGTCAGCATCGCGCTCTTGGGCCGACCCGTGGTGCCGGAGGTGTAGAGGATCACCGCGAGGTCGTCGGGCGCGCACGGCCGGTAGGCGGCGATCGGTTCGGCGTGCTCGGCGAGCACGTCCAGCCGCGGCGCTTCGCACTCCGCGTCGGCCCGCACCGCGAGCAGCGGCACCTCGGCGATCTCCGCTCCCTTGCGCCCCTCGGCGAGCAACGACCCGGCGCAGATCAGCACGTGGGCCCCGCTGTCGCGCAGCACGTACTCGATCTCGGTCGCCTTCAGCAGCGCGTGCATCGGCACCACGACCGCGCCGAGCGCCAGCACGGCGAAGTAGGCCGCCGGGAACTCCAGGCCGTTCGGCAGCAGCAGCGCCACCCGGTCACCGGGGCGAGTACCCCGTTCGTCCAACACCGTGGCGTACTGCCGGGCACGGAACCATAGTTCACGGTACGTCAGGCGAGCTCCGGCGAACTCGATCGCCGGGTGGTCCGAACGTCGTACCGCCGACTCGGCGAGAACGGCTGCTACCGAGAGAGTCACCAAACCTCCGCTGATCGATTGCGGTCGAAAGCAGCGACGACGGCGGCCGGGCGCGCCAGGGCCCCCGACCGCCGTCCCCGCCTCACGCCTGTGTGCGCGGGATGTCGAGCTCCTGCCAGATGGCGTCCAGCGCCTCCGCGAACTTCTCGACATCGGCCGTGGTGTGCGTCGCGGACGGCGCGACGCGCAGAATCTCCTCGCCCTCCCGCACGCTGGGGGCGTTGATGGGTTGCACATAGATGCCGTACCGGTCCAGCAGCAGCGCCGACGCCTGACGGCAGGTGGCGTCCTCGCCGACGAACGCCGAGACGATGTGCGACATCGGCGAGACGAACGGGATGCGCTGCTCGTCGAGCAGCCGGTGCAGCAGCTGCGCGTTGTTCCGCAGCCGCTCGCGCTCCTCGTCGGAGACGACGAGGTGGCGGACCGCCGCGAGCGCGCCGGCGGCGATGGCCGGCGGCAGCGAGGTGGTGAAGATGAAGCCGCGGGCGAAGCTGCGCACCGCGTCCACCATCGCGGCGGGCCCGGCGATGTAGCCGCCGGCGGTGCCGAAGCCCTTCGCCAGGGTGCCCATCACGACGGTGAATTCGTCGGCGATGCCGTCCCGGGCGGCGATCCCGGCACCGCGCGGGCCGTACATGCCGACCGCGTGCACCTCGTCGATGTACGTGGTGGCGCCGTACTTCTCGGCGACGGCGGCTATCTCGGCGAGCGGCGCGATGTCACCGGACATCGAGTACACCGACTCCAGGACGATCAGCTTCGGGCGGTCGCCGTCGGCG
Source organism: Kitasatospora sp. NPDC034023 (assembly GCF_055575795.1). Taxonomy (NCBI): domain Bacteria; kingdom Bacillati; phylum Actinomycetota; class Actinomycetes; order Kitasatosporales; family Streptomycetaceae; genus Kitasatospora; species Kitasatospora sp. NPDC034023. Next base: position 493,635 of record NZ_JBVIRY010000003.1, read on the forward strand.
CGGATCAGCTCCTCGAGGTGCGTGACATCGTTGTGCCGGAAGATCCGCTTCTCGCAACCGCTGTGCCGCAGCCCGTCGATGATCGATGCGTGGTTCAGCTGGTCTGAGTAGACCACGGTGCCGGGCATCCGGCCCGCCAGCACTGACAGCGCGGCGTCGTTGGCGGTGTAGCCCGAACTGAACAGCAGCGCCGCCTCCTTGCCGTGCAGCGCGGCGAGCTCCTGCTCCAGCAGGACGTGGTAGTAGTTGGTGCCACCGATGTTGCGGGAGCCGCCGGAGCCGGCGCCGAACGCGTCGACGGCCTCCTTCATGGCGGTCAGCACGGCCGGGTTCTGCCCCATGCCGAGGTAGTCGTTGCTGCACCAGACGCTGATCTCCAGCTCGGCGCCTGCCTGCCCCTCCCGGGCAGTGGCACTCGGGAACCGTCCGGCACGCCGACCGACCTCCAGGAACTGACGGCTGTGGTCGGCGAATTCCTTCATCTCATGAGTGAAGAAATCCAGGTGTGCGGTCATTATGCCACTCGCTCTCTAAAGAAGCCGCTGTCATATCGATCACGAGGCTGTCGATCGAACGGAATTTGGGAAGGTGGATCCGGCCTGGGACTCGATCCCCAGTAGCACCGGTGCGTTTGGGGCTGGTTGGGCCGCCAACAGAGCGCCTGTAGCGAGAGTCAGCCAGTCATCGGTCTCAGGCCGGTCAGGCCAGGATTTTCGACAGCATCCCCGCCAGGAGGACTGCCGAGATTGACAGAAACGTGGCCCCCGGTCCAAGTGGGAACCTGTCTCGCCGGATGGACCAACCCTGTCGCGCGGTCGCCGAGCCTAAGCCTGACCTGCGGAAACCTACCGATCACATCCGGTAAGACAACGGCTTATCAGCGAGAGCGCTAGCTAGTGCGACCAGCGTCTGCATGTCCGGCTTGCCGGCACCGGTGAGGGGCAGTGCGTCGTAGAACGTCACCACGGCCGGTACGTGATTCGGGGACAGCTCGGCAGCGACGTGACCGATCAGCGCCCCGGAGTCGGCGGTGCTGCCCGGCCGCACCACGATGGCGGCGTGGATGTGCTCCACGCGGTCGTCGTCGACCACGCAGTACACCGCGGCCTGGGCGACCTCCTGATGGGTTAGCAGCGCGTTCTCCACATCTGTGGGACGGACCTTGATGCCGTTGGTCTTCATCACCTCGCCCATCCGGCCGTGCAGGCGCAGAAAGCCGTTCTCGTCGAGGGAACCGAGGTCGCCGGTGTGCACCCAGCCGTCGCGGATGGTCACGGCGGTCAGCTCCGGTTCGCCCCAGTAGCCGAGCATGGTGGACGGGCTCCGCACGCACACCTCGCCGATCTCGCCGGGTGGGACGTCACGGTCGTCGTCCAGGCCGCGGATGCGTACCTCCGCGGTCGGACGCCCGACGGTCCGGCAGAGTGCCGGGTCGGAGTGGTCCGGCGGGGTCAGGATGCTGATGGGGCTGGTCTCCGTGGTCCCGTAGATCTGGGTCAGCACCGGGCCGAACACCTCGACCGCCTCGGCCAGGCGGGCGGGAGCTGCGGGGGAGCCGACGTAGGTGATGTTCCTGATGCTCGACCGGTCGGTGGTGGCGATGTCGGGGTGGTCGACCAGCATGTACAGCTGCGGCGGGGTGATCGCCAGCGTGGAGATGCGGTGCTGTTCCACGGCCCGCAGCACTTCGCCCGCCTCAAACCCGTCGTGCAGGACGACCGTTCCGCCGGAGGCGAGCGCGAGGTCGACGACGGTACCGCTGGAGTTGCTCACCGGAAGGGTCGACAGGTACACGATGGGTTCCGGGGACTGGAAGCCCACCCGGGGGCCCACCTGCAGGTAGAGGCTGCGGACGCGGTACGGCATTGTGACAGCCTTGGGGCTGCCGCTGGTACCGCTGGTGCAGATCACCACGGCCGGTTGTTCGGGGTCGACCTCGACGGCGTCGAGGTCGAAGGCGTACGAGTCGCCCGACGAGAGGTCCAGGACATCGGGACCGAGGGGGCCGAGAGCGGCGAGACGCGGTGGCTCAGGCAGCCGGTCGCACAGCTCGCGGGCCGCGTCGACGTTCTCCTTGTCGATGGCGAGGAAGGTCGCCCCGGTCCTGCTGAGCATCTCCTGCCGGGCGGCGGCGGCCAGCTGATCGGTGGGATCCACCGCGTTCGTGGAGTGCAGGTGGACCAGGGTGGCCCCGGCGAGGTTGGCCGCGTAGCGGAAGATGATGGTCGCCGGGGTGTTGGTGACGGTTAGCACCGCCACAACCGGATCCTTGCCTTCCGCAATCGGAGCTCGGTGTTCCGTGAAGTGCCGACGCAAGATTTCCGCCGCGGTGAGAACGGCCTTGGAGAACTGGCCTGCGGTGAACTCTTCGCCTTCCCGCCACAGGGCAATCCGGTCAGGATCGGACGCCAGCGCCTCGAGCACCCGGCGGGCGTAATTCTCCTTCGAAGGCATCGGAACTCCATTCCGCCGACCCGTTTATTGATCGGTGTAGGATTACATGATCGCGAGAGCGTGGGCACTCGAAAATGTTGCTGGTTTCACGCGGCGAACTAGGCGGGAGAGTTGCTGTGACTTGCGCCCTGGGCCGCGGCGTTCACCGCTGCCTCCGGTGCCACGACGCCGGTTGCTCCCGGGTTGAACATCTCGGCTACCAGGAAGGCCAGGTCAAGCGCCTGGCCTCCGTTGAGGCGCGGGTCGCACGCCGACTCGTACCTGCGGTGCAGGTCGTCGAAACCCAGATCGGCGCCGCCGCCGACGCACTCGGTCACGTCCTCGCCGGTCAGCTCCACGTGCAGTCCGCCGGCGTGGGTGCCGAGCGCCTGGTGCACCTCGAAGAAGCCGGCGGCCTCGGCGAGGATGTCGTCGAACCGCCTGGTCTTGTGCCCGCTGGGCGCCTCGAAGGTGTTGCCGTGCATCGGATCGCACACCCACACCACCGGCGCGCCGGAAGCCGTGACCTTCTCCACGAGTTCCGGCAGCAGGTGCCGCACGCGGTGTGCGCCCATGCGCACGATGAACGTCAGCCGGCCCGGCCGCCGGTCGGGGTCGAGGCGGTCGATCAGGGCCAGCGCCTGCTCGGGCGTGGTGGCAGGGCCCAGCTTCACCGCGATCGGGTTGTCGATGGTCGCGAAGTAGGCGACGTGGGCGCCGTCGAGCTGTCTGGTGCGGTCGCCGATCCACAGCATGTGGCCGCTGCCCGCGTACCTTCGGCCGGAACGCGGCTCGTAACGGGTCAGCGCGGCCTCGTAGTCGAGCAGCAATCCCTCGTGGCTGGCGAACAACTCCGTGGTGCGCGACGGATCGCCGCCGCGCGCGTCCTTGGAGGACAGTGCCCGGCCGATTCGACCGGCGAGTTCGCCGTAGCGTTCACCGGCAGCCGAGCGTGAGACGAAGTCCTGGTTCTCCTCGTGCAGTTGGCGTAGATCGGTGCCGACACGGGCGAATGCGCGCATGGCGTCCAGGGTGTAGCGCGAAGCGTCGTACATCCGAAGCAGCCGGGACGGGTCCGGCCGTCGTTCGGCCTGGCTGAAGCCGACGCCGTTCACCGCGTCGCCCCGGTAGACCGGCAGCGTGCGCCCGTCGACGGTCTCGGTCGGCCGGGATCGGGGCTTCGCGTACTGCCCGGCCATCCGGCCCACCGTGACCACCGGCACCGCCGACGCGTACGCCAGGATCACGGCCATCTGCTGCAGGAGGCGTAGTTTGCTGTGAATCGCCTGCGTCGAGAGGCGGCCGAAGCGTTCGGCGCAGTCGCCACCCTGCAGCAGGAACGCTTTGCCCTCTGCCGCCTGGGCGAGTCGAGCGGTGAGCGTGTCGCACTCCTGCGGCGTGACCAACGGGAGCACGGCTGCCAGCTGATCCATCACGTCGCCGAGCTCAGCCAGGCTAGGCCACTCCGGCCGCTGATGGGCGACAAGTGTGCGCCAGTGCGCGGCGGCTTCGCCGGTGGGGGTCAACAGGATCTCCGTCCGCTTCTCACGGCTCAACGGTGCGGGGCGGTCATGGGTGGACCATCTCGACGAGATCGTGGCTGATGCCCAGGTCGTCGAGCAGCAGCTGCAACGGTCCGGTGTCCCGCGCGGGCACGGGACGGGAGGCGGCCCACTCGCTCAGCTGATCGGTGTCGATCTCGAAGCCGCCCTGGGCCGCCACGGTCACCCAGGGGTCCAGGTCCGCGGAGCGGAACGCGGTCAGCCCGGCGACGAGCGCTTCGCGGAACGTCCGCTGCAGTGCGCCGTCCAGGTTCCGGTAGAGCGAGCCGCACAACTCACGGAACACCACCGCGTGTCCGCTCTCGTCCCGCCGGTGCAGATCGGTGGTGATCCGGTTCATCGGCTGGATCTCCTGGGCGGTGCCGAGTGTGGAGAGGAACCCGTTGATCGTCGTCTCGGCGGCCAGGGAGAACGCGATGTCGACGATGTCGCGGTCGAACCCGGACAGCCCGGCGCGGGTGGCTTCCAGCTCCCGGACGACCGACCAGGCGCCCGGCGCGAACCGCAGGTCCGTCAGGTCGCGCCGCCTGCGGGTCACGCCGACGGCGTTGTGGCACATCAGGATGTGGTAGTGCTCATCGATGATCGTCTGGTGCAGCGCGTCGACGGCGACGTCGTCGTGGCGGACGGGGATCCGTTCCTGGAGCATCAACCGGCAGGCCGGCAAGATGATCTCGTCCTCGATGGCCGCGGTCTTGGCGTTGTAGGAGATCCACGCCGCGGACAGGATGCGCTCGCGAGCGTCCTGGTCGAGCCGGTCGGCACCCGGCAGTCCCAGCACCGGGACGAGGCGTTCGGGGAAGTCCGGCATCGCCGTGTCGAAGTGACCGTCGAGGTCGAGCTCGTCCTTCTTGACGGCCACTCGCTTCCCCCAGCGGCGCGTCAGCTGCACCAGCAAGTCGCGCTCGTACGTGGGCTCTTCACGTGCCGAGGTCATCGGGAAACCTCCTTCATGGGTTCACCACAGGAATCAGCGAGGCGTCGGCCGCAACGGCGAGCGCGGCCAGGCGCGACTGCCAGCGCTCGGCCGCTGCGGCGTCCGTGTCCTGGAACCGGCCCAGCCCCTCGGTGACCGGCCGGATGCCGTGCAGGGCGTTCAGCGTCCAGACGGGGACGCCGGCGAGATCCGACGCGGTGGCCTGCTCGGTGACGACCTGGTGCCCTGCCGTGGCGGCGAGCTCGCCGAGCAGGGCGCGGGTGATCCCGGGGAGCAGGCCGGGGCCGGGTGGTGGCCCGCACAGCGTGTCGCCCCGCCACCAGACGATGCTCGTGGACGCCCCTTCGACCACATGCCCTTCCGTCGAGACCAGCACCGGCTCGTCAGCTCCCGCCGCAGCCGCGGCAGCGCGTAGGGAGGCCAGGTGATCCAGGTCGGCGCCCTTGACGGCCGGCAGTCGACGGCGGTCGGGTCCCGCCGCGGTCCACAACCGGACGGTCGCGGTGCGCGGTGGCGCGGGGCGCAGCCACATCCGCAGCCGCGTTCCCGACCCGGTCTCCACGAGTTCGACGCGAGGAAACCATCGGCCTTGCGCGGGCAGCGACTCGGCGACCGCCCGCAGGAACCGGTTCGTCCGTTCGGCTCCCGGTCCGCCGAACCGGTCGCAGGCCGAACCGAAGCGTTCGGCGTGCCGGTCGAGTCCCCGCACCCGCCCCTCGTCCACGAGCCAGGAGTCGATGGCCAGCACCGTCCCGGCGGCGTCGGCCGTCGACCATCCGCCATCGGGGTCCCAGCACCGGCGGACGCCCTGGTCGGTGGCCGTGCTCTTTGCCGTGTTCATCGTCGGGAGCCGCCCACGTCCGACACCGCCGGCGCACGCCAGGCGCGGAGCGACGCCGCCGCCTTGAGCAGCATCTCCTCGTACTCTTCGTGCGGGTCGGAGTCGAGCACTATCGCCCCGCCGGCTCCGATGGTCAACCGGTCACCGACACGGACCGCGGTGCGGATCACGATGTTCAGTTCCGTGCCGCCGGAGAGGCCGAAGTAGCCGAGGGCGCCGGAGTAGACACCCCGGGCCTCCGTCTCCAAGCGGTCGATGATCTCCATGGTGCGCAGCTTCGGCGCTCCGGTCATCGACCCGCCCGGGAAGCACTGCCGGGCGCAGTCCATCGCGCTGACCCCGTCACTGAGCCGTCCGCGAACGGTGGAGACCAGTTGGTGCACGGTCTCGTAGCTCTCGACGGCCAGGTACGGGTCGACCTCGATGCTGCCCACCTCGCACACCCGGCCCAGGTCGTTGCGCAACAGGTCGACGATCATCAGGTTCTCGGCCTGAGTCTTGGCGCTGGAGGCGAGGACGGCGGCCAGTTCGGCGTCGCGCACCGGGTCGGCGTCGCGCGGGGCCGTGCCCTTGATCGGCTTGCTGGTGACCGTGCGGTCCCTCTCGATGCGCAGGAACCGCTCCGGCGAGGAGCTGAAGACCGTGACGTCGCCCAGGCGTAGGAGCGCGGCGTACGGTGCCGGGTTCGCCCGGCGCAGCCGCAGGTAGAAGGACGTGTCGTCGTCGTGGAACGGCATGTGCAACTTGTTGGTCAGGCAGATCTCGTAGCTCTCGCCCCGGTTCAGCTGCCGCTGGCACTCCGTGATGTCCGCCAGGTACTGGCTCCGGCCGCGGCCGAGGTACTCCTCGGCATTCGGGGGCGGGCCGGCGGCGGGTTCGCGCGGCGGCTCGACATCGGCCGGGTTCAGGCCCGTCAGGAGCGCGGACGTCCGTTCCACCCACTCCTGCGCGTCACGCCGGGTCTTCTCGTCGTGGACGGCCACCAGGTAGGTCAGTCCCTCCTGGTGGTCGACCGCGATGACGCGATCGGCGAACATCCAGATGGCGTCCGGCGTTTCGGCGGTGTGGCTGGCCGTGGCCCCGCATTCGGCTTTGAGTTCGTAGCCGAAGTAGCCGACGTAGCCGCCGGTCAGGTCGAACGGCAGGTCCGAGTCGGGGATGCGCCGGTCGCGCAGCCGCTGTTCGAGGACGTCGAACACGCTGCCGGTGACGATGCCGACGCCGTTCGCGTCGCGCACTTCCACTGTCCCGCTGCCGGTGCGGTAGGTCAGGACCTCGCTGAGCGGACCTGACGTGTCGCCGAGGAACGAGAACCGGGACAGGCCCTCCTCCACCCGGCTGCTGTCCAGCCAGAAGCAGTACGGGGTGTTGTCGAAGAGCTTCAGAAAGATGGCCTCGGAATCGGCAGCGGTCGGCACGGCCGTGCTGATGATTCCCAGTTCCTCGACCGCGCCGGGCGTCTCGCCGGCCAGTGCGGTGCCGGTGCCGGTGTCCGTGTCCGTTCCGGTGTCGGTGACGGAGGGCCGTTGTTTGTGCTGCGTCCGGCGGGTCAGATCGGCGAAGTTCCGCAGGATCTCACGCCCGTACTGGGAAGCTATCGACTCGGGGTGGAACTGCACGCCCCACTGCGGCAGATCGCGGTGACGCAGCGCCATGAGTACACCGTCGTCTGCCCACGCGGTGGCGATGAGCTCCTCGGGCAGGGGCTCCTGCACGCACAGCGAGTGGTAGCGAACCGCGACGAATTCCCGCGGAATGCCGGCGAACAGCGGATCTCCCTCGTGGGAGACCTTGGCGAGGTACCCGTGTCTCGGTTCGGGCGCGGCGGCCACCGACGCTCCGGCCAGGTGCGCGATCATCTGATGGCCGAGGCAGACGCCCAGCACGGGCAGCGTGGTGCGACGCAGCAGGTCGCCGAGGAGGCCGACGTCGCGCGGGTTCTGCGGCCGTCCAGGGCCGGGCGAGACGACGATGTTGTCGAAGTCCTCCAGCCGCAGGCTGGACAACATCGGATCGTCGTTGACCATGACGACGGGCTCCCGGCCGTTGATCTCGGCGATCAACTGGTACAGGTTGAAGGTGTACGAGTCGTAGTTGTCCAGCAGCAAGGTACGCATCACGGGCCGTCCAAGATCTTCCGGAGCGTTTGGACGTCGCCCGGTTCCAAGGTGATCCCGAAGATTTCCTCGGGAGCGGAAAGCGTCTCGTCCTTGTCGAGTTCCCGGAAGGTCGCCGGCTCTGCGGGACGTATCTCCGTGAGAGTGCTGCCGACGAGGAGGTGCCTCACGTCGGGCTGAGTGCGCTGGAGGACCATGCGGTGGTTGAACGGCGAGCGCGGGTGAGTCAGGCAGAAATGGTTGAGGAGCTCGAAGTCCGACGGATAGCGCGCGTCGGTGGTGAAACCGTAGAGCTCTGCGGGACCCTCAGGTCGAAGGAACCGCAGCACGTGTTCACCACTCGGTTCCCGCACCACGTCGAAGGGCCAATCGCCGTCCAGCCGCGAGTTCTCGGCGAGGCGGATGGGGACGTGCGGCCCGTATGCACCGAAACCCACGTCGAAGATCCAGCGTTCGTCGTCGAGCTGCACGCACAGGGCTACGTGGAGTGCCGGACCGAACTTGTTCCCGGTGCGGATCCGTGTCCTGCCCGCGAACGCCGAGAACGTGAAGCCGATCCGGTCCAGCACCGCCGCCATCAGGACGACCTGTTCCAGGCACCAGCCGCCGCGGCCCTGTCGCACGATCTTCTCCTGGACGCTGTCCAGGTCCAACGGCACCGTCGGCCGCCCGAGCACCGCGTCGAGGTTGTCGAAGGCGATCGCGTCGACGTGGGCGGCGTGCAGACCCCGCAGCGTGGAGAGGTCCGCAGCCACGTCGCCCTGGTAGCCCACGCGGGTCAGGTAGGCGTCCAGGTCGACGCCACTGCCCTGCCACATCGAATCCGTCATACGTAGCTCATCCTTCATGTGAACTGCCCGGCGACCGCGGCCGCGAGAACGATCCAGCCGAAGTACGTGTTGGCGACGAAGGTGTCCCAGCACGATTGCGGATCATCCAGGTCCACACGTACGACCAGATAGGACAAGAAGATTCCCGCGAGCACGACGATCAGGTAGAACGCCCACCCCATCGGCGTCTGGGAACCGGCCCACAGCACGCCGCCGACGCTGAGCACGACGAAAATCGCCAGCCACGCCTTGGTGGCCTTGCCGAACAGCAGGGCGGAAGACCCAGGGCTGATGCGTTCTCAGCAGGTGATCTTGAGGAGTGCGGTGGCGTGGTCGGGGCGTGACCGGTAGTGGTCGGCTGCGGCGGCGATGTTGGTC